>NZ_JAYWCU010000282.1:0-19594 GCF_043780375.1 Emticicia sp. | reverse complement strand
GCAAAACTCAACTCGTCTAATTCTGCTTGTGAAATTTCACAACCACTTGCAGTTCTATAACCTTTAGGAACTAATTGACCATTTACATATCCTTCTGGGCAACCATCATTCGATGCTAAACCAGCTAAATCTGGACATTTGTCTTTTGCGTCAGCTACACCGTCACCATCACGGTCTGGGCAACCTTTAGCCGAAGCTACTCCTTTTACTGTTGGACAATCATCATCTTTGTCGGCAATGCCATCACCGTCAGTATCTGGGCAGCCATTCAATGATGCTGGACCTGCTTCATTTGGACAAGCATCGTCTTTATCAGCAATACCATCACCGTCAGTATCAGGGCAACCTTTTAATGCTTTAACACCTGGTACGTCTGGACAAGCATCGTCTTTATCAGCAACACCGTCTTTGTCACGGTCTGGGCAGCCTTTCAATGCTATTGTGCCTACTTGTGTTGGACAATCATCATCTTTATCAGCTATACCGTCACCGTCAGTATCAGGGCAACCTTTCAATGCCATAGGACCCGCTTGTGTTGGGCAGGCATCATCTTTGTCTGGAATACCATCACCGTCTGTATCAGGGCAACCTTGAAATTTACGTAATCCTTTTTCTGCTATACAGGCATCGCATCTATCTACGACTCCATCTTTATCGCCATCTTTATCACCAAAGCGATAAGAACCAAGCAAATTAGCTACTACATAACCATCATTATAAGCACGACCATTTGGCGTAAGGGCAGTACCTGTTCCTAAAGCTGTAGTCGAAAGTTTTGTACCATCAAGGTAGTCAGAAAAAGCATAACGATAACCAGCTTCAGCACCAATAGTCCATCGTTCTGCAATATTATATTTCAAACCAACACCAAAAGGAAGAATCAAAGCCGCTTTTTTTCTATTTGCAAGGTCTTGGTCATATAATTGAGCCATAACATATTTTCTTGGGTCATCATCTTGCAAAGCAGCATTTTGAGCTTTTACAGTAGGATTAGTAAAAGCAACACCTATTCCACCATAGAGATATGGAGTGAGTGTTTTTTTGAAAGTACCATCGCAAGTATATCTTCTTTCTCGGAGTGGATAATACTCACCAAGTAGAGATAATTCAACTAATGGTGTAGAAAATTTCAAACGACGATAATCCCATCTGTGGTCTGGTCGGTCGAGGTCATTTCCTGCTAATTTGCCCAATAGTATTTGTCCACGTAAGGCAAAATAATCATTTAGGTGTCGGCGAACAAACGCACCAATCATCAGATTGTTTTCTGAAGGATATGGTTTACTACAATGCATATCACCAAAATATTGGTTGATACCGATGGGAAGACCAATTTCCCATTTATAAGGTTTACAAACCTTACAAGAATCTTGTGCCTGGGTTGATAGCGATAAAGTTAATAAGGCTACAAAAAGGTATGTTATTTTCTTCATGTTGGGGGAATTTAATTGTTTTCTTCTTAGAAATAATGTCAAAATTGGACTAATCAAAAGATTTTAGGTCACAATTTAAGTTTAATCATCAGCAAAGAAAAAAAAAAATGTTAGAATTTTCTACAAAAACGCTCATTATTTTTGTAGAAAATGATTATTCGGTAATTATTGTCACTTAATCATTTCTGCCAAATCAATAATAAAGGCATATTCCATTGCTACTTCTTTGAGAGAAGCAAAACGCCCGGAAGCTCCTCCGTGCCCTGCTTCCATATTGACGTGCATCAATAATAAGTTATTATCAGTTTTCATTGTACGAAGTTTAGCCACCCATTTAGCAGGCTCAAAATACTGCACTTGTGAGTCGTGCAAACCTGTAGTAACGAGCATATTTGGATATGCTTTTTTCTCTATATTGTCGTAGGGTGAATAGGATAACATATATTCATAGGCATCCTTGTTTTTAGGATTTCCCCATTCTTCAAACTCGCCAGTTGTCAATGGAATCGTTTCGTCGAGCATTGTTGTTACTACATCTACAAATGGTACGGCTGCTACTACGCCTCTATATAATTCGGGCTTTATGTTTATAATTGCTCCCATTAATAGTCCACCGGCACTTCCACCCAAAGCAAAAAGTTTGGTTGGGCTACAATATTTGTTTTTTATGAGAAACTCCGAGCAATCAATAAAATCGTAGAAGGAGTTTTTCTTATTAAACATTTTGCCGTGGTCGTACCATTCACGCCCCATTTCTTGTCCGCCACGAATGTGTGCAATGGCATAAACAAAGCCTCGGTCTAATAGGCTTAGTCGCACCGAACTAAAAGTTGCATCGGTTGAAGAGCCATAAGAACCATAAGCATATTGTAGTAAAGGTGCAGTTCCGTCGAGATTGGTGCCTTTTCTATACACAATCGAAACAGGTACTTTTGCTCCATCTCGAACGCTTACGAAAACTCGCTCTGATACGTAATTGTTTTTGTCAAATCCACCTAAAACAGTTTGTTGTTTTTTCAATTCTTTTGCTTTGGTGTTCATATTATAATCAAACGTTGAACTTGGTGTTGTCAAAGACGTATAACCATAACGTAAAACAGCGGTCTCAAAGTCGGGATTTGCTCCAATGTTGGCATCGTATGCTGGTTCGCCAAAGTTCAAATAATGTTCGGCTTTTGTTGTTTGATTGATAATTCTGATTTGAGTCAATCCTTGATTTTTTTCTTGAACAACCAAGTGATTTTTGAAAACCTCGATGCCTTCCAAATAAACATCTTTTCTATGTGCAATCAATTCTTTCCACTGCGATTTATCTGAACTATGATCCTCCTTGACTTCCATTAACTTGAAATTGAGGGCATTGTTAAGATTGGTGCGGACATAAAATTTGTCTTGAAAATGCTCAATATTATATTCATGTCCACGCTCACGAGGAGAAAATATTTTGAATTCTCCCGTTGGATTAGATGCTTCCAATAAATGATATTCAGAAGCTACGCCATTATGGTCGCAACCAATTGCAATATATTTTTTTGACTTCATGCGATATAGACCCATGTAATATTGGTTGTCTTTTTCTTCATAAATCAATACATCTGTTTTTACGTCAGTTCCTAAAACGTGTCGCCAAACTTGGTAGCCCAGAAGTGTTTGTTGGTCACGAACAATGTAAAAAAGTGTTTTATTATCTGCCGCCCAAGCGTAGCTTCCACCCTCAGTGTTTTTAATTTGGTCTTTAAATAACTTGCCCGTTTTTAAATCTTTAAACCGAACTGTATAATTTCGACGGCTGATGGTATCAACGCCATAAGCCATAATTTCCTCATTATCAGATATTTCGTAGCCGCCAACGTTGAAATACGCCTTGCCTTTGCCTAATTTATTGCCATCCAATAATATTTCCTCGGGAGCTGTTAGGTCACCTTTTTTGCGGCAATAAAGTGGGTATTCGCCACCTTCGATAAATTTTGCATAATAAAAATAATTGCCATCTTTTACAGGAACAGACTCATCTTTTTCTTTAATACGACCTTTCATTTCTTGAAAAAGCTGTTCTTGAAAAGGTTTTACAGGAGCCATTACTGCATCTAAGTAGGTGTTTTCGGCTTTTAAATAATTGATAACTTCAGCATTTTCACGTTCGTTGAGCCAATAGTAATTATCAACACGAGCATGGTCGTGGATTTTCATTTCTTTGGGTTTTACTTGCACTACTGGCGTGGTTAAGCCAGTGTTTTTCATTGTCTGTCCGATACTCATAGTTGAAATAGTTAAAAGAAATAAATAAAACAGCTTTTTCATCGAGGTTATCGTTTGAATTAAGATTCTTGGCAAAAATAAAACAATTTCTTGACGAATGGTGTAGATGTTGTGGCGTTTTTAAGGAAATGAATTACGAAAAATATTTAGACAATTTGTTTAAAAATAACGATTTTTACATTTAATATTACACTTTATAAAAAAACATTTCATCTATTATAATAATAACTTTTATAAATCTAATGAGAAAACGGACTTTTGCATTAATAATAGCGGTAATTATAGCAACTCTTTCAGCTTTCAATATCAAAAAAGACCGTCTTGAAGAAGTTTTTGTAAAGATAAACCAAGAGGTACTTTATCGTGGACGTTCGTACGAAACACTTGGCGAAGCAACTTCCACAATTGGGCATCGCCTGACAGGTAGCACCAACGGAAAAAAAGCCGAGGAGTTTTCTTACAAACTATTGAAAGAATATGGTTTTGTTGATGTAAAATACTTGCCTTTTGAAGTAGAGTCTTGGGCGAGAGATACAGTGAGCCTTTCGATTGTGCCACGTAATAGCGATTTTTTTCATGATGTAGAGGTAGTTGCTTTGGCACATTCGCCTGTTTCGTCGCACCTCAAGTCACCTATTGTTGATTGTAGTGACGGGGTAGAATCTGATTTTGAAAAAGTAAAAGAACAACTAAAAGGCAAGGTTGCTTTGTTTAATATTAATATTCAATCACCAGAGAATAAAGGAAAGAAAAATCTTCATCGTTCGGAGAAAACCGCTTTGGCAATCAAATATGGTGCTTCGGGTGTTATTATTGCTAATGCCGTAGAAGGTGGTGTACTTTTAACAGGAACAGCTTCTGTTACTGGCGAATTGATTCCAATTCCAGCTGTTTGTATTTCGGTAGAAAGTGGTAAAGCGATTCGTAAATGGTTGAGTGAAGAGCCAAACCTTTTGGCAATTGTTGATATGCGAAACTTCAGTCGCCCCATTCGTGCAAGAAATGTAATAGCAACACTTCCTGGGAATTCAAAAAAATATAGAAAAGAAAAAATCATTATCGGTGGGCATTTAGATTCGTGGGATTTGGCCACTGGTGCAATGGACAATGGCATTGGGTCTTTTACGGTAATGGATGTAGCAAGGGTTTTTCAGGCATTGAATCTTCGACCAAAACGTACCATCGAATTTGTACTTTTCATGGGCGAAGAGCAAGGTTTGCTTGGTTCGAAAGCAATGGTGAAAAAATACAAAGAAGAAGGTAAGCTCGACCAAGTACAAATGATGATAAATCTCGACATGGTAAACAATGCGAAAGGTTTCAACGCCATGGGGCGACCAGAATTACGCAAGTTTTTTGATGAAGTAGGAAAGAAAATTAAAGCAATTGATTCGACTTTTACGAATGTAAATCCGAATGGTGCGGGTTTGCACTCTGACCATCAGCCATTTATGATTGAAGGAGTGCCAGTTTGCTCGCCATCGGGAAGTTTTCCTGTGAAAGCCTATAATTGCTACCATGCTAATTGCGACCGCTTCGATTTGATTGACAAAAAACAAATTACTAATAATGTCCGCTTTACGGCAATGATGCTTTATGCTTTGGCAGAAGCTGACGAACTGCCAGTAAAAAAGCTGAATGACCAACAAACCAAAGAGTTTTTGATTAAACAAAACCTCAAAAATGAGTTGATAATTGGTAAAGATTGGCGTTGGGAACTGTAAAAATTAAATTCTAAAACTTTGTGCCGAGCAACGGTCGCCATTGGGCCTCGTTGCTTTTGTGCCTATTTAAAAAAAACTTATGCTGTCAAAAACCTTCGGGGCTGCTGTTTATGGTGTCGATGCTGCACTAATTACCGTTGAAGTGAGTGTAGTGCAAGGTACAGGAATGGCAATTGTAGGTTTGCCAGACGGAGCCGTAAAAGAAAGCCAACAACGAGTAGATGCCGCCTTGAAAAACTGTAATTTTCAAATTTCTCGTCAAAAAACCGTCATAAATCTTGCTCCTGCTGATATTCGTAAAGAAGGTTCTGCTTATGATTTGCCAATGGCAATAGGTCTTTTGGCTGTTTCGGGACAAATAAAAACGACTAAAAATTTAGAAGAATATGTCATTTTGGGCGAATTAGCTTTAGATGGAACACTTCGCCCAATCAAAGGTGTTTTGCCAATCGCCATAGAAGCTCGGCGAAATAAATTGAAAGGGTTTATACTTCCTGCCGAAAATGCAATGGAGGCATCAATAGTCAATTCATTAGATGTGATTCCTGTAAATACATTGATGGAAGCCATAGAATATTTGACCGGACAAAGAGAAATTGAACCATTGGTTACTGACACAAGAGATATTTTTTTCAATTCGGTAAGTGAATACGACGCCGATTTTTCGCACGTACAAGGGCAAGAAAATATCAAACGAGCCATGGAAATTGCAGCGGCTGGCGGTCATAATGTTATTATGATTGGACCACCAGGAGCTGGGAAAACTATGCTTGCCAAGCGTTTACCTTCTATTTTACCACCACTCACACTTCAAGAAGCCCTCGAAACAACCAAAATTCATTCAGTTGCAGGAAAATTAGGTATAAAATCATCGTTGATTGCTCGCCGACCCTTTCGTTCGCCGCATCATACCATTTCGGATGCAGCTTTGGTTGGTGGCGGAAGTTATCCGCAACCTGGCGAAATTTCTTTGGCTCATAATGGCGTTTTGTTTTTGGACGAACTACCAGAGTTCAAACGAACTGTTTTGGAAGTAATGCGTCAGCCATTAGAGGAGCGAAAAGTTGTTATTTCTCGCACCAAACAAGCCGTTGAATTTCCTTCAAATTTTATGTTGGTGGCAAGCATGAACCCTTGTCCATGTGGCTATTATAACCATCCTGACAAAGAATGTAGCTGTCCGCCTGGTACGGTTGGAAAATATCTGAATAAAATTTCAGGACCTCTTTTAGATAGAATAGACTTGCACGTAGAAGTTACACCTGTAAGTTTTGACCAAATTGCCTCTACTCGAAAAAATGAAACTTCTGCCGAGATAAGGGTGCGAGTAATCTCCGCCCGTGAATTACAAACGAAACGTTTTGAAAATTATCCAGATGTTCATTCAAATGCTATGATGCAGCCAGAAATGGTGAAAGAAATTTGTGATATTGGCGAAGCAGGAAAAGCTCTTCTGAAAAAAGCAATGGAACGCCTCGGGCTTTCGGCACGTGCGTATGACCGAATTTTGAAAGTAAGTCGTACCATTGCCGATTTATCAGCATCGGAAGAAATCAAAATTGAGCATTTGGCTGAGGCTATACAATATCGTAGTTTGGATAGAGAAAATTGGGCAGGGTGAGGGTAAAAGAATCGTGTGAGACTAAGAATGATGAATGTTGAAGAATATCATATTTTGGTCTAAATTTTGCTTTTTTTACTCCCAAAGAAACTAAAATCTTATACTTATACGTTAGATAAAATAGTCACTAATCACTCATTATTTTACTAAAAATGAAGAAAAATCTATTGTTTGCCACCATTGGACTACTTTTTAGCCTATCAACTTATGCTCAACATGTGAATAGTGCCACAGGAATAAAATTCACTGAAACGTCTTGGAAAGAAATAGTTAAAAAAGCGAAAGCCGAAAAGAAATTGATATTTATGGATGCTTATACCACTTGGTGTGGGCCATGTAAAATGCTACAATCAAGGGTTTTTCCTGACAAAGCATTAGGTGCATTTTTCAACGAAAACTTTATTAATGCAGCCATTGACATGGAAACTGACGAGGGCGTAAGATTATCAAGTATTTATGAAGTACAGGGTTATCCTTCATTATTTTTTATTGACCCAAATACTGGTAAAGTAGTGAAAATGTTTTTGGGTTATACTGAAATTGAGCCTTTACTTTCGGCAGGAAAAAAATTAGCAATAAAGAAAAAGGTATAATTTTCTAGAATAATAAGGCATACAAAAAGAGGAAAACAAATCGTTTTTCCTCTTTTTGTTTTATGCAAATACTTGATTATCAGTTGATTGTGTCAAATCCGCAATAAGGAATTAATACTTTTGGGATTTTGATTCCTTCGGGTGTTTGGAAGTTTTCTAAGATAGAAGCCAATATACGTGGCAAAGCCAAAGCCGAACCATTCAGCGTATGCAAAAGTTGCATTTTACCCTCGCCCGGGCGGCGTTCCGCTTTATAACGAAGCTTCAAACGATTGGCTTGATATGATTCGAAATTTGAAACGGAACTAACTTCTAACCAACGTTTTTGTGCAGCAGAATACACTTCAAAATCATAAGTAAGAGCGGAAGTAAAACCCATATCGCCTCCACAAAGACGAAGAATTCGATAAGGCAACTCCAATTTTTCGAGCAACGACTTTACGTGTTCAACCATTTCATTTAATGCCTGATAAGACTCTTCGGGCTTACGAATCTGCACAATTTCGATTTTATCAAATTGGTGCAAACGATTCAAACCTCTCACGTGAGCCCCCCAACTTCCTGCTTCTCTACGAAAACAAGGTGTATACGCTACATTTTTTATCGGCAACTCATTTTCTAACAAAATTACATCTCGATAAATATTCGTAATTGGCACTTCGGCAGTTGGAATCAAATACAAATCATCAACCGTTGAATGGTACATTTGCCCTTCTTTATCAGGTAATTGTCCCGTGCCGAAGCCCGATTCTTTATTTATCAAAATCGGTGGTTGAATTTCCATATAACCAGCCGACAATGCTTCATCCAAGAAGAAATTTATCATTGCTCTCTGAATTCTTGCACCTTTTCCTTTATAAACAGGAAATCCCGCACCAGTAATTTTATTTCCTAAATCGAAGTCGATTATGTCATATTGCTTTATAAGCTCCCAATGAGGCAAAGCAGCATCATGCAAAGTTGGAATCGTACCATGCTCAAAAATACTGACATTTTCTTCGGGCGTGCGACCTTCGGGAACACTGATGTGTGGAAGGTTTGGAATCGTAACCATTACATTATAAAGCTCTGACTCTGAGGACTTTAAGTGTTCTTCTAAGGCTTTCGACTTTACTTTCAATTCAGTTGTTTCAGCTTTGGCTGCTTCTGCTTCCTCTTTTTTGCCTGCTTTCATCAAACCGCCAATTTCTTTGGCTAAAGCATTGGCTCTTGCCAAAGTAGTGTCGAGTTCGGCTTGGGTTTCACGGCGTTTTTGGTCAATGCTCAAAACCGTTTCGATTACTTCTTCAGCATTTTTGAAATATTTACGCTTCAAGCTATTAATGGTAGCTTGTTTGTTTTCTTTTATGTAATTGAGTTGTAGCATGAAAAATTTATAATCTTAACCTATTAAAAAGGATTGTAATATTTTAATCCATTGATATTTTCAAAATCTTTGTCATTGCGAGAAATGAGTGTAAAATCAAAGACTATTGCAGTTGCAGCAATAATAGCATCTGGAAGTTTGATTTTGTATAAACGCCTTAATTCTATTGTTTTATAGACAATAGAGTTATCAAGCGGAAAAATAGTGCATTAGTTTACAAACTTTTCAGTTTTTAATTTTACCTCCATTGTTGGAAAATCATAGCCTAAAAGTTCAATTTGGCTTATAACCGAAAGATTAAAACCCAATGTGGTTGCTTTTCTAAGTTCTTGTTCAACACTTTTATCCAAGCCACCCTTGATAAGGTAAATGGCACAATTACTATCTAAAAGAGAGGGCGTTCCCATTCGTTTCTTGATTCAGTTAAGTACGTTTCAAATTTAGCAACATCTAAATCGGGAACACTTCCATAAAATTGGTCAAAAAATGAAGTCTCTTTTTTAGTGTCTGTTTTTTTTGCCAAAGAATTCTCCAAAATCTTGAAAGTATCAATCATTTCAAAAGATTTCAAAAATTCCAGTAAGGCAATTGCTTTTTGAGGATTTTGAACGCTAATCTGGATTTCCATAATAATATTGTTTTAAGGACTAACAAAGTTAATGAAAAAATAGGTCAAACGTATTTTAATCAAATTTAAACAAACCCTCATTCAAGGCATTTAAAGCTTCGTTTTTGTGCTTGGTATCAACCAAAAGAGAAATATTATGCTCCGATGCACCATAAGCAATCATTCTGATTGGAATATCACGCATTGCTTCCATCACTTTCAGAGCAATTCCTGCTTTATCTGCCATGAAATTTCCTACAATACAAATGATAGATTGATTGCGGTCGTGTTCTTCCAATTCAGCGAATTGACCTAAAACTGCTGTGATTTTGTCAAGATTCTCGGCATTATCAATTGTAACGGCAATCGAAACCTCCGATGTTGTTATCATATCGACAGGCGTTTTGAAGTTTTCAAAAACCTCAAAAACTTTTCTCATAAAACCGTAAGCATTTAGCATGCGAGTTGAGTGAATATAAATAGCTGTGATGCCATCTTTCGCAGCAATTGCCTTGATTTCGGCATCAGTAGTTTTATCGGCAATGAGCGTTCCGTAGGCGTTTGGCTCCATTGTATTTTTCAAACGAACAGGTACGCCACGCATTTTGGCTGGAGTAATGGTACTTGGGTGTAATATCTTTGCCCCAAAATATGCCAATTCTGCTGCTTCCTCAAAAGTCAATTCACGCACAGGAAAAGTGCGTTTCACAATTCTTGGGTCATTGTTGTGCATTCCGTCAATATCAGTCCAAATCTGTATTTCTTCTGCACGAATCGCTCCGCCTACCAACGATGCTGTATAATCAGAGCCCCCACGTTTCAAGTTATCAACTTCGCCTCTTGGATTTCTACAAATAAAACCTTGTGTGATAAAGATTTGCTTATCTTCTAATTGCGAAAGCATTGCTGTTAGTTTTTCTTCAGTAAAACTCAATACTGGCTCATTGTCGGCATCAATCAGCATGAAATCTAAAGCAGGTAAAAGAGCAGAACTTACGCCTTCTTCTTGTAGATACGTCTCAAACATTTGAGTTGAAAGTAATTCGCCTTCGGCAACAATTGCCTTTTCTTGCTTAAGCGAAAAAGGTTTAATATTTACCAATGAACGAATAAAATTAAATTCATTTTCGATGATAGTTTTACCTTTCGTATATCCTTCTTCGGTTTTATATAATTCTTTGATAAATGCTTGATAGTGAGCGTACAGAGCGTCGATTTTTTCGATTGCTTCGGCATCATTATTAGCTTTAAGCGACTCGCCAATAGAAATAAGTGAATTTGTCGTGCCTGAAAGTGCCGACAAAACTACGATTTTACGACTTGAGTCTTCAGTAATAAGATTACGGATTGCGTGCATACGCTCGGGCTTACCTACTGAGGTTCCGCCAAATTTCCAAACTTGCATCGTTATTCTGTGGTTGAGTTTTTTATTAATTTATTTTATTATATAATTCGTTGATTATCAGCTAATAGCCAGCATCTTTATCGCCGTTATCGCCGCTTCATCACCTTTATTGCCATGAATTCCACCCGCACGGTCGAGGGCTTGTTGTTGGTTATTTGGTGTTAATACGCCAAAAATTACAGGTTTATTATATTTCAATGACACATTCGTTAAGCCTTGAGCAACTGCATGATTGATATAATCATTGTGTTTAGTTTCGCCTTGAATTACGCAACCGATTGCAATGACGGCATCAATATCAGCTTTTTGGGCAAATACTTGCGAGCCAAAACTTAATTCATAACTGCCTGGAACATTGGCTCTTATGATATTATAGGCTTTTACGCCATTTTCTAAAAGAGTTTTATAAGCCCCTTCAAAAAGGGCTTCGGTAACTTCTTCGTTCCACTCGGCTACGATGATTGCAAAACGCTTTTGACTTACATCGGGTAGGGCTTCGGTGCTAAATTCGCTTAGATTTTTATGAACTGATGACATATTGATTTTCGGGAAATAAATTAAAAAAAAGGGATAAACCAATTTCGGCTTATCCCTTTGATTATTATTTTATAATAACCAAATCTTACTCGCCGACGATGTCTTCGAGTTTGGATTTATATTTTTTGGCATTGCCTGTTTCAATCGAATCTGGATATTTTTCTACAATTTCAGTATAAACCGCCAACGCTTCTTTGTTATTTTTTGCAACTTCGTAGGCAATTGCTAATTTCATCAAATAAGCAGGTGTAAAAGTTTTGTTTGGCTTATATTCAGCGGCTTTCTTGTAGTAAGTAATCGCATCGTCTGTGCTTTTCTTTTCCATATAAGCATCACCTATTAAAACATAAGCACGCCCTTGAATCAGCAAATCATTTGAACTAAAGTTTTTCAAATGTTCAATTCCCTCATCAAATTTACCTTGTTTTACTAAAGCAACCCCTGCATAAAAATTTGCTAAATTACCCGCATTTGAACCACCATAATTATCAGCAATAGCCAATATTCCTTCATTGCCACCTGTACCGTTAAGTGCTTGTTTCAATGAGTCTGCTTCAAAAGCATAAACAGCATTAAACATAGCCGATTGGGCATCTTCATCTTGCGATTTAGTATAATAATTATAGCCAACAATCCCCAAAACAACTGCCAAAACTATACCACCAACGATGGTCAATAATTTTTGGTTGATTTTTAAAAAGCCTTCGGCTTTATTGAATTCTTGTTGTAATGCTTCTGGACTTTCAATGATTTCAAGACCTGATTTTTCTTTTTTTGCCATTTTAGATAGTGCGACTACCGCTTTTATTTATCTGTTTAACTTGATTAAATACTTGATAATCAAGTAATTTTTTTCAAAGAATACTGTTTTGACTAATACAATTTTTTTTCGGAGTGCAAAGTTATGAAATTGATTTTGAACTTTTTAATATAGTTTGATAAAAATTATGTCAATTCTTATATTATACTTGTATTTTTCTTAGAAAAGAATAATTGATAAGTATTTTATATGATACTACTACGGTTATAAAGAATAGGTTTTTATGCGAAACACTTCTATTAACCACGTTGTGTTGATATTATAATTTTTATTAACTTGCGTGAGTTTAATCATCAATAAACATAATCTACTTTTTTATGAAACAAACTCTACGATGTTGGATTGTAATGCTGTCTGTGTTTTTCTATCAGATAACTATTGCCCAAGACAAATTAATTACGGGAACAGTTACTTCTTCAGAAGATGGCTCGGCTTTGCCAGGCGTAAGCGTAGCCGTCAAAGGATTAAGTAAAGGTACTACCACTAATGCTGATGGTAAGTATAGCTTGTCAGTTCCTCAAAATGGGACTTTAGTATTTAGCTTTTTAGGTTTTGAAACCCAAAGTTTAAAAATTTCCAATACCGCTACTTTCGATGTGGTGCTAGCCTCATCAGCTTTTGAGTTTGATGAAGTCGTAACGGTCGCACAAGGTATTGACGTAAAAAAAGGAAGCCTTGGCTATGGGGTGCAAACTGTAAAAGGAGATGATGTTGCTGATACGCAACGACCTAATTTCATGCAAGCTTTGCAAGGAAGAGTGGCAGGTTTGAACATGACTCCTACTAGTGGAACTCCTGGAGGTTCGGTTCAGATTCAGTTGCGTGGTGTAACTTCTATAGGAGGTAGTAATAGCCCACTTTTTGTGATTGACGGCTTGCCACTTGATAACCGTACTTTCGGGCAGGGTGCTTTGGTAAGTGATGGACCAAATAGAGGAAATGACTACATGAGTCGGGCGGGAGAAATAAATCCGCAAGATATTGAATCAATAACGGTGCTGAAAGGACCAGAAGCTGCCGCACTTTATGGGCAAGATGGAGCTTCGGGGGCAATTATTATTACTACAAAAAAAGCCAAAAAAGGCAAACCAAAGGTTGATTATAGCAATACGTTTGGCTTTTCAAAAGTATATCGTTCACTCGAAACCCAAAGAGTTTATGGTCGAGGTTTCAACGGCTCGCC
This sequence comes from Emticicia sp., assembly GCF_043780375.1. Classification (GTDB taxonomy): domain Bacteria; phylum Bacteroidota; class Bacteroidia; order Cytophagales; family Spirosomataceae; genus Emticicia. The sequence goes on along the minus strand of NZ_JAYWCU010000282.1, from coordinate 6,046 downwards.
TGCTGGAACAGCCCAAAGTTTTTTTGGACCAAAATATGGCTCAGAAACTACGCTTTATAATAACTTAGATAATTTTTATCAGACAGGTAAAACCCAAGTGCATAATTTGGCAGTGCAAGGTGGAACAGATGCCGTCAGGTATCGTTTTTCTACAACGTACACTAATCAAGATGGCATTGTGCCAACAACCAACTACGAAAGGTTATCAATGATGCTGAAAGGAGATGCTGATATTAGTTCAAAGTTAGACCTTTCGACCTCGTTTCAGTTCTTAAAATCAAGTAATGTGAAGGCAATTCGTAGTGGTGGTGGCTTCTATGTTGGTTTATTGTCTTGGCCCGCCAACGACGACATTACTAACTGGAAAAACCCCGATGGCACTCGCCGACGTTTGCTTGCTGAGGCATCTGAATTGGATAATCCATTATTTAATCTTTACCGCAACAAAAATCAAGACCGCACAACTCGTACAATTGGTAGGTTTGAATTGAATTATAAACCCACCAAATGGCTGAAAGTTACCGGGCGTTTTGGTCCTGAATTTTATTCTACTTTGGGTAATTTCTTTATCAATCCAGAGTCAAATCTTGGTCTTGTTGGAAAAGGTATCGTTGATAATTATACCGAAAACGGACAGTTGATAACTGGTAACTTAGTAACATCGGTCAACAAAACATTCGGTAAGTTTTCGTTATCAACCCAAGTGGGTGGAGATGTTTATGACAATCGCTACGAAGTAAATGCGATTTATGGCGAAAACTTATACCTTTCAGATTTTAATAGCATCAATAATACCAATCCTCTAACCCAAAAAGCTAAACTTACACTTACTCGCCAACGCCGAGTTGGAGTATTTGCCCAAATGACTTGGGGCTATAACGATTTGCTTTATGTAACCGTTACTGGCCGAAATGACATGTCTTCAACTTTGCCAAAAGCTAATAATAGCTATTTTTATCCTTCAATAAATAGCTCTTTTGAATTTGCAAAATTGCCAGTTTTCAAAGATGTTCAGTGGCTTACTTATGGTAAAATTAGAATCTCGTATGCCGAAGTAGGTAAAGATGCACCACCGTATAGAGTATTGTCAAGTCTTACGCCACAAACAACTACAGGCGGAGGATTTGCTTATGGTGCTTTTGGTGGCAATGAAGGATTACTACCTGAGCGTGGCAAGAGTTTTGAAGTGGGTGCGGAGTTGAAATTTGTTCAAAATCGCTATGGTATTAATGTTTCTTATTATGAGCAAAATCGTTATGCTCAAATTGTTTCGCAACGCCTTAGCTACGGAACAGGTTTTATTTTAGGCTTGTTGAATGGGGGTAATTTTTATAACAAAGGCATGGAAGTTGAACTTTACATGAATCCTGTGAAAAGACAAAATTTTGATTGGAACTTGCAACTCAATTTTACAAAACTCAAAACAGATGTAAGTAGTCTTCCTGCCGATGTACCTGAATATTATAATTCAGACACTTGGTTGTTTGGAAATGCTCGTGCGAGTGCTTTTGTGGGAAATTTGGGAAATTATTTCAAGAACATGAATCTTGATTATAACCAACGTGGGTCAGGAAGTGCCTTAGCCATTGGTGGATACAGTTATTTAAGAAACCCCAAAGGTGATATTTTGATAAATCCTACGTCGGGTTTGCCAATTATTAATCAAAATTTTTTGCCAATTGGCGACCGAACACCAGATTTTACCATCGGATTGACCAACAGATTCCGTTACAAAAACCTAAATCTTTCGTTCTTGTTAGACATTCGTAAAGGTGGCGATGTATTTAATGGAAATGCTGCTTATTTGTACAGAACGGGTTTGAGTAATAAATTCTTAGACCGTGAAACACCAGTAACATTTAAGGGAGTGCTAAGAGATGGCCTTGAAAATACTGACAATCCGACAACCAATACAATTCAGATTTCGCCATTGTATCGCTCAGATTTTTTCTCAGCATTGCCTGAGTCAGAGTTTGTAGAGAAAGATGTAAACTGGATACGATTACGTGATGTTACTTTATCTTATAATTTTCCTGAAAAAGTAATGAAATCAACTAAAATTTTCCGTTCGGGAGGACTCTTCGTTACGGCAACTGACTTATTTATGCTTACCAATTACACGGGTTCCGATCCAAGTGTAAATGGTACAACCGCAACTTCTGGCGGTGCAGGTGCGGCAGGTCTTGACTACGGAACTCTCGCCATGCCTCGTAATCTTACGGTTGGTCTTAAAGTTGGGTTTTAAGCAATGATGAATAATAACAAGGTCGCCCGAGCGATGTTGTATGGTTAATTTGTAACTCATTGATTATAAATTAATTACTTAATTTAAAAATCGTTAAACAAAGGAATTTTATTCATTAAACATCAGATTTATCTGGTAAATCAAAGTTTAAACAAAATGAAAAAAATAAAAATATTAGCAATGCTCTTTGCAAGTCTTTGGCTGAGTAGTTGCGAAAAATACCTTGATATCAATCAAGACCCAAGTAACCCACAAGTAGCAGAAGGACACGTACTTTTACCACCATTACTTGCAGGAATGATGCGTGGAGAGGCATTTGACTCTCGCTATATTGGTCAATACATTCAAAATTGGCATTCATCGGGGGGGGGGAATACTTGGGACAGACACGGCTACGTGGCAGGAAGTGACGCCGCAGGTGAAAAGTGGCGACAACATTATTTTGCTTTGGGTCAAAATATTGTTTTGGCAATAAGAGATGGACAAGAAAAAGGCAAATGGGACTACTCTGGCGTAGCAAAAGCCATTCAAGCGTGGAGTTGGCAATCAACAACTGATTATCATGGCGAAATGATTTTGAAGCAAATGTTTGAGCCAAATCGCTACGTTTTTGACTTCGATAAGCAAGAAGATGTTTATGCCGAAGTAGTGCGTGGCTGCAACGATGCCCTAACTGATTTGGCTCGCACCGATGGTATTGTTTCGATGATATCTTTGGCTCGTGGCGACTTGGTTTATAAAGGCGACCGTACCAAATGGATAAAGTTTGTTTATGGTATTTTGGCAAGAAATGCTAATCATTTGAGCAATAAAAGTACTTATAACCCCGATAAAGTAATCGAATACGTTGATAAATCATTGGCAAGTAATGCCGATAATTTTAATGTGCCTCACACTGGCACAAGTACCGCAGATGGAAACTTTTTTGGACCAACTCGTAATAATATGGGTAGCTACCGACAAAGTGCCTATATGGTATCTTTGCTAAATGGAACCGTATTTAAAGATGTAAAAGACCCTCGTTTGGCATTAATGCTAACACCTTCGGTTGATGGAACTTATCGTGGCGTAAATACGACTTTTGGTGACCCAAATTCGGGAACTGCCGCTACCCGTATCGCCACCTTGTGGAATACTGTTCCAGGTGTGGCTACTACTGCCCTTGATGGTAGATATATTTTTTCAGACAAAGCTGATTATCCTTTAATGACTTATTTTGAATTACAGTTTATAAAAGCCGAAGCATTATTTAAAAAAGGCGATAAAGCAAAAGCTTTAGAAGCGTATAAAAATGGCATTATAGCTCACTTGGCTTATGCCAAAGCTACGGCAAAAGAACAAACCGATTATTTGGCAAGTGCTGCCGTAGTTGATGTTGATGCTGATTTGAAATTGAGCGATATTATGCTACAAAAATACATTGCTCTGTGGGGACATGGATGTCTGGAAACATGGGTAGATATGCGTCGTTATAATTATAGTAATGAGGTTTATACTGGTTTTACCTTGCCAATTGGTACTCAATTGTCAGCCGATAATGGTGGAAAACCAGCTCAACGAGTACGTCCAAGGTATAATTCTGAATATGTATGGAATCGGAATTCGCTTGACATAATCGGCGGCAATAACTTCGATTACCATACGTACGAATTGTGGTTTACTAAGAAATAATCTTCTATCTCTTTCATTTAGCCTTCCCTTTTGGTAGGGTTGGATGGGATTTAACTTCGATACAATGAAAATATATATCTTATCAATAAGTTTGCTAACTACATTACTATTAGGTAGTTGTGGCGACAAAAGTAGTTTTTTGACACAAATAGCACCCGCTGATGGAGCAAAAGTAAAATTTGTTCATGCTGCTCCCGATGCCCCAGGCGTTGCAATTTTTGTCAATGACCGAAAAGTTTCGGGTATTCTTACCGTTGCTCCAACAACGCCAGGAACAATTGCTTATGGCGGAGTTTTTCCTTCGACTGACTATACCATATTATCGGCAGGTACTGCAAAGGTAAAAATTACTACGCCATCTGTTAGTGATGCTACTTTATTAACTGGCGATGTAAACCTCGAATCGGGCAAATATTATACCGTAATAGCCACGGGTTTAGCACCAAGTTATGCTCCTTTTGTGGTGCAAGATAATATTCCTGCCCTTTCGGGAAATAAAGTGTTTTTTAGAGTCATAAATCTTACTGCAAATTCGACCGATGTAGAGGTAAGTATTGCTGGCTCGGTTGCGGCTACTGGAATAAAACACAAAGAAGGTGGTGATAAATTTATTGCTTACGATTTGCCTGGTTTCACAAATACTTCGGCTACAGTTGTATTAAGTGTCAAAACCAATGGCACTTCTACTGCAACAACTGCGGGAACTGTAACCTCCATAGGTACAATTACTTACGCAGGTGTTACGCCGGGAAGGGTTTATACTATCATTACGAGGGGGATTTTGGCTACGCAAGCACCAGATGCATTAGGGAAAATTGTAGTAACAGCTTCAAAATTTCCAGCGAGTTCAAGTTTATACACCAATCGTTAATTTGCTTGAAAAACTAAAAAAAGTCAATCTTGAAAATTTTCAAGATTGACTTTTTTTATGATAAAATTACGCCGCCATAAAAAAATCTTGCACTTCGTGGGGCTGCACTTTTAGCACATTGGCAAGCACTAAAACTATTAATGTACGGGAAGCTATTTTTCGAGAAATATTGGCAATCGTGGCATAAGTTTCAACCGTAATCTGTTGATTGTCAGCCAGATATTTCATTAAAGTTTTTTCTTTTTCTCCATATTGAAACCGAATACTCAAGCCTTTTCTCTCGCCTTTCAAAATCTCTCGCATCTCACGGCTTGCTTGCACCGAACGGTCGGCTACACGCACATAAGCCCGACGATTTTCAATGTTTCCATCTAAATCTACATAGTGAGGCTTGAACGGACTTTTTGGGATATTATAAATTAATACTTCTCGCTCACCTTCAATCACGAGCCTTTCAAACGTATAATCAATAGCAGGATAAATGTATTTTTCGATGGCACGCTGTAGAATAAACTCATCTTCGTCAGGAAATTTGAGCCCTTTGAGGCTTTTATCGTCGGCTACACCCACAATAAGTTTGCCGCCATCGGTATTGGCGAATGCCACCATCTCACGGACGATTTTTTCGGGGTGGGTTGTTTTTAGCTTAAATTCTACATACTTGTTTTCGCCGTGTCTAACAAGTTCTTTCAGTTCCCGCAGGTCAATTCTTGACTGCTGGGTAGGTTGGTACTCCAATATCATTTTCCCGAATGATTTGGTTTCTTAAAAATACATTGAGTAAACCAAATTTGCAAAAATATTTGTGCGATTTTTATTTCAATAACGATAATCGTAGAAAAATGTTCGATAAATAGCCTTAATGATTTTTTTCGAAATTCTTCTCTCCAGCCTCAATCGCTACTTTTAAATGATTTTCTTTTGGCGGAATCGGGCAGCTATATCCTTCACTAAAAGCACAATATGGATTATAAGCTTTATTGAAATCTAAATAAATCTTTTCGCCTTCAAGTTGTTTCATGCGAAAATCAAGGTAACGCCCACCGCCATAGCTTCCTTTGCCATTGGTTAAATCTTTGAATGGAATAAACAAATAGTCACGGTATTGTGGTATTATTTTTAGTCCAAGTGATTGATAAACAGCGAGTTTGTATTTTTTTTCGTCAATTTCAAATTTTAATTCTCCAAACTTTACATAAGTTTTTGTCTTTCCTGCCGAAGTTGGTAATTCGAACGGTTTTCCCTTGGTCGGAACAAAT
>NZ_JAYWCU010000281.1:0-6213 GCF_043780375.1 Emticicia sp. | reverse complement strand
TCTTTCTTTTTGGCACGGTTGCCACGTAGCAAATAAGAATTAAAATAAATTGCAACTTCTGGTACAACAGGTCGGCCATTGATTTGTGAAGATGCAATTTCTAAGGCTGTTATCAAATTTTCACGGGCATCTGTTCGAGCAACTCCAATGGGCAATTGAGCTCCTGTCAAAATCACTGGTTTCGATAAGTTTTCCAACAAAAAACTCAAAGCCGATGCCGAATATGCCATTGTATCGGTACCATGCAGTATAACAAAAGCATCATAATCTTCAAAGTTATTCTTCACGATTCGAGCTAATTCTAACCAATTATTAGGTCTAATGTTTGAAGAATCAATAGGTTTGGGCAATGTAAGTATAGTTAACTCAAATTCTAAACGTTGCAATTCGGGCACATTTACTAAAATTTGGTCGAAGTCGAAAGGCACTAAACTTTTACTTTTAGTATCATAAACCATTCCGAGCGTTCCTCCCGTATATATCATTAAAACTGAGGCAGCACGGCTTTTTAATTGCGATGAAGTAATGATTTTTGAAATTTTATAGGTCATTTTAAATTATTTTTCGACAAAAATACAACCTTAATTTAAGGCAATATTGAGCATTTTGAATATTTATTTAGGCAAACTAAGCTAAATCGAAATCTATATTTCAAAATTTAAGTGTTTTTTTAAGTAAATACACTTAAAATAATACCAAATTTTCTACTATTTGTAATTTTATAATTATACTATTTCAAGAAAATATTATATTTTTATTGAACATTTTTTAGAAAATACCGTTATATTTGAAAAACAACAAAATATTATTCGGAAAACTTAAAATATAAGTATTATGACTTTACAGCCCACATTACGAATCGTAACCGATGATGTAGCCATCATAGATTGCTTAGTGGACAACAACGAAATATTCAAATCATTCGATACAAACAAAACAGCATCATTTATAGTGGGCGAAGATTACCATTTGGTTTTTTACTTTGCCGATAGCCAAGTCGAAAATCGTTTTATGATGTATATAGTTGATGATTTTTCGGAAAACACAGAGTGTATGGGCTATATTCTCAACCATTTGGACGAGCAAATCAAAGAAAACAAACAAGAAAATAGTCATTTTTTTATGATCAAACAAGCCAAAAGTAAGGTTTTAGATGTGCTTTATATGACCGATACATTTCGTGCTTTGTTTGGTAAAAATACCACCCACGAAACCAGTGAATTATCTTATTAATCTTCCACTTCATCAAGAAACATTCTAAAAGCACGTTTAAGCTCATCATAAGCCTTCAAGTTTTGCTTAAGATGAGCTTTTTCTATTCCTATGATATACGTTTGTTTTGCTTTTTCAAATTCATTCAATTCAAAATACAAAGCAGCAGCATGATAATAAGTCGGAATATACTCAGGATGACTCTCTAATAATTTTTCCAGATAAAATTTAGCCTTTTCATTATCCTTATTTATAAACTCCATCGCAATTGCATAAATATTAAATGGCTCGTTAGGTTCGTCTGCCAAATACTCCAATAAAATTTTTAATCTTTCTGCTTGCATACAATTTTTCTTTAATATAGATTTGCATAATGTTATGCGTGCATACTAATTTATGCGTATTTCAATAAAAAATAATACCTTTCTAAGTACAATATTATTAATATATGCTTTTTCTATAACCGCTTAAAGCATCAATTCAATAAAAAATCCCTTTAGGAACGGTCCGCCGTTGCGGTTGGGGGCATAAAATCATGAAAATATTAGTCTGTATTTCAAGTGTACCAGATACGACATCTAAAATTTCATTTACTGATGGCGATACAAAGCTAAACAAAGCGGGCGTAACTTACATCATTGGGCCTTATGATGATTATGCCCTTGCCCGTGCAGTCGAATTGAAAGAACAATTGGGTGCAACTATCACAGTTTTGAATGTGGGTGGTGTAGATGCCGAACCACAAATCAGAAAGGCATTGGCTATCGGTGCCGACGATGCGATTCGAGTTGATGTTGAACCAACTGACTCGTACTTTGTTGCCGAGCAAATTGCTGCGGTTGCCAAAGAAGGCAATTATGATTTAATTTTGATGGGACGTGAAACAAGCGACTATAATTCGGGTGTGGTACACGGGATTGTAGGTGAAATGCTTGGAATACCTTCATTTTCTCCTGTTATGCAATTGAATATTGAAGAAAACTTAGCAACTTTAACACGTGAGATTGAAGGTGGAAAAGAAAAACTGACTGCTCCACTACCTTTGGTTTTAGGTTGTCAAGAACCAATAGCCGAATGGAAAATTCCAAATATGCGTGGTATTATGACTGCTCGAACTAAACCTTTAAAGGTAATACCAGCATCTGGTTCGGCATTAACTACCACAGAAAAATATACGCTTCCAGCACCAAAAGGAGCTTGCAAAATGATTCCTGCTGAAGATGCAGAAAAGTTAATAGAATTACTTAAAACCGAAGCAAAAGTCCTTTGATATTTACGATTTACTAATTGTTTGTACTGCAAAAGTTCGATATTTTAAATAAATCGGTAATCAAAAATTCGTAAATCGTCATCATAAATCGACAATCAAAATGATACTCATATTCACAGAAGTTGCTGATGGAGCAATCAAAAAATCATCACTCGAAGCCATTTATTATGGCTCAAAGGTTGCCGAAATGTTAGGAACTTCGGCAGTAGCCTTAGCAATCGGCAAAGCCAATACATCAGAATTAGCAAAAGCAGGAAGCTTTGGAGCAATAAAAGTACTTCATGCAAACGATTCAAAATTAGATGTAGCTAATAGTATGGCTTATGCCACAGTTTTAGCAGAAGCTGTAAAATCGACAGGTGCAAAAGTTGTTATTTCAGCAAAATCTTCTTTTGCCGATGCTGTAACTGCTCGTGCTGCAGGAACATTGAAAGCGGCAGTTGTTGGAAATGTAATAGAATTACCAAACGTTATGAATGGTTTCCAAGTAAAAGTTAGCATTTTTACTGGAAAAGCATTTGCTGAAGTAAATGTAAAAAGCGAAATTAAAATATTAGCTATAAAGAAAAATGCGGTTGTCCCTATAGAATCAGGTAATTCTGCAACGGTTGAAACCATCTCTCCTGCCCTGTCTGATAATCTTTTTTTGGCAAAAATAACCGAAACCATCAAGGCAACTGGAACTGTTTCTTTGCCAGAAGCCGACTTGGTAGTTTCAGGTGGACGTGGCATGAAAGGCCCTGAAAACTGGCAACCATTGCTCGATTTGGCTGATGCTTTAGGAGCAGCAACTGCTTGCTCTAAACCAGTGTCAGATTTAGACTGGAGACCTCACCACGAACACGTTGGACAAACTGGGATAAAAGTTTCACCAAATCTTTATATTGCTTGCGGCATTTCGGGGGCAATTCAGCACTTAGCTGGTGTAAATTCTTCAAAAGTTATTGTGGTAATTAATAAAGACCCAGAAGCACCATTTTTCAAGGCGGCCGACTATGGCATTGTGGGTGATGTTTTTGATATATTACCTAAGTTGACGAAGGCGGTTTTGGCTGGGAAATAATTTTTGTTTATTTAAAAAAAAACTTCGCTCAAAAAGTATAAAATAGAAGTGAAAATACTGTGGGTAAATCACTCACAGTATTTTTTTTTCAAAACAATACCAGCCTTTTTTAAGAATTGCTTATATTTGCATCGTGGAAAAAGTAAAACTCGAAATATTAGGTCTTTCGCCAAGTCAATCTCAGACTGGCTCATTTGCATTGGTTTTGTCAGAAGAAGCTGGTAATCGCCGTTTGCCAATCATTATAGGTATGTTTGAAGCACAAGCCATCGCTATTGAGATGGAACGCATCACCCCCAACCGCCCAATGACGCACGATTTGTTCAAATCATTTGCACGTGCTTTTGACTTTACTGTGGAAGAAATATTAATTTCTGACCTTCGAGAAGGAATTTTCTTTGCAAAAGTAGTTTGTACTGATGGTATTCGTCAGAAATCAATTGATGCTCGTCCGTCGGATGCTATTGCTATTGGTTTGCGTTTCCAAGTGCCAATTTACACAACCAATCAGATTTTGATCGATGCGGGTATAACCACGCAAGAAGCATCAACTGCCGATGAGCCAGAAGAATTAGTTCAATCATCTTCTCGTCCTCAAAAAACCTACAAAGAATCTCTAAAAGATTTAAGTTTAGACGAACTCAACAAAATGCTGACCCAAGCACTAAGTGATGAAGAGTATGAAAAAGCTGCAAAAATCAGAGATGAAATTGGTAAAAGAAACTAACAAAACTTAACACGTTTTTAGGAATTACCGGATTTTATTTGTACTTTTCAAAAGTAAACCCAACTGAAACAAATAAAATTGTAGTCCCGAAAATGCTTCGTGTACTTAAAAACTTCTTACCTGTACCCAATAATGACTCAAATCCCTTTTTTAGATATGTGTCATACATAGATATATTTGGCATTTTCGACCGAGACCCATTTGGTAACTGGCTGATATTGAAGCGTTTAATCATTCTTATTGCTGGCGTTCCTACTTATTGGCGACTCGCAGTTGCAAATAAGCTCAAAGTTGAAGGTGCAGAATTCCTTTCCAAACTACCTAACCAAAACGTCTATTTTATTTCCAATCATCAGACATACTTTGCTGATGTTATTACATTTTATCATATTTTTTGTTCAGTAAAATGGGGTTTTGGCAATCGGGTATTACCTATTGCATTGCTTGCCCCACGTGGGAGGATATTTTACGTAGCCGCTAGCGAAACTATGAAAGAAGGATTTTTACCTAAAATATTTAGCTTGGCAGGTGCGATTTTGGTTGAACGCTCATGGAGAGCAAAAGGCGAAAATGTACAGCGAACTTTAGATACTTCGGCAGGAGATAATGTGTCAAAAGGCTTGAAATTTGGTTGGGTTGTAAGCTTTCCACAAGGCACAACCAGTCCTTATGCACCAATTCGCAAAGGTACAGCTCATATTATAAAAGACAATAATCCAATAGTTGTGCCAGTAGTAATTGATGGTTTTAGACGAGCATTCAATAAATCGGGACTAAATTATAAAAAAAGAAATACTGAGTTGAAAGTGAAATTTAAAGAGCCTATATATTTTTCGCCCGATGCTACAGTTGAAGAAATCACCGAAGTCGTAAAAAATATCATCGAACAAAACATGCCCGAACGTATTGCTCGTTGGAAAAGCTAAACTGCTTAATTTCTTCCATTTGAATAACTTTAGTGTTAAAATTCATTAATTTCTAAATAATTCCTACTTCTTCCTTTATCTTTGCAGACGATCTAAAAAATCTTAGAACATCTATGCAGAAAAAAAACCGAAAATTAGGTACTTATCCAAGCCTATTGATAGTAATTAGCTTAACATCTGCATTATTTTTGATAGCTTTCAGTGGCTGGATTGCTCTTACATCCAAACAATTGGTTCTGCATGTCAAGCAAAACATTGAGGTGCAAGTTTATCTTGATAAATCATTGACTGCTATTCAACGAGATTCGGTTCGGAATCTTATTTCTCAAAAAAATTATATTGCCTATTCTGAAAATGTACCTCAAATAAAATTTATTTCAAAAGAAAGCACTGCCGAAAGAGTTTTGAGAGAAACCAATGAAGATTTTCGTTCGATTTTAGGCGAAAATCCATACAGAGATGCTTTTAGTTTAAGAATAAAAGACGATTATTTTAGTGAAAACCAGCTAAGTAAAATTAAAACTGATTTAGAACAATTGACTGGGGTTTTTGAAGCCGATTATGCCAAAGATTTTGTAGAAAGTATCAATAAAAATGCAAATAAAGCTTATTTAATAATTGCTTCAATAGTAGTTTTGCTCCTTATTGCCATAGCATTATTAATAAATAATACTATTCGTTTGGCTCTTTATTCGCAGCGATTTATCATTAGAAGTATGCAATTGGTAGGTGCAACTGATTGGTTTATTCAAAAACCATTTCTCGGACGAGGAGTACTTCAAGGCTTATTGGCAGGCGTAATAGCTTCTATTTTATTGCTTGGAATTCAACAAATAGCTATTAGAGAAATTGAAGATTTAGCTGTACTTCAAGATTTTCAGAAGTTAGCATTTCTATGTATTTTTGTCATTTTCTTAGGAATTCTCATTGGAATTCTCAGCACATATCAATCAATGTATCGCTATTTGCGTACAGATTTGGAAGAACTTTATTAAATAAATAAACAACGGGTAAG
>NZ_JAYWCU010000280.1:0-13776 GCF_043780375.1 Emticicia sp. | reverse complement strand
TTTTAGATTAAGAGCATCAAAAATCATTTGCCCCACACTTTTTGATGCACTCCATTATTCACTCAAAGTTCATGAAGTCTCAAAAATCACAAATTTTTTATGAGTTGATAGTTGTTCAAAATAAAAAACGCCGAATTGCTATATTAAATAAATAAATCTACTCAAACCAAAACTATATTTTATTTTTTAGCAACTATACACCATAATGTTTGTTATTGAAGTTCAAGTAAAACTATTCACTCTTTTGAAATGAAATTAGAACTTAATTTTTTACACGATAAATTCGGAATTATATTTGAAGTTGGACTCCTAAAAGAACTTGCCGAATTTGGAACATATATGGACGTAGAAGAAGGCTTTGTCTTGATGCGTCCAGGTGGGTATATTCGCACCGTTCCTATTATATTGAGTGGTTCTGTCAAAATTGTACGTTCCGACTCCGAAGGGCGTGAAGCATTACTCTATTATTTAGGTGAAAAAGATTCATGTGCTATGTCATTGACTTGTTGCCTGAATAGCCGTCAAAGCGAAATTACGGCAATAGCTGACTCACAAACACAGTTGATTTCAGTACCTGTCAGCAAAATTGATGAGTGGATGACCAAGTATTCATCTTGGAAAGAATTCGTTTTCATGACTTACCAGAAACGTTTTGATGATTTACTGGCGGCCATTGACCAAATCGCTTTTTTCAAACTCGATGATAGATTAATTGCATTATTAAAGAAAAAATCAGCCCAGTGCGGATGCACGGTTTTTAATGTAACTCACGAAGAAATAGGCAATGAACTGGCAACTTCAAGAGAAGTAGTTTCTCGACTTTTGAAGCAACTCGAACGCCTCGGACGGGTAAAGCTTTCTCGAAATAAAATTGAATTACTGGATATAGCCTTGAAATAAAATTCAAGGCTTTTTTTTTGGCTTTGTAACAATTATCACCGAACCAGCATTTTACACACGGTACTTTTGTAGTGTTAAATCACAAAACACTATCAATTAAAATGAATTCTACTGAAATAATGGGCTTTGCTGCCTCAATCTTAATCGGTGTTAGTTTGGGTCTTATTGGCGGCGGCGGCAGTATTCTTACCTTACCTGTATTAGTTTATTTGCTCAATATTAGTCCTGTTATATCCACGGCTTACTCACTTTTTATCGTTGGCACAACTTCATTGGTTGGTTCGGCGAGTTTTATGAGAAAAAAACTGGTCAATTATCGTGCAGCAATGGTGTTCGCCATTCCTTCATTTACGACCGTTTTTCTTACCCGAAAATACTTAGTTCCAGCCATTCCCGACCCACTATTTAATGTTTCGGGTTTTGAGATTTCCAAAAACGTTGGCATCATGGTTTTCTTTGCACTAATCATGTTGGCGGCATCTTATTCGATGATAAAAAGTAAAAAAGAAGAAAAAGAAGAGAATACTGGCGAATTGAAATTCAACTATCCGATGATTGCCCTCGAAGGTGGTTTAGTAGGAATATTGACAGGAATTGTTGGTGCTGGTGGTGGATTTTTGATTATTCCTGCACTCGTTCTTTTTGCTCGTTTACCAATGAAAATGGCGGTCGGAACTTCACTACTCATTATTGCAGCAAAATCGCTTATTGGATTTTTGGGCGATTTATCGAATATCCACGTTGACTGGAATTTCTTATTGCCCTTCACGGCTCTTTCGGTAGTTGGAATCTTTTTAGGTACATATTTATCAAAATTCATTTCTGGCGAAAAACTCAAAAAATCATTCGGTTGGTTTGTGCTGGTAATGGGAATTTACATCATCACGAAAGAAGTTTTCTTTAAATAATTTCAAAAAAACAATGGCTTTGTAATAAATGTCACAGTAAAAGTTTTTCAATCAATCTAATTTTGAATCAAATCTAAAACTTAATAAAACTATGTTTTTTCAACACGTATATGACAAAAGTTTAGCTCAAGCGAGCTATTTTATAGGATGCCAAAAAGCAGGAATTGCTATCGTAATTGACCCAAAAAGAGATATTGACACCTATCTCGAAATTGCGAAGCAAAACAATATGAAGATTACGCACGTAACCGAAACCCATATTCACGCCGATTTTTTATCGGGTTCGAGAGAATTAGCAGCAGTTACAGGTGCAGAAATGTATCTTTCTGATGAAGGTGGAGAGGGTTGGCAATATGAGTTTAATCACGTTGGTTTAAAAAATGGTAGCGTGATTACAGTTGGAAACCTAACTTTAGAAGTGATTCACACACCTGGACACACGCCCGAAAGTATCAGTTTCTTATTGACCGATAAGCCAGCGAGTTTAGAGCCAGTGATGTTATTCACAGGAGATTTTGTATTCGTTGGAGATATTGGTCGCCCCGATTTATTAGAAAAAGCAGCAGGAATTGTTGGCACAAAAGAAGCAGGAGCAATTCAGATGTTTGGTTCGATTCAAAAATTTGAAACTTTACCTGATTATTTACAAGTTTGGCCAGGTCATGGAGCAGGTTCTGCTTGCGGAAAAGCATTAGGTGCAGTTCCAAGCTCAACGGTAGGATACGAAAAAATCAGAAACTGGGCGTTCCAGTACGATGATGATATAGAAGGTTTTGTGAAATATCTTTTGGCCGACCAACCAGAGCCGCCAAAGTATTTTGCGATGATGAAACACCTCAATAAAGTGGATAGACCTTTATTGACCGAAGTTCCAAAACAAAAGAAACTTTCGGCAGAAGAAGTAAAGACCGCCATGAGTAACGGAATCAAATTGATTGATGCACGTAATAAAGTAGATTTTGCGGCAGGTTTTGTTCCTGATAGCATCAATATTCAAGGAAATAACGCTTTTGCAACTTGGATGGGTTGGTTTGTAAACTACCAAGAATCATTTATGTTGGTTGCCAGCGATGCACAAATTGAAGATTTAACTCGTAAATTAATGCGTATCGGTTTGGATAATGTCTTGGGTTATGTGTCGGACGTAAATTCGTTAGGAATCGAACTTCAGCAAAGTGATATTATCGAAATTGAAGAATTTAAAAACTACTTAGGTAAAGACGACGTGCAAGTGATTGACATCAGAGGCGTTGCCGAATATAATACAGGACACATTGCCGAAGCAGAAAATATTTTTGTCGGTACGATGCTCCAAAATCTTGATAAAATTAGCAAAGACAAGCAAATAATTATTCATTGCCAAAGTGGCGACAGAGCAGCCATTGGTTATTCATTATTGTTAAAAAGTGGTTTCAAGAATGTAAAAAATTATTCAGCAGGAATGAACGAATGGGTAAACAAAGGAAATCCGATTGAAACAACCGTTGTTGAAGCGGCAGTTTGCTGAAATAAATTTTATGACTTTTATAAACCCCAAGCATTTCGTATGTCTTGGGGTTTATTTTTTATGAAATATTCTCACATTTCTTTATCAAGTGTAACATTTATCACTTTACTTTCGGCAACAAAATCTGACCTTTGTAATAGAAATTATTCACAATACAAAATAACAAAGACGATGTTAGATTTTTTGAAAACAAAAAAGAGTTATGAGAATATACAAGCAGCGGCATTCCAGAAACTAATTACCGAAACTCAAAATTCAATGATTTTAGATGTAAGAACTCCTGCTGAGCATAAACAAGGTGGAATAGACGGAGCAGTTAATATTGATATTATGGGAAGTAATTTCGCTCAAAAAGTAGCAGCTTTGGAGAAAGACAAAACGTATTTTGTTTATTGTCGTAGCGGAAATCGTAGCGGAAGTGCTTGCGAAATGATGAGCAAAGACGGTTTTAAAAACCTCTATAATCTTTCAGGAGGCATGATGAACTGGCCGTATTAAGACGATGCTAAGAATGTGATAAAAAAAAACTTAAATCCTCAAAAACCATGACAACAATATTCAAAAACTGGGATTTTATGCGATTCCTTCGTTTAGGAATCGGACTTTGGTTAGGTTATTCTGCCATTACTGAGCATCAGTTAATCGTCGGAGCCATGGCAGGCTTATTTCTTCTACAAGCCATACTGAATATTGGTTGTGGAAGCAAAGGCTGTAATGTGCCTTACAGTAGAAGTAATGAAAATCAGAAAGTTGAAGATATTACTTTTGAAGAAGTAAAATAAACCTCTAAGAAAATGGAAACGAGCGAAAAAAAACAAACTTTTGCCGACATAATCAATAGTGAAACGCCTGTTTTAGTCGATTTTTTTGCCGAATGGTGCGGGCCATGTAAAATGATGTCGACGATATTGAAAGACTTTGCGGCACAAATGGGCGACCGTGTACGAGTAATAAAAATAGATGTTGATAAAAATCCAGCCGTTGCACAAACTTATCGTATTCAGGGAGTTCCAACCTTGATGTTGTTTCAGAAAGGAGAAACTAAATGGAGACAATCAGGCGTTGTGCAAAAAAGACAATTGGAACAAGTAATTAATCAATTTGGTAGCTAAATGAAAGACTTTTGGAATGTACGTTACAAAGAAGAAACTTTTGCCTACGGCACAAAACCCAATGAGTTTTTAAGGAAAATATAGATAAACTTTCGGCAGGAAAAATGCTTTTACCCGCCGAAGGTGAAAGACGAAATGCCGTTTACGCCGCCCGCAAGGGTTGGGACGTAACAGCATTTGATTTTAGCGAAGAAGCTAAAAACAAAACATTGAAATTGGCTCGAGAGCATGAAGTTTCGCTCAATTATGAGGTAATGAATGTTGTCGATTTTTCGACCGAAAATACTCAATTTGATGTAATTGGTTTGTTTTTTGCTCATTTTCCTGCTCATTTACGTCAAGATTTTCATCAAAAAGTTACCCAAGTCGTAAAAACTTCGGGCTATGTAATCTTTGAAACATTTCATAAAAACCAACTCAATTACTCATCGGGCGGGCTAAAAGATTTGGACATGTTATTTTCGGTAGAAGAAGTTGAAAAAGAATTTACTGGAATGAAAATTTTGTTGCTCGAAGATAAAATCATCGACCTTGACGAAGGTCTTTATCATCAAGGCAAAGGTCATGTTGTAAGAATGATTGCTACAAAAAACTAAAATGTAAATGTGGGAAAAGATAATTTTTGGCATCTTTTTTCTTCATCTCATTGCTGGTTTTGGTTGGGCAATGTATTATATTCTCAGTTCTTAATACCTCTGTAACATCCGTCACAGACTTTTGATTTTCTATGTTGTTATTTTGCATTAAGAATTTTAAACCTACAAAGTAATGAAAAATATTTGGCTATCATTTGTGATGATTATAAGCATAGTTGCTTGCTCAGAAGCACAGCAAATCAAAAGATTGAATGTAAAAGAATTTAAAGAATTGATGGACAAAACACCCAATAAAATAGTATTGGATGTTAGAACTGATGGTGAAGTTGCCCAAGGTGTGTTGCCCCAGGCCACGCAAATTGATTATAATGGAGGAAATTTTGAAAGTCAACTTGAAAAACTTGATAAGAACAAACCTGTATTTATCTACTGTGCTGTGGGTGGAAGAAGTGGAAGTGCGAGTGGTATATTGGCTAAGAAAGGCTTCAAACAAGTCTATAATTTAGAGGGTGGCATTAATGCTTGGCGGGCTTCGGGTTTTCCGACAACTGGTTTAAAACGTTAATTTCTGTAACTATGGAAAAGTACATCGAAACCATAGTAGGTAGTTATACAGGTTATTTTAATTACCTACTTTCTGAGATTTTAAACCCATCGTGGCATAATTATTTTTATTGGCTTCTGGGGCTTTCGCTGGCCGTTTGGACGCTCGAAATCGTATTTCCGTGGCGAAAAAATCAAGGAGCAGTTCGTCACGATTTTTGGGTAGATATGTTTTATATGTTCTTTAATTTTTTCTTGTTTTCGCTCATTGCCTATAATGCTATTTCAAATGTAGCGGTCCAGGTTTTCAATGATTTATTAGGGCTTTTTGGCATAAAAAACGTAGTAGCCATCAATGTTGCAAGTTGGCCAGCGTGGATTCAATTACTGACTTTATTTTTGGTTCGTGATTTTATTCAATGGAATATTCATCGTTTGCTTCACAAAGTACCGTGGATGTGGGAAGTGCATAAAGTTCATCACAGTATCGAAGAAATGGGTTTTGCGGGACATCTTCGCTACCATTGGATGGAAAATGTTATTTATCGCACATTAGAATACATTCCTTTGGCGATGATTGGCTTCGGAATTCAAGATTTTTTTATCATTCATATTTTCACTTTGGCGGTCGGACACCTCAATCACGCTAATATTTATTTGCCTTTGGGGCCTATGAAATACATTTTTAATAATCCACAAATGCACTTGTGGCATCATGCCGAAGAGTTACCAAAAGAGCGAATGAATGGTGTAAATTTTGGCATAACGCTCAGTATTTGGGATTATATTTTCGGACTAAATTATGTACCAAAAGAAGATGCAACAATAAAATTAGGCTTTGATGATATGGCAAAGTTTCCCAAAACATTTTGGTCGCAACTAACTTATTCTTTCTGGAAAAAGTAAAAAGTTTCAATCCAAAATAAAGGTCTTTTGCAAACCTGCTAATATATCAAGGTAGAGTAAATATTCGGAGCAACAAGTCTTATCATTAGGTTTGTTGCTTTTTCATATTCGTTTTATACCATTTTTTCTAAGTTTGTAACAAATATCACATAAGGTCGATGATATTACTCATATTTTTGTGAAGTAAATTATCAGAGCTATCTTATGGCAAAATTAGATTCAACCAAAGCAGCAAAACAATTAACTTCAATTTTAGCCTTTCTAAGTGGGTTATTACTACTGACTATATTTTTAATTCTCGGATTTGTTTATGTGCATCTCTTTGGTGTACCCAACTCGAATGTTTCCGAAGAAATTTCTGAGAAAAAAGAAGTTGCAAAAATTGATACCAATTTTGTGCAGCTCTGGACAGCCCCAGCCGATTGGAGAATAATGAAACTCGAACCAGAAGAGCAAAAACTGGTCAAATACGGCAAAGAACTTATTGCTCATACTTCCGAATATTTAGGGCCAAAAGGTAGTGTTAAGCAGATTTCCAACGGCATGAATTGCCAAAACTGCCATTTGAATGCAGGAACGCAGCCTTGGGGAAATAATTATTTTGCTGTACAAGCCAATTATCCCAAGTTTAGAGAGCGTTCTGGGTCAGTTGAAAATCAAGTCAAACGTGTAAATGATTGTTTTGAAAGAAGCCTAAACGGCAAAGCACTCGATTCAACAAGTCGAGAAATGAAAGCGATTTTAGCTTACATAAAATGGGTTGGCTCAGATGTACCCAAGAAAACTACGCCTCGTGGAGCTGGAATTTTTAAAGTAAAAGGCTTAAAACGTGCAAATGACCCCGAAAAAGGGCGTTTAATTTATGAACAAAAATGCCAGTCATGCCACCAAGCAAACGGCGAGGGGATATTAGCTGAAAACGGCAAAAGTTATACTTATCCGCCACTTTGGGGCAATAATAGTTATAATCATGGTGCTGGATTATACCGAATATCAAATTTTGCAGGTTATGTGAGGTATAATATGCCGCTTGGTGCAACTTACGAACGCCCACAACTCACCGACGAAGAAGCGTGGGATTTAGCAGCTTTTGTCAATTCTCAACCACGCCCTACCAAAGATTTAAGCAAAGATTGGCCAAATATTACTGGCAAACCTTTCGACCATCCTTTTGGCCCTTATGCCGACCCATTCTCTGAACAACAGCATAAATACGGCCCTTACAAGCCAATCAAAGAATGGAAAGAAGCACACAAAAAACAAACAAATTCAAAATAATCAACCTTAAATATTTTATCAATGAAAGCCCTCAATCTGCTATTATTCGCATTTTTAGTATTTGCATCAGCCGAAGTTTTTGCTCAAAAACAAAAGAAAGTCAAAGAACATCGAGTAGTTTTTCATCTTGCTACTCCCGATACTGTCGCATATCGTGCTTTGACCAAACAACTAACAAATGTATTGTCGGTTTGGCCAACTGCCAAAATCGAAGTAGTTGTGCATAACAAAGGTCTGGGAATGGTGCTGAAAGGCAAAAGTCAATTTGAACCCGAAATCAATAGCCTTATTGGTCAAGGCGTTTCATTTGTGGTTTGCGAAAACTCTCTGATACAACAAAAATTGACCAAAGAACAAATTTTCCCGAAAGCTGGGTTTGTGCCAGCGGGTTTGGTCGAAATCATCGAAAAACAAGAGCAAGGTTGGTCATATATTAAGGCAGGATTCTAAAAAATATCAAGGATGCAATCAAGAAGAAAATTCTTACAATCGGGTTTATTGGCAACTGCTGCGGCAGGTGTACCAAATACCAGTGCTTTAATAGCCAACAATGGAAATAAAAATTCGGTGGTAAATAGTAATGAAACTGCCATAAAAGGAACAATTACGTTTCTACAAACTACCGACGTGCATTGTCAGCTTCACGCCCATGATGAGTTATTTTGGGAAAACAACCAACTGACTTTCCGCAAAACAGGTGGTTATGCCCATTTGGCAACAGCTTTGGATGTGTTGAAGAAAGAAAACCCCGAAAACACCATCACGATTGACACGGGCGATATGTTTCAGGGCAGTATGCTTTCGGTAAAAACTACTGGACAAGCGTTTGTTCCTTTGCTCAATGCCCTCAATTATGATATGTATTTGCCAGGAAACTGGGAAGTGGTTTACTACAAAACAAATATGCAAAAACTCATGGGAGGCTTACTTGCTCCAAAGGTTTGTGCCAATATGTACCACGATTTAGGCGATGGAAAAAAGGGAGAATTGATTTTCCAACCATACCAAATCGTGCATCGTTTAGGCGTAAAAATAGGTGTTTTGGGTTATACCGACCCACTCGTTCCGCTTCGTCAGTCCCCACTTTATAGCAAGGGAATTATTTATACAAAACCCGAAGAAAATCTAAAACAATATGTAGAACTATTGAAAGAACAAGAACAATGTGATTTTGTCATTATTCTTTCGCATCTCGGACTTTCGCAACAAATTGCCCTCGGAAATCACCCCGATTGCAAGGGAGTTGATTATATTTTCGGAGCGGATACCCATGAGCGAGTACGTAAACCAATTCAAGCCGAATACTCAAAAATCGTTGAACCTGGGGCATTCGGTTCATTTGTTGGAAGATTGGATTTAAAAGTTGAGAATGGAAAAATTATTGGTGAAAAATACGAACTTATTGAGGTAAATCCGCAGAAATTTCCTGCAAAAAAGGCAATTTTAGATATTGTGGAACAAATAGAAAAGCCATATAAAGAAGAAATCAACAAAGTTTTGGGGTATAGTACCGTGCCACTTTACCGAAATTTTGTAGTAGAAAACACCATTGATACCATGATTGTAGATGCTCTTAAATGGAAAGTAAATGCCGATGTGGTGCTATCGAATGGTTTCCGTTTTTGCCCACCACGCACGGCTGGAAAAGATGGAAAAGTAGCTATTACCGAAGGGTATTTATATGATATGCTTCCCGTTGATTCTACTATCAGAACCGCCAAAGCAACTGGTCAACAAATCATGGATTGGCTCGAAAAAGAGCTTCAAAATGTATTTTCCCAAGATGCTTCCAAGCGTTTTGGCGGTTGGTTGATACGTTTCAAAGGAATGCAGGTTGAGTTTAAGGCTTTTGAAAGAGTTGGGCATCGAGTACAAAAAGTTACGATTGCTGGTCAGTCGCTCGACTTAACCAAAAGTTATACAATGTGTGCTTGCGAACGTGACGGAGACCCCGATGATATGCTTTGCCGCATGAAAGGTGTAAAAGAAGGCACAAATACTGCCTTTACTTTGCACAGCATGATGAAAGAATATTTACAAAAATTCTCGCCTATAACGCCAATATTGAGGCACGATGCTAAGATTTTGGATGGTCCACAAGACTTACTAAGTCAAGTTTCGGGTGTAGATTATCAATTTGTATAAAGAATTTCGAGTACAACAACCTATGATTTATGTAAATTAGTACAAAGTATTCAATGAGGTAAAACTTATTAAATACTTTTTTTATAGCAACACCTTCGAGTAAGGATTAAAAAAGAATTAATAATATTTTTTCAATGTAACATTTGTCACGGATATAAAAACTTGTAACTGATACTTTTGTACCCATAACAGTATCAAATTATGAGAAGAATCAATTTTTATTATGTTGTTTGGTCATTTTTTATTTACATAAATTTCACCAATGCCCAGGGTATTCATGCTCACCATGAGGTTGAGAAAGATACAAATACAATCAATCATTTTTTTGAAAAAGGACGATTTTATGGTCATGCTCGCTCATATATGTCGGCAACACTCAATAAAGGAGACTTGACAGACTATAATGCTTGGGGCATTGGTGCAGGTATTGGGTATGAAACACCTAAGATTTTAAAACATTTTCAAGTAGGAATTAGTGGCTTTTTTATGTTTAATCTAAAATCTTCTGATTTGAGCAATCTTGACCCAAAAACAAACCAAACAAATCGTTATGAAATTGGATTATTTGATATTGAACGTCCAAATGACCACGAAGATTTAGACCGTCTCGAAGAATTATTCTTCAAGATACATGCAGGTAAAAAATCAATTTTAACCATTGGACGACAAATTCCACAAACACCTTTTATAAATCCACAAGATGGTCGAATGCGTCCAACACTCATCGAAGCTGCCGCATTGGACGTGAAAGAATGGAAAAATATAAGCCTTCATGGGGAGTATATTTGGCGCATTTCGCCCCGCTCAACAGTAAGATGGTTTGATACTGGCGAAAGTATCGGAATATATCCAGTCGGAGTTGATGTCAATGGAAAACCTTCACAATATAAAAATAATATTGAGTCGGCTGGTGTTGGAGTAATTGGTTCAACGTATCAGAAAAAACAATTGAATATTCAATTGTGGGACACATATATTGATAATGTGCTAAACACCGCACAACTAAAAATCGAATGGAAATCAAAGTCAATTGCAGGTAAAAACTGGTTTGTAGGCGGGCAATATATTCAACAAAATTCCATAGGAAATGGCGGAAACGAAGACCCAACTAAGGCATATACCCAAATAAATAGTGGAGCAAAAGTGTTTTCTGGACGAGTTGGACAACAATCTGCCAAATTTGATTGGTTTTTGAATGCCACTCGAACAACTGCACAAGGGCGTTATCTAATGCCACGAGAATGGGGTCGTGAACCTTTTTATACATTTATGCCACGTGAGAGAAACGAAGGCTTTGGTGATGTAACGGTAGCCACAATTAATACTTTCTACAAGCCTGAAAATCATATCAAAATTGAGTTAAGTGGGGGCTATTTCCAGTTACCCGATGTAAAGAATTTCGCTTTGAATAAATATGGTATGCCTTCTTATTCACAAATTAATTTAGGATTAACTTATCAATTTGACAATTATTTAAAAGGACTGAATGCACTATTATTGGTTGTTCGGAAAGACGATATTGGCGAAACCTACCAAAATGACCGCTACGTTTTCAACAAAGTAAATATGACCCATTTAAACATAATTATTAACTATCATTATTAAAACAAAATCGCATGAAACAAATTTTTGAATTCATTATTCAACCTTGGCCTTGGTACGTAGCGGGCCCGCTTATTGGACTTACTGTGCCAACACTTTTATTGATTGGCAATAAATCTTTCGGAATTTCATCATCACTTCGCCACGTTTGTGCAGCTTGTTTTCCTGCCGATATTCCATTCTTTAAATATGACTGGAAAAAAGAAATTTGGAATTTAATTTTTGTTTTAGGAGTATTTTTTGGAGGTGTTATTGCAACTAATTTCTTAGAAAATCCAAATACTTTTGTGCTTTCAGAAGCCACAATCAATGATTTGAAGGCATTAGGAATTAAAGATTTTTCGGGTTTAATGCCCGCCGACTTATTTTCAGTTGAAACGTTATTCTCAATAAAAGGGCTTATTTTCTTTGTTTTTGGTGGTTTTTTAGTTGGTTTTGGTACACGTTATGCAGGAGGTTGTACTTCTGGTCATGCTATTATGGGACTTTCAAACTTACAACTTCCATCACTAATCGCTACTTGTTGTTTTATGGTAGGTGGTTTCACAATGACTCATTTACTGATGCCGCTTATTTTCAAATTATTTTAAAATAAAATTTATAAAAATTAAATTCAATGAAAAACTTAGAAAATATAGTTGAACTTGGCCAAGACGAACAACCATTTGTTTGCGAAGCCCCCAATGATATGAAGATTACCGAAAGCTGGACTGACAATGTTAAATATTTAGTGGTTGGGATAATGTTTGGAATCGTGTTTGTGAAGGCCGAAATCATTTCGTGGTTTCGTATCCAAGAAATGTTTCGTTTACAGAGTTTCCACATGTATGGTGTTATTGGCAGTGCGGTTGTGGTTGGAATGATTTCTGTATTTTTAATTAAAAAGTTTAATATCAAGACAATAGCAGGCGAAACAGTAGATTTTCACCCAAAGAAATTTCAAAAAGGTCAAGTTTATGGAGGTTTAATTTTTGGCTTAGGTTGGGCAATCACGGGTGCTTGCCCAGGTCCAATTTTTGCACAAATTGGTAGCGGTTATATGGTTGTAATTGTAACACTTTTGAGTGCAGTTGCTGGAACTTGGGTCTATGGTTTATTGAAAGATAAACTACCAAACTAATGATTGAGCTTTTATAAAATCTCTTACGTTTATGAAAAAAACTATTTCGATTTATACCATTGAGCAGCTAAACACATTACAATGCATGTGGACATCCGACGTTTGTAAGTTCACATGAGAAATTTGACGGTTGTAGATTTTCCGCATAGACATGATTTTTATAACCTTATTTATATAAAGCGTGGTAGTGGAACACACGACATTGATTTCAAACGATTTGATGTTGAGCCAAATCAAATATTTTTTATGAATGATAGTCAGGTACACGAATGGAATTTGAGTGACGACACCATTGGTTATACTTTATTTTTCAAAAAAGAGTTTTTCGAGGTAGTAGAAAAGAGCCTGTCTTTGCAAGCTCTACCGTTTTAATAATGGAAGCAATGATGTTCCATTGGTTGTTTTTAGCGATGAACAAAGCAAAATTATCGAAAGTTTATTTGAATAAATCATTAAAGAGCTTCAAATGAATCAACCGTATAAAGATAGTCAAGTTAAGTCTCTTTTAAAATTAATTTTTGTGCATTCTATTTGTATTTATCAACCTATTTTTGAGGAAATGGTAATACTTTGAATGTGACAAAAATAAGACTATTTGAAAATCTAATAGAAATACATTACAAGAACTTAAAATCGGTTAAAGATTTTGCAGGAAAATTAAATATTAGTGCCAACTATCTCATTGCGGTTTGTAAAGAAACAATTGGTAGAACTGCTGGAGAAATGAGTTGTGGCCGAGTAATTTTAGAGACAAAACGATTATTACTGCACTCAAGCATATCGGTTTGTGAAGTTGCCTATTATTTGGGATATTATGATTGTTCGTATTTTATAGGATTATTCAAAAAAGACGTTGGAAACACACCCGAAAAATTTAGGACTTTAAATCATTAACAGCAATGAAAAAAAATCTTAATAATTGGAAATTATGGTTGGTAGTCAGTCTAACTTTAGGGCTTGCCCCATTTGTTCCTGAGCCACATATTGTTGGTAAAGTTCGTTGGATAATGGGCGGAGCCGTAGGTATGGAGTGCATCAAAAAGTGTGGGGCAAATGATTTTTGATGCTCTTAATCTAAAAGCAAATAAGGTTCAATAAGTAATCTTAAACAGACTTTCTTGAAATAAGAAGTGCTTGCCCCACACTTTTTGATGCACTC
>NZ_JAYWCU010000279.1:0-4310 GCF_043780375.1 Emticicia sp. | reverse complement strand
TCCAAATTACTATATTGGGTTGCAGTTTTCTAACCAATTTGTAAGTATTTTGCCAGTCGTAATAGGTTTTAGCGTCGATTTTGCGGGTTTCATTCGCTCCGCCATAATAGCCTGAACCACCATTGGCACCGTCAAACCAAACCTCAAAAATTTCACCATAATTGGTTAGTAATTCTGTCAATTGGTTTCTAAAATAGGTGATGTATTCAGGTTTGCCATAATCGGGGTGATTTCTGTCCCACGGCGACAAATAAACGCCGAATTTTAACCCAAATTCTTTACAGGCATCGGACATTTCTTTTACAATATCGCCTTTGCCATTTTTCCACGGTACTTTTTCAACAGAATAATCGGTGTATTTTGAAGGCCACAAACAAAAGCCACTATGGTGCTTGGCTGTGAAAATAATGCCTTTCATGCCTGCTTCTTTGCAGATTCTTGCCCATTGCCTGCAATCTAATTTTTCGGGGTTAAAAATCTTTGGGTCTTCGTTGCCAAACCCCCAAGCCATGTCCGTGTAGGTATTGATAGAAAAGTGAACGAAAGCATAATATTCCATCTGCTGCCAACGCAATTGATTTTCCGTCGGAATTGGACCAAATGGTTTTGGTGGTGTATTTTGATCCTCCGCATTGCTCAGAAATAAGCAAAAAAATATCAACTTTAATATCGCACTTTTCATATCAAAAAAATAATGTTATTTTCAATCTCTTTAATTAATCATCTTTGACAACATTCTGGCAAAATAATTCTCTTTTAGAGCTAAGGTTTTGTTGAAATTTTATCTGAAACTCGGAAATAATCAAAATCAGCAAAGCCGCCTACATTTTTTGTGGCATAATTGAAAAGCCCAAATCTGTATCCCATAAAATGTGGAATAGTGTAAGGCATTTTTAAGGTTTCGCCAATGTTTGTCCATTTTTTGCCATCAAGGCTGTAAAAGAAAGTGGCCAAATCTTTTCTATCCGTAAAATCGCACTCAATTTTAAAATATACTTTATTCTGCTCTAATGGTATTTTTTGAATTTCCACGGGCTTTCCTGCGTTGGCACTCACCATCAGAATTGTCTTTTTCCCGTTTTCTATTTTTACGCCTATTTGTCCAAAGTGTTTCTGCAAAACACTTAATCCTGCATAATCACCATCTTTCATATTGCCAACATCCAACATTATTGAGCCCGAACAAGTAGGTCCAAAAGTGCGTTGCGTTAGAGTATTGCGGGCTTGGGTAAAATTAGTATCAATTCTACCCGTTTTTAAGCGTAAAAAACCTTTTCGCTCCAAAACTGACCAAAGCGAATTATCTGGATTATGATTCCATTGCCAAACTAAGGGCAGCTTCGATTCTTCTTTTTTTCGAGAAAATTCATCAGAATTTACAAGGTTTGGTATCAAACTTTTATTGGCTGGAAGATTTAAGCTCATTGGTACTTTGCCGTTTTCGCCCAAAGTTGGCCAACCGTTTTTCCATTCGACAGGTACTAAATATGGAATCCTACCTACGCCGCCATTGTCACGAAAAAGGTAAGCAAACCAACGCCCATCGGGTGTGTCAATCAATCCACCTTGTGCCACTCCTAAATCTTGTAAAGCCACTTTTCCTTCCCACGGTCCAGTTATTTTATCAGCTCGGTGGATAATCACGGTTCGCATTCCACCACGTGGCCAACATATATTAAAAAGGTAATATTTGCCATCTTTTTTGAAAAGCTGTGAGCCTTCTGCCCCCAACATGATGTTTGTTCCTGCTGGGGCAGACGCATTCTCAATCAAAAATTTTTCGTCAATTCCTTCGACTGGTCCAGATAAATCAGATTTTAATTCCAAAATTTTGAGTTTACCAGCACCGTAAATCATATACACTTTGCCATCATCATCAAAAAAAATTGTGTGGTCGTGGTAGGCTGGTTTAAATGATTTTTCATGCCATGATCCTTTGCTATTTTTAGAAGTAAAAATATGTGTTTTGCCCGATGTGGCGGCAAAAGTGCTGACCATAAATTCGCCATTATGATAGCGAATACAACTCGCCCAAGAACCTCGACCGTAGGTATTTTGACCATTATTGAGGTTCATGGCGTCGTTTTCTACCAATCTATCATAGCAATAACTTTCGAGTTGCCAGTTTACCAAATCTTTTGAACTCATTATTGGCAAACCTGGACTCATGTGCATGGTGGTGCTACTCATATAATAGGTATTACCCACCCGTATCATCGACAAATCAGGCACGTCGGCATATATGATGGGATTAACAGCCTTCTGCTTTTGGGCGAAGTTTTCTTTTCCCAAAAACAGACAGAGAAACATTATAATACCCAATAATTTACTTTTCATTTTTTGAAAAATCTTTTCAGATATGGTTATAAATACCATTAGTTATGAAAGAAATAGCTATAATAGCAATTATCAAATTACTTCAAAACTGCATCATTGCCACTGTATTTCAAATACTTAAATGTTGCGTCATTGTCAGATTTTTCGCCATTTGAAGTGGCGTACATCGCATATACACAGCCCACAAAACCACCAGAAAACTTTGTAGAAAGGTGTTTTCCATCTTGGTTTTGGGCCAAAAACATGAAACTTTTGCCATTTTCTGATATTTCAAAATCGCATTTATCACCTTTTGTGGCTATCCGCAAAACTAATTTTCCGTTGCCGACGGGTAGGCTATTTATCAATTCTACCTCCTTTTTACGATGAACACTCTTGTATAATTCAACCTGTGTTTTACCGTCTTTTATAGATTTTGCCAAAAAATAAAAATGGCTTTCGTCTTGATAAATCACTAAACCAGCCTTCTCTTTTTCAGATTTCGGTGAAAAGTTAAGTTCTGTTTCTGCCGAGCTGGTTAAATGTTGCTGGCGTTTACCAACAAATGAAGGATTGCCGAGTTCTGAAATGGTCTCAGGTTTTAGTTTAAGGTTGAGTCCTTTTTTGGAAGTTTTGAATGAACTACTATCAACCGTTCGCAAGTGCATTAGTGAAAGGTCGAGACCTTTGTCGAACTTCATGGTGTATGTAAAATTGCCGTTTTGTGGCAAAGCCCCTTTTTGTTTTACTTCTTTAATATTGGTTTTATATTTATATTCAATCACTTTTTCGCCGTGTTCAATCATCGGCCAATCATTTACCCACGTAAGCGGAGCAATAAACATTTCACGACCAGTATTATAATAATCACCTTCGTAAGGGCGAACGGCTAAGAAAATCGAATACCAATTGCCATCGGGGCCTTCGATAAATTGGGCATGTCCCGCTGAAGTAATCGGATTTGGGCGGTCGGCAGGCAAACCTCTTTGTGTCAATATAGGATTGCCTTCAAACGGCACATAAGGACCCCAAATATCTTTGCTACGCAAGGCCACTTGTGAGTGATTGACCGAAGTTCCACCCTCGGCACAATATAAAATATACCAATCGTTACGTTTCAAAATGTGTGGACCTTCAATCCAAACTGGTTTTTTGCTAATATCCACCCCGCCGTTAATCAATTGTTTTTGCTCTCCGATAGTTTTTAGGTTTTTGTAATCAAACTCGTACATTCGTACTGTTCGATGACCAGAGTAAAGTGGTTTATTATCAGGAGCATCACTGTTGTAAACCACATAGGCTTTATCGGTTGCTTCATCAAAATAAATAGAAGGGTCGATGCCTCGTACTTGGCTCATTTTTACTGGGTCGCTCCACGGGCCGGCTGGATTAGTAGCAGTTACCACAAAGTTGCCATCGTGGTCAATATCGGTACAAGTAACGTAGTATATGCCCTTATAATAAGTAATAGCAGGAGCAAAAAGCCCACGGCTCATACGCTCGCCCATGAAATCCATCTGTGATGGTCGGGTGATTACGTTGCCAATTTGTTTCCAGTTTTTCAAATCACGGCTGTTCATAATGGGCAAACCTGGGAAATATGAAAAAGTAGAATGAACTGAATAATAATCTGCTCCTACTTTTACGATACTTGGATCGGGATAAAAACCAGTCAGTATCGGATTTGGAATCGTAATTGACTGAGCAAATGAGAAATTTAAGCCAAAAATGGTTAAAAAAACTACCAAAAATTGCTTTGTTTTTGATGAAAACGTATTCATGAGTTATTTGAAATTATTTTTTGAGTTTTAAAAATGAGTTTATCACAAGCTATTTTTGAACCAATCACCGGAATAATGTTAACATTTTGTCAGCGTATCGCTTACCAAGTATTCTGTAACCTTGGGCACTAAAATGCAGATTATCAGCAACATCTGGACAGCCAGCCGACGAAATTACGTGGGCATTCGGTATCATTTGTGGCAAAGTAGCAA
>NZ_JAYWCU010000278.1:0-21423 GCF_043780375.1 Emticicia sp. | reverse complement strand
TTCTACCGATTAGCATTGCATATCCGCATCCTTACAAAGCCTATATTCCGTGGGGAACAAATGATTTAGATGTAGTTGTCAATGCTAATGTGTTGACTTATTTAAGTAAAAATAACCTTCGCCAAGCAAGTAATGGAAGTGTTTCGGCCAATAAGTTTATAGAAAAACATACTACACGAGGGCGTTGGAATCGCATGGGTATTTATTACCCAAATCGTTATCATTTGCATTTTGCAGTGGCACGAGCTTTGGCGGCAGGCGATACTGCTTTGCTAAAAACTGCCCAACTTTTAATACAACATTTATCAAAAACTCAAAAGCAAGATGGGAGCTATGAAAGTAAGAAAATTGTAAATAAACATGATGTTTTACAATCAACAGCTTATGCAACGTTGTCGATGCTATATTTGAAAGAATCGGGTATTGAAATACCTAAAACATTGATAGACAAGTCGATATATTTTCTTTATTCAAAAAAAGAAAGAGAAAACAAACAAGTTTTTTGGAAAGGAGGCGTATATTTTTCGGGAGGAACGGTAGTCAGAAATATGCTTTATTTTACATCTGACGCTTATACTACTGCTTTGGTTGCAATGGCTTTTCAGAAGTATTTGAAGGTAAAGTGAGGGCTTTGTTTTTTTTAATACTTCCAAATATGGGTGTTTTGCTGTGATATTATTCCATTCTTCAATCGGAATTATTACCGCTCTAGTTTTCCTTGCACATCAACAATATATTGTAAATTCATGATAATAACACTTTATCATGTTGATATTTAATGTACCGTATAAATATACGATACATTAAATATTTATTCAAGTCAATTTTCTTAATTATATCTCTTCTCAATCTCTTCTAAACTCATTCCTTTTGTTTCAAAAACTATGTATTTAGCAAAGAGTAATCCGAGTAGCACAACCATCATATAAATACCAAAAATACCTCCATTTGTACCGAGTGAAGTTGCTGCTAAAATCGGAAATGAATAAGCTACACCTGCATCAAAGAGCCAATGATTGAAACTTCCCATGCTTGAAGCAAAACCCCTAATTTTTAAAGGATAAATCTCTGAAATCAATAACCAACCGAGCGGCCCAAGGCTGATGGCAAAGAAAATGATATAGACATAAACTCCACCCACAAGCATTATTTTTTGTATTTCGGGGCTAAGCGAATCTTTCAAATAAAATGCCAAACCAACTGTTGCCAAGCAAATAGCTGTTCCGATAAGCCCTGTGTAGAGAATTTGTTTCCTACCAAATTTATCTAATATCAAAATCGCCACAAATGTTGATAATGCGTTGATGATTCCTACTCCAACCGTTGCCAAAGCCGCTGTTCCGCCATCAGGAAAAACATTTTTAAATATATCAGTCGAGAAATAAATGATTGCATTGATGCCCGAAAACTGTTGTATAAAGAAAATTCCGATTCCAATAAACAACGGAATACGTAAACGCTTGCTGAACAGCATTCGCCAGTCGCCTTTGTTGTGTTTTTCGTCTTCAATAATTTGTTTGGTTTGAGCAACTTCCAACAGAGCTTGCTCTGGTTCACGCAAACGGTTCAACACTTCAAGAGCCTCGGCATCACGCCCTTTGCCAATTAACCAACGTGGACTTTCGGGAACAAAAAACATTCCAATCAATAAGGCTACCGCAGGAATAAAACCCGCCCAAAACATACTTCTCCAGCCATCTACTTGGTCGGCAAAGAAATAACCAACCACATACGAAAGCAAAATTCCGAGTGTGATAGCAAATTGAAAAAATGTTACTAATCTACCTCTTTGGTTAGTTGGAGCAATTTCGGCCAAATAAAGAGGTACTGTTGATGCCACAATACCGATTGCCAAACCCAAAAATAAACGACCAATTATCAGAAAAGTTACAGAAGGTGCAATGGCGGCGATAATTGAACCAACCACAAAAACCAATGAAGCGACAATATTGATTTTTTTTCGACCTAAAACATCCGTCAATGGGCCACTGATAAAAGGGCCTGCCATTCCACCAAACAAAACTGCACTCACAATAAAACCCTCCATTTCGGGACTAGGATGAAAACGCTCTCGAAGCGAGGGTAAGGCAACATTAATTACGCCAGTATCGAATCCAAAAAGTAATCCGCCAGTAGCTGCCACGGCGGCAATGAAATAAAGAAGCAAGTTTTTGTTCATAGAGCATAGGTTAAAGTAAGCTACAAATAAAGTAATTTTTCACGAAAAATACCTAAATTTGACCTTGTTTAAACTTCATTTTTAGAAGCCAAGCCCGAAAATTTACTGTTCGAGCGACAGCGAGTTTAAATTTTCTTGACTTTTTTGTTACTTTTTGTGTCAAGACAAAAAGTAAGGCTGAGATAAAATAGAGAATCAGCGACTTTTTAAAAGTTTAAACAGGAATAGTATAAATTCTCAAATGTTTTTAGAAAAAATCTATCTTTCAAATTTCAAAAATTACGAAGAAGCTAACTTCACTTTCTCCAAGCAGGTCAATTGCATTGTAGGCGAAAACGGCAGTGGTAAGACTAATTTGCTTGATGCTATCTATTTTTTGGCGTTGAGCAAAAGCTCTGTTCATAGTCAAGATGCCCTCAGCATCAACCACGATGCCGATGTGATGATGATTGACGGCATTTTCAAGAAAAACAACAAAAAGCATCAAATTACTTGCTCGATTCAACGTGGTCAAAAGAAAGTTTTGATGCACGACAAAAAACCTTATGAACGCCTTGCAGACCATATCGGGCAGTTTCCTGTGGTGCTGATTGCTCCCGACGATACTGAACTTATTAAAGAAGGAAGTGAAGATAGAAGACGTTTTTTTGATGGCGTACTTTCACAAATGGACAATTTGTATTTATATGATTATCAGCAATATAACCGCCTTTTGGAGCAGCGAAATAGCTTGTTGAAAATATTTTTTGAACGAAAACTTTTAGACCAAGATTTGCTTGATACTTACTCTGACCCTTTGGTAAAATTGGCCATTCGGATTTTTGAACAAAGAAAAAATTTCATTGAAAAGTTTTTACCAATTTTCAAAATTCATTATTCGATTTTGAGCGAAGGACGAGAAGATGTAGATATTATTTATGAGTCAGAAATAGCAAGTGGTGAATTTCCACAGGAATTTAGACTAAATAGAAATGTAGATGTGAAAGCCCAACGCACTACCAAAGGCATTCATAAAGACGATTATGTTTTTGAAATTGACCGTTATCCTGTCAAAAAATTTGGTTCGCAAGGGCAACAAAAATCTTTTGTAATGGCTCTTAGACTCGGTCAATTTGAAATGTTACAGGAATTAAGAGAAATGAAACCAATACTTTTATTAGACGACATTTTTGACAAATTAGACGACCGTCGAATCCAAAAATTGATAGAAAGTATTGATAATCAGACATTTGGACAGGTTTTTATTACCGATGCTCGTCCCGAACGAACAGAGAAGATTTTAGAAAATGTAAGGGCGGAAGTAAATTATATCAGAACAAACCCATCGGCATCTAAATAAGCTGGAAAACGTTGGCGAAACTCGTCAAGTGGCGTTTTTTCAAGCGTATGATGACTAATAATTTCGTCGTCAATTTCTCGAACAAATACTTTTCCTGTAAAATCAATGACAGCAGAGTTGCCAGAGTATTGAAAACCATTGCCATCTTCACCGACACGGTTTACGCCAACAACATAACTTTGATTTTCGATGGCACGAGCCACCAAAAGCGAGTCCCACGGGTACATACGCACTTTGGGCCAGTTGGCTACATAAATAAGCAAATCATAGTCTAAATGAACGTTTCTGCTCCAAACAGGAAAACGTAAATCGTAGCAAATAAGCGGACAGACTTTCCAACCTTTGATGGTTTTTATCAATCTTTTATTTCCCCCCGAAAAAACATCATTTTCCTTCGCCATCCTGAAAAGGTGGCGTTTGTCGTAAAAATCTACTTCGCCCGAAGGTTCTACCCAAAGTAAGCGATTATAATAATTTCCACCCTCTTTCACTATAAAACTTCCTGTGATTACTGCCCCTGTTTGAGCCGCCATTTGCTTCATCCAACGAGTCGTGGTTAGGTTCATTGGTTCGGCAATTTTAGCAGCATTCATCGTAAAACCAGAATTGAACATTTCTGGCAAAATAATCAAATCAGTAGCTTCCGAAATGCCAAAAACCTTCTCTTCCAACATTGCCAAATTAGCAGTCGGCTCTTCCCAATAAAGATTGGTTTGAATGATGGTTACTTTTAGGTTTGGAACAGTAGATGACATTTTATTGCTAAAAAACCTTAAACTTTTGAGATAAAATCACTTTGTGCCTGAAAAACTCACTTCGGAAATTTCATTCGATATTCAACATCTACATCGCCTTTCGAGATATTTGCTAATTTTTTCTTCAACATTTGTTTTTTCAAAGAAGTCAAATGGTCGGTAAACAAAATACCATCCACGTGGTCGTATTCATGCTGAATAATGCGTGCTGCAAGGCTTTCATAGTCTTCTGTATGTTCAACCCAATCGGTGTCAAAATATTTTATTTTGATAAACTCAGGACGATAAACATCTGCCCGAATGCCTGGAATGCTCAAACAGCCTTCTTCATAAGCCCATTCGTCGCCGTCTTCTTCCAAAATTTCGGCATTGATAAATACCTTTTTGAAATCAATCAACGATGGGTCAATATCTTCTTCGGTTTCGGCACTTTCGTTAATGGGCGTGCCGTCCACGACAAACATTCTGATATTTAGCCCGATTTGTGGGGCAGCCAAACCCACACCCGATGCCGAATACATGGTTTCAAACATGTCTTCAGCCAATTTTTTTACATCAATTTCTCCTTGTATAATATCACGGGTTTCTTTCCGCAAAACGGGATCTCCGTAGGCAACGATTGGGTAAATCATCTTTTATTTTAAAGTTCTATATATAATATTCAAAGTAATCATTCTTGTTGTATTACCTTTGTAAATGCTTGTTTAAAATTTCTGATTTTGATTTCTTCAACGCCTTACTTTGTGTCATGACACAAAATTAACCGCAGCGACTATCCGAAAAAAAAACAAGAAAATTTAGTTGCGGCTGCGAACTGCCTCGCTATCGCTCGAACTGTTAATTTTCGGGTTCGGCTTCTTAAAAAAACAAGTTTAGCACAAAGTTACGAAACTGATGAATAATAATCTTAATAAAATAGTACAGTTTATTGATTTAGCTCTAATTGACTATCAACTCGGCTGGGATACGCAGGAAAAACTCTTTTCAGAAATAATTGATATAAAAATTCAAAACCGAAATCTTGCTGCTGAAAACCAACAAACAACACCTAATTATCTTCTCTTTTGTCAGCATCCACACGTTTATACACTCGGAAAAAGTGGCAAAATAAACAATTTACTACTCAACGAAAACGGTTTAGAAGAAAAACGTGCAAAGTTTTATAAAATCAACCGTGGTGGCGATATTACTTATCATGGGCCTGGGCAATTGGTTGGTTATCCGATTTTAGATTTAGAAAATTTCTTTACTGATATTCATCGATATATGCGTTTTTTGGAAGAAGCCGTTATCAGAACCTTAGAAGAATACGATATTAAAGCAGGAAGAATCGACGGACTTACCGGTGTTTGGCTTGACCATGTTGAGCCAAATATAGCAAGAAAAATTTGTGCGATGGGCGTAAAGTCAAGCCGTTGGGTTACGATGCACGGTTTTGCTCTAAACGTAAATACCGATTTAGATTATTTTCAAAATATTGTTCCATGTGGCATTGACGACAAAGCTGTTACCTCAATGGCTACCGAGCTTCATCAATTACTTGATATTCAAGAAGTTGCTTACAAATTAAAACATCATTTAGGAAAGCTATTTGAGATGGATTTTTTTGCTCATTCTTTAGAAAAGGCAAAGGGGGCATAAAATGTCCCCCGATGAACCCAAAACAACTTTTGCTGTGACTAAAAAAGTGAGTTTTTTAGTTTAGTATGCGATTTCCTGAAAATTTATGGATAAGGCAATAGTCAGAATGACTAATACGAAGCTGTGCAATTATAAATCACTTATAATCAGATATTTAACTTTTTATTTGAAGACAAAATATTTGTTAAATTTTCGTTTTTTTACTGAGCGGACCTTCATTTGCATCAGATTCAAAAAAATAAACAAAAATCATACTACACCCATCAGCCTACATAATTGTATAAGAGCAGTTGTATCACGAGTACCAGTGCGGGCAAGCATATTTCGTCGGTGATTATCAACGGTATTTGTACTAATGCTCATCAGGCTGGCAATGTGCTTGGTATCTAATCCTTGTGAAATATGGTCTAAAACTTCCTTTTCACGTTCCGAAATAATATCCTGTGCAACAGTTTTTTCTTCGTTAGAATGATAAACAAAAATCTTTTTGTCAGTATCCCCAAATACACCTCTTATCCAATAATCTTCTCCTTTAATAAGGTGCGTTATATTTTGAATTGTCAAAAGAATAAACGTCGGATTATAAGTTTTATCAAATTCTATTGGCGTTATATTCATATACCACCGCATTTCTTGCCCGTTTTTATGAAATAACTTTAATCCCCAAATACTAATGTGTTGTTTTGATTTATAAGAAAAAGGTAAGTTTTTAAGAATATTCATTACCCAAACTACAAAAACGTTCAGAAATGACAAATGCTTGTATTCAAGTAGCTTCATGAAGTTTGCAGGAATATTATCGCCAAATTCTTCGATTTGATAACCTGTATTGTTGAAAACACTTCCGCTGACACAGATGAAATCAAATCGTTTTACATCCACCAATAGAATTAAATTACCTTGTTGATTGTTCACTAAATTGATGAGCCCCGATTTTTCTAAATACTTTTCATAATCAATCTCTTTGTCTTCGGGGTAGAATTTCTCTAATGTTTCGTAGAGCTTTCTGAGAATATTTTCTATTTCTTTTGACAAATCCATCACCAAAAAACATCTTTAATTGTTAAAATAAGGTACATATTACGATATAATAAGCAAAATCTAAAAAAAATTAGATTAAATCTTATCGAATAGCAAAATCTAAATAACAGTACGGCAACTCGAAAAGCTATTTTGTCCGAAATTTTCAACAATTTTGTGTTTTATTTCTAAAATTAGCTATTGAATAAGTATGTTACGCAATTTAAATTGGATTTTGATAGCCGAAACCACAAAAAATGAATATCAAATTGAATAAAAAATACTATCCTTATCTTATTGCTTTGCTGGGTGTTTGTTTTTTCTTTCCTTTTCTCGGAAACGTTCACTTATTTGATTGGGACGAAATAAATTTTGCTGAGTCGGCCAGAGAAATGCTTCTGACAGGCAATTATAGTCGAGTTCAGATTAATTTTAGACCTTTCTGGGAAAAACCGCCACTTTTCTTTTGGATGCAAGCAGCAGCCATGCACTTTTTTGGTGTCAATGAATTTGCTGCACGGTTTCCCAATGCTTGTATAGGTCTAATCACGTTATTAGTATTGTTTTTTATAGGAAAAAAAATTAAAGATGCCAATTTTGGTCTAATTTGGGCTTTGGCTTATTTAGGTGCTTTTACGCCCCATCTTTACTTCAAGTCGGGCATCATTGACCCAACCTTCAATTTGTGTATTTTCCTTGGAATTTACTTCAGTTTTCTTGCAAAAATCGAGCCGAAACGTATATTGGTAAATACCTTATTATCAGGCATTTTTATCGGCTTATCGATACTTACCAAAGGCCCAGTGGGTGGACTTATTTGGGGATTAACTATGTTTTTTTACTGGGCTATTTTTGCCAAATTTAAAGCTATTCTGAACTGGAAACAAATTTTAATTTTTGGCACTTCGTGTTTACTCATCTCCTCTATTTGGTTTGCTAACGAATTGATAAATAATGGATTATGGTTTTTTAAAGAATTTATTACTTACCAAATTAGATTATTTAGCACACCCGATGCTGGGCATGGACAGCCATTTTATTATCATTTTGTTGTGGTGCTAATTGGCTGTTTCCCCATTTCTATTTTTGCGATAGCTACTCTTTTCAAAAAAGGAGAAAGCTTTGGCGATTTGATGAAAACAACCTTTTGGGTTGTCATGATATTATTTAGCATCGTAACAACCAAAATTGTGCATTATTCTTCAATGGCATATTTTCCTGTGTCTTTTTTGGCTGCAAAGTTCTTGCATGATTGGTTTACGGATAAAGTTTCATGGAATAAATGGCTTACTTTTGGACTCATTTCAGTTGGTTTTATTCTTTCATTCATTCTTGCAGCTATTCCGTATATAGGTATGAATGTTGATACATTTATACCATTAATAAAGGATAAATTTGCCGCCAAAAACCTCGAAGCACCAGTAGAATGGCACGGAGCCGAAATGCTTATCGGCATTGTTTATTTTGCTATTATCGTTTTTATTACCTTTAAATTTGCCATAAATAAATCAAAAGAAAAAAAAATTAAATGGCTGTTTATCAGTACGTTATCTCTTTCTACTGCTTTTTGCTTGTTATTTTTTGGTGCTATTGTTATTCCCAAAATAGAGCGATATACACAAGGTGCAGCCATTAATTTTTATGAGTCGAAACGTGGACAAGATGTATACATTCATGCCTTAGGTTTTAAAAGTTATGCTCATTTATTTTATTTTCAAAAACCTCATTCAAAACTTCCTGACCAAAAAGAAAGTGATTATGAAAATTGGTTACTTAATGGAAAAGTAGATAAACCGGTATTTTTTGTAACCAAAATTGACCGCCTCGACGAATATCGGAATAACCCAAATTTAGAAATTATAAAAGAAGAAAACGGTTTTGTTTTTTTAAGACGAAAAGTCGTTTTCTGAAATTTATTTGAAAGATTGATAAGAATTCACAAACTTTGAACTAAACTCATAACTCAGCACTCTTTTGAACATTTTATTAGTCATAGACGTAGGCAATACTGATGCCGTTTTCGGACTTTTCGAGGGTGAAAAGTTACTGCATAATTTTAGAATCAAGTCATTGAAAGACGAAAACTATGTGTATTTTGAATATCGTTTTCGGCAATATTTTCTGGAACATAGCCTGCGTTTTTCTGACATCGGAAAAGTGGTTTTGAGTAGCGTTGTACCTCCTCTTACACCCATTTTCAAGTCATTAGTTCACAATCTTTTTGGCTTAGATGCAATCGTAGTTAATGCCCATATTTTCCCATCAATTGAGGTTTCAATTGATAATCCTGACGAAATTGGCAGCGATTTAGTAGCAAATGCCGTTGCCGCCTATACGAAATATCGACGAAATTGTGTAATAGTTGATTTTGGAACAGCTTTGACTTTCACCGTAATTTCGGAAGAAGGAAAAATTTTGGGTGTTTCGATTGCTCCAGGTTTACGCACAGCCGTCAAAGCCTTGTTTTCAAATACTGCCCAGTTGCCTGAAGTGCCTTTAGAACTCCCCAACTCTGTTTTGGGAAAAAACTCAGTTCATGCCATTCAGTCGGGTATTTTATGGGGCTACGAAGGTTTAGTAAAAAACATGATTCATAAAATACGTGCCGAACTCGGCGGCGACTGCATTGCCATTGCCACAGGTGGACTTTCATCAATCATTTCGACTTTAAATGGCGAGTTCGTAGAAGTAAATCGAGAACTAACCTTAGAAGGTTTGAGGATAATTGGGGAAAGTATTTAAAGTCAAATCCATAACGAAATAAGCATAAAAATGAAATTAGACAAACGAGCAATCACAAAATTTATAAAAAATGCCCTCGCCGAAGATGTAGGCGACGGCGACCATACTTCACTCTCAACAGTTCCTGCTGATGCGATGGGAAAAGCCAAACTTTTAGTAAAAGACGAAGGGATTTTGGCGGGAGTTGAATTAGCAAAAATGATTTTCAAAATCGTTGATAAAGACCTGACTGTAAAGGTTTTAATAAAGGAAGGAAAACCAGTAAAATATGGAGATATTGCCTTTTATGTAGAAGGTCGCGACCGTTCGATTTTGACTGCTGAGCGATTGGTACTCAATTGTATGCAACGCATGAGCGGAATTGCCACCACTACAAATCAGGTGATAAAATTACTTGAAGGCACAAAAACAAAGGTTTTGGATACTCGAAAAACAACACCGTGTTTCCGAATGATTGAAAAATGGGGCGTACAAATCGGTGGTGGGGTAAGTCATCGTTTTGGCTTATTTGACATGATTTTGATAAAAGATAACCATGTAGATTATGCAGGAGGCATAAAAAAAGCACTTAATGCAGCACATGAATATCTTAAAGTGAATAATAAAAATTTACCTATAGAGATTGAAGTTAGAAATTTGACAGAATTAAGAGAAGCTCTCGAAATTGGTGGAGTTGTTAGAATTATGCTTGATAATTTTAGTTTTGAAAATATTCGAGAAGCCATAAAAATTGTTGACGGTCGCTTCCCGCTCGAAGCATCGGGCAATATTTCGCCTAAAAATGTAAGAGAATATGCCGATTGTGGCGTTGACTATGTTTCGATGGGCTACCTTACCCACTCAGCCAAAAGCCTTGATTTGAGCTTGAAGGCAGTAAAATAGCCTTGGTCGATGCGATGAAAGGGGTTGTCTATACACTGTATTCGTTCATCGAGGGATTAAAACAGTGCTACTATTGGCGTAAATAGTACTACTTTTTGTAAAAAAAAATGCAATAATATTGTATGTTTGATAAATATTCGTGCCACCGCTTATAATTAGAGCAAGACATGGATAATTTTGAACTAAGAAATTATTCAACCCCTCCTACAAAAAATGAAAACCTCTCGCCGAGACTTTATCAAAACTACTGGGCTTAGCTCAGTTGGTTTAGGTCTTTTTGCTTCGTTCGATTCGTTCGGACAAACTGCTTCAAATTTACCTCGCAAAAGCCCCGAATCTCAAGGCGTTTCTTCGTCAGGCATCAGAAACTTTCTGAAAGCTGCTAAAGAATCTGGACTTGAATGGCATAGTTTTATGCTTGTCAGGCATGGAAATGTTGTTTCTGAAGGTTGGTGGAAGCCGTTTGAAGCAGATTATAAACATACGCTTTATTCACTTTCCAAGAGTTTTACGAGTTCTGCCATTGGTTTTTTAGTGAGTGAAGGCAAAATTTCAGTCAACGACCAAGTAATTGCGTTTTTTCCTGAAGAAACTCCAGCTTCGCCTAATGAAAACTTGAAAGCAATGAAAATCAAGCATTTGCTTACCATGAATACTGGGCACCATACAGATTCTATGCCCGATATACGTGCCAAACCTGACCAAACTTGGGTGAAAACATTCCTCGAAAAAACCGTAGAACACGAGCCAAGTACTTTCTTCATGTACAACACCGGAGCAACTTATATGCTCGGTGCGATTGTGCATAAAGTAACTGGCAAAACCTTAGAAGAATATCTACAGCCTCGCCTATTTGCTCCACTAAACATTAAAGGATATGATTGGGAAAAATCTCCACAAGGGCTCAATACTGCTGGTTACGGACTCCGAGTTAGCACCGAAGATATTGCCAAATTTGGTCAATTTTACCTCCAAAAAGGCAAATGGGAAGGTAAACAATTACTGCCAGAAAGCTGGATAAACGAAGCGACAAGCAAGCAAACCACCTCCCAAGGAGGAGATAATGACTGGTCGCAGGGCTACGGCTATCAGTTTTGGCGTTGTAAACCAGGCTTTTATAGAGGCGATGGTGCTTATGGGCAATTTTGTATGGTAATGCCCGAACAAGATGCCGTTTTAGTAATGACTTGCGAAAGTTTTAATTTACAAAAAACAATGGATATTGCTTATCAAAATATATTGCCAGCAATGTCAAATGCGTCTATATCTGAAAATTCAACAGAATTAATGGCATTGAGAAAGGATATTAGTGAACTGTCATTACCAGTTCTAAAAGGAAATGTAAAGTCTAATCTTGCTTTGAAATATAGCGATAAGGTTTTTAATGTAGAAAAAAATGCCTTTGGAATTACGGAAATAGGCTTCGGATTATTTGATGATACAGGAGTTTTGAGATTGAATTATGGTCAAGGAATGCAGAAAATAGGCTTTGGGTGGGGAAAATGGAAAGTAAATCCAAATAAAAGAAAAAATCCTTTTTCGGCAAACCCAATTGTTGTTCCTTCGAGGGTTGCAGGCACAGCTACTTGGTTGAACGACAGCACTTTGCAAATTAATCTGAAATTTGTTGATGCCATTCATGGCGATAAATTGACAGTCAATTTTGAAGGAGAAAAAATAACCGTTTCCTTGTTGGGAAGTGTTGCCGAAAACACCAAAAACAATCCCGAAAAAAGAGAAAAATTAATAGGAAGTCTAAAAGTATAATTCGTTTTAAACAATGACTAAAACTACTCATAAGTTCTTTATATTAAGCATACTAATACCGTTTTTCACCTTTGGACAAATTGATAAAAAGGCAACTAAAGAAACTAAAGCTCTTTATAAAAATCTCAAAAAAATTTCCAAAAGTAAAATCCTTTTTGGGCATCAACATGCCACCGAATACGGGCATGGTTGGATGGGTGATACTGACCGTTCGGATGTAAAATCGGTTACAGGTTCGCACCCTGCTGTTATCGGAATTGATTTTAGTGGACTTTCGGGAAGACCCAAAGAGGCCATCGAAAAAACAAAAGAAACATTGAGAAAAAATGTTGTTGATACTTACGAACGAGGAGGTGTTACAACCGTTGCTTGGCATTTTTCAAACCCGGCATCAAAAGGTGGATTTTATTGGCGAGATTCGATTTCTGCACCCGCTATTTCATTAATAAAAGTTGGCGGGTCTCATCATCAGCAATACAAAGAAATTCTACAAACGCTCGGCGATTTTGCTCATTCGGTTAAAGCAAAAGATGGTAAACTTGCCCCTATGCTCTTCAGACCATTTCATGAGTTTGATGGTGGTTGGTTTTGGTGGGGAAAACCTCATTGCAGCCGTGAAGACTTTATGGAAGTTTGGCAATTTACGGTTTCGTATCTGCGTGATAGCCTAAATGTTCACAATTTCATTTATACGTTCTCGCCAGATAATAAATTTGCTTCTGAAGAAGAGTTTTTAGAGCGTTATCCTGGAGATGATTGGGTAGATATGGTTGGCATGGACAACTATGGAGATTTTGGTAGAGATGGTAAATATAACCTCGAATCAGGTATTAAAAAGCTCAAAATAGTGTCTGACTATGCCATAAAAGCCAATAAATTGGCAGCTTTTACTGAAACTGGCTTAGAATCAATTCCCAATTTAACTTGGTGGACAGAATCTTTACTCAAAGCCCTCAAAGCCGAAAAGATGCGATTATCTTATGTTTTAGTTTGGCGAAATGATAGAAATAGTAAAACACATTTCTATGCCCCTTATCCCGATCAAGTGAGTGTGCCTGATTTTATAAAATTCTATAACGACCCTTATACACTTTTTGAGAAAGACTTGAAAAGAATTTATCACCGTAAATTTTTAGGTTTCTTATGAAAACACTTTGTTTTACTTTTGCCTTGTTGATGGGTTTTGTTGCCTTAAAAGCTCAGAATCAAGTCGGAATATTTGAAAACCATGCCGATATTGGTCCAGTAATCAATAAAGGTTCAGCCAATTATGATGCCGCCTCACGCAAATATACGCTCACAGGTGCAGGCAACAATATGTGGTTCAAAAGAGATGAGTTTCATTTTGCTTGGAAAAAACTCAAAGGCGATTTTATCATTACCACTCAACCAACTTTGATTGGAAGCGGCGGCGATGCTCATAAAAAAGCAGGAATTATTGCTCGCACAGGTGTTGATACTTCATCGGCAATGATTTGTTTGACAGTTCATTTAGACGGTTTAACGGCATTTCAATTTCGCAAGAAAAATGGGGCAAATACCGAAGAAATAAAAATTCCGATGCTTGGTGCCGATATTTTACAAATCGAACGTCGAGGCAGAAGTTATTTTGTTTCAGTTGCTAAATTGGGGCAACCTTTTTGGTCGGTTGAAGTGCCAGATATTGATTTTCCTGAAGAACTTTTAGTTGGTCTTTTTGTATGTTCACATAACCCCAATGTTATTGAGCAAGGGACTTTTATTAATACTCGAGTTTTTATGGCATTGAAATAATTTTCTGTTTCCACCAATTGAAAGCGGCGGTTACAAAATTGACCAAGCCTAAGCATTTTACAAACAAGAAAGGCTCTTCTACAAGCAGAAGAGCCTTTCTTGTTTGTACACAACTATGTTCTGTCGTCTATCGACTAATAAACTATTTCATTTCCATCGCCATTTTCACAGCATTATAAGCATTTACGATACCGCCAGTTGCCGATAGATCTTCAAATTTTACAATTTCGTCTGAACCTGGTTTTTTTACTCTTAAATCTGGTGCTTTTGTAGTAGATTCTAAAATAATCTTCTTGATTTGAGCAGCAGTCAAGTTCGGAAA
Organism: Emticicia sp.; assembly: GCF_043780375.1. Classification (GTDB taxonomy): domain Bacteria; phylum Bacteroidota; class Bacteroidia; order Cytophagales; family Spirosomataceae; genus Emticicia. The sequence goes on along the minus strand of NZ_JAYWCU010000278.1, from coordinate 7,003 downwards.
ATATGATTTTAACAAAGCAGCAACGCCCGTTGTGGCTGGAGCAGCCATACTTGTTCCACTTTTCTCCTCATATTTTGAGCCAGGAACGGTCGAATAAATATCAACTCCTGGAGCAAAAACATCAACGTTTTTCTTGCCATAATTGCTAAATGTTGCTACTGCATCGGCATCAGCTTTCCAAGATAATGCTCCTACCGAAATCCAATTTTCAGCCATACCTCCACCATCATATTGGTCATTTGGATATTGTCCATCAACATCTGTATCTAAATTATCATTTCCAGCCGCTGCAATCAACAAAACGCCTTTCGATTGTGCATATTTTACTGCTTCATCCACCCATTTTTTCTCTGGTGAGTATTTTTTCCCAAAACTCATATTTATAATCGAAGCACCATTATCAGTAGCATAACGAATAGCATTGGCTACGTCTTTATCTCGCTCATCTCCATCTGGTACGGTTCTAACAACCATAATTTTTACGTCGTTACAAACACCTTTAATACCTAAATTATTATTGCGATTTGCTCCTATAATACCCGCAACATGCGTGCCGTGCACGGCTTCTGGGCCTGTTACTTCATTGTTGCCATATTCTCCATATTCAAGTTTATTCGGTTTATCACCAACTACCGTACGAGCATTAAAATCAAGGTTGTAATTGTATTTAAGCTCATTTTCATAATGTTCGGCAGCTTCTTTAATATCAGCTCCCGTTGCACCCAATTCATTAAACTTTTCGAGGGTTTTCTTGGCTGCTCTTACTTTACGGTCTGCCAGAGTTTCGTCAATACTTGCGATAGTTTCTTTTGTCAATATTTCGGTTTTTAAGTATTCTTTCAAAACCTTCTCTGATTCAAGATAATTAGTATAAAGTTGCTTGTAAAATGGTGCATATTGCTCACTTTCAGCCTTTTTTTCATCATATTCTTTTTGCAAAGACTGTAATAATTCGTAATCAATTTTATTTTTACGAATCATTTTTTTAGAAGGTTTCTCGCCAAATTTGTCTTTCAACTGCTTTAAAAGACGAGTCATTTCTAATTGTTCATGGTTTACATCAGTACCATCTTTTCCACCCAAAAAATCCCAACCGTTGATGTCGTCAATAAAACCGTTTTTATCATCATCTTTGCCATTTCCTGCTATCTCTTTGGTATTTGTCCAAAGTCGGTCTTTCAAATCTTCGTGATTAATATCAGTGCCCCCGTCAATAACAGCAACTACGACAGGAGTAGATTTTTTATCCTTTAAAAGTTCGCTATACGCTCGCTCAACGCTCATACCACGTACACCGTCTTTCTCGAAATCAAGGTTATACCAGTTGGCTTTGGTTTTAAGTTCTTGTGCGTTTGTTTGAAGAAGAAATGAGGAAATTAAAATCGAAAAAAAGATTTTTTTCATTAGAATAATATTTGGTTTTAGAAAGAAAGTGAATAATTAAAAAACGCTTTCAGAATGATGAATAAACTGCGAAGTAAACGAATATGTTTGATATTTATTTAACCCAAAATGGTGTATTTATTTAAAAGCTTGCTCAAAATCGGCGATTAAATCAATAATATTTTCAATTCCGACCGAAATCCTAAGTAAATTTTCTGGACTTTTAGAATGAAGACCTTCTACCGAATAGCGGTGTTCGATTAAACTTTCAACACCGCCCAAACTCGTAGCATGTTTAAATATCTTAAGATTTGAAGCTAAAGCCAATGCTTGTTTTTCGCCACCTTTCACTAGAATAGACATCATTCCGCCAAAACACGGAACGCCGTCCGCACCAATCATTTGCTTTTTAGCTATTCGGTGATATTGGTTAGACTTCAATCCAGGGTAATTTACTTTTTCGATTTGTGGTTGGTTTTCTAAAAAAACTGCCAATTTCATAGCATTTTTGGCATGAACAGGCATTCTGATTGCATAAGTTGATAAACTTCGATTCAACAACCAACAATCAAAAGGCGACGGAACAGCCCCACCAACACTTTGAAAAGTGCGAATTGCAACCCCTAAAACTCCACCATCGGAGGCAGGGAGGGCTGGAAGTATCACACAACCACCTAAAATATCCGAATGTCCGCCAAAATATTTAGTAGTTGAGTGCATGATTATATCTACTCCAAAATCGAAAGGTCGAGTAAAAAATGACGTTGCCCAAGTATTATCGCAGGCTACAAGTATATCTTTTGCTTTCGCAATTTTTACAACAGCTTGAATATCAGTAATTTTCAGGCTTGGATTTGAAGGTGTTTCAATCCAAATCAATTTGGTATTTTTCTTGATTGCTCGCTTGATGGCACTCAAATCTGTCATATCAACTTCTGTACAAGTGAGTCCGAAATTTGCATAAAGGTTATCAATAATTACTTTGGTGTTGTAATAAATGTCATCGGGAAGAATAATATGACTTCCAGCACCCAAAGCATGAAAAATACTCATCGTGGCAGCTTGTCCAGAGGCGAAAGCGATTGCTTCACTACCACCTTCAAGAGCAGCTAATTTTTCTTCTAAAGCTCTACGATTAGGATTTGAAGCTCGTGTATAAATATCTCGTCCTTCGACCAAACTACCATCGTTGGCACGCTCAAATGTTGTGGAAAGAATAAGTGGCGGCACAACTGCCCCAGAAGTAAGGTCTCCGTGATTTCCTGCGTGAATGGCAAGAGTTTCAATTTTCATGCGTAATTTTGTATTTTATATATGACTCCATAAGTAACATAGCACAGATTACTATGCCGTGCATAAACTTCACAAATATAGTTAAAATGAAGCAAAAACTCAATATCATCAAAATAGGTGGAAACGTTATTGATAATCCACGCTCGTGCAAGCAATTTTTGGAAGATTTTTCGGCTTTGAATACATCAAAAATTTTAATTCATGGTGGAGGAAAAATCGCAACTAAAATTGCAGTAAAACTAGACGTAGAAACCAAAATGGTTGACGGACGACGTATCACAGATTTGCCGATGTTGGAAGTAGTTACTATGGTTTATGGCGGACTCGTAAATAAGCAAATTGTAGCTCAATTACAGGCTTTGGGTTGCAATGCTATTGGGCTCACAGGTGCTGACGGTGGTGTGGTTTTAGCAAAAAAACGTGCAGTTAAAGACATTGATTATGGATATGTAGGAGATGTGGAAAAAGTAGATAATGAGTTGATAAAAACTTTTCTACAAAACAATCTTACCCCTGTTTTTGCACCTTTAACTTTTGATAAAGAAGGAAATATACTCAATACTAATGCCGACACCCAAGCTTCAGCAATAGCTGTGGCAATGGCTATCAATTATGAAGTAAATTTGATTTTTTGCTTCGAAAAAAAAGGTGTACTTTCAGACCCAGACGATAACGATTCCGTGATTCCAAAACTAAATCCTGCACTTTATGCTCAGTACAAAGCATCGGGTATAATTAATGCTGGAATGATTCCGAAATTAGACAACGCTTTTGCGGCTTTGCAACGTGGTGTTTCAAAAGTAATTATTTGTCATGCCGACGAATTGAAACAAGCAGTTGCCGAAGGAACAAAAGGAACTCAAATAATTGCGTAACTTTAGCCCCTAACCCCCAATCGGGGAATAAAAAACTATGATTCAAAATTCAGATTTAGTAGAAACACTTACCAAAGATGCCATTGAGCTGTTAAAAGATTTAATCCAAACCGAATCTTTCAGCAAGCAAGAAGATGAAACAGCAGGGCTTATTGAAGAATTTTTCCGAGAAAGAAATATTCCATACCGACGCAAAAAAAACAATATTTGGGCAAAAAACAAACATTTTGATGCCTCAAAACCTACAGTTTTATTGAATTCTCACCACGATACCGTAAAACCAAATCCTTCTTGGACACTTAATCCGTTGAATCCATTAGTAAAAGAGGGTAAACTTTACGGACTCGGTAGTAATGACGCGGGTGGTTGCTTAGTTTCGCTGATTGCGACTTTCTGCTATTTTTATTATAGAAATGATTTGAAATATAATATCGTGATCGCAGCTACTGCCGAAGAAGAAATTTCGGGGCGTGAAGGACTTGAAACCGTTGTGCCAGAATTACCAGAAATTGAATTTGCAATCGTAGGCGAACCAACGCAAATGCACTTAGCAGTTGCCGAAAAAGGGCTTTTAGTGTTAGATTGTATTGCTCATGGAAAATCGGGGCATGCCGCAAGAGATGAAGGCGAAAATGCTATTTACAAGGCAATTAAAGATATAAATTGGTTTCAAACATACAAGTTTTCTAAGATTTCTGAAAATCTTGGACCAATCAAGATGAGCGTAACAATGATAAATGCGGGTTCGCAGCATAACGTTGTGCCTGATACATGCAAGTTTACGGTTGATATTCGAGTAACTGAGCAATATACGCTTGAAGAAATTACAGATGTAGTAAAGAAAAATATAGAAAGTGAAGTAGTTCCTCGTTCGATTCGTTTGCGTCCGTCAAGTATTCCGAAAGAGCATCCAATTGTTCAAGCAGGTGTTTCGTTGGGACGAAATACTTATGGTTCGCCCACAACTTCTGACCAAGCTTTGCTTGATTGTCCTTCTTTGAAAATGGGCCCTGGCGATTCAGCTCGCTCGCATACAGCCGACGAGTATGTTTACCTAAATGAAATCGAAGAAGGAGTGCAGTTATATATCAAAATGCTTGAAAAAGTGATAATATGAATATAATTTTATACATACTTGCTTTTTTGTGTGGTGTAACCAACAGCACACAATCAGGCGTGAATGCTGAATTGCGAAAATCTATCAATAATCCGATTTTTGCAGCAATCATTTCTTTTTCAACAGGTTTGCTGGGTTTGATTTTGATAACACCATTTTTCAAAGAGTCTGTACCCACACTGACAACCCTAAAATCGCTCGAATGGTGGAAATTGACTGGCGGAATTTTAGGAGCATTTTTTGTAACAACTGTTATTTTGAGCGTTCAAAAAATTGGTTCTGCAAACATGATTGCACTCATTGTTGCAGGGCAGTTATTAACAGCCATGTTGTTCGACCATTTCGGAATTTTGGGTTTTAAACTTCATCAAATTAGTGGCTGGCGAATTGCGGGTGGCCTACTAATCGTTGTTGGCGTTTATTTAATCGTTAAGAATTAAAGCCACTATTTTCAATACTTTTTCGGTAGCTCCTACATTACTCAAAACATAATTTCGGCAAACTTTGGCTGCTTGTGTTTTTTTAGCCTTATTTATATGTAACTCGTTGAATATCAACAACATATCATCAGTAGAAGCTACAGAAAAAGCTCCACCTAAACGAATCAAATCATTGGCTTCTTGAAATTTATGGTAGGCTTTATTGCCAAAAAAAATAGGCATTCCGAAAGTAGCAGCTTCCAAGATATTGTGCAAGCCTTTTCCAAACGAACCACCAATAAAAGCATAATCGGCATATTGATAAAGCGACGACAACATTCCGATATTATCAATGATAAGCACCTGATAATCAATTAATTGTGTTTCTGGTTTTACTTCTGAAAAACAAATACTCGGTGTTTGTATTTGCTTTTGCCAAGCAAAAATTTCTTCTCGATGAATTTCATGGGGAGCAATAACAAAGGCAATATTTGTATCATTTTTCAAGGAATTCATAAATGGAATCAAAACTTCCATATCAGTTTGCCATGCCGAACCAACCATAAATACTTGTCGGTTTGCCTTAAAATCTTTGGCAATCTGAATGTCTTCGGGCGGCGTTCCGCTCTTCGCATCAACAATTTGTTTTACACGGTCGAAACGAGTATCTCCTGCCAATGTAATAGCCTTAATATCAATACTTTGTAGCAAATCAAAAGATTCTTGATTTTGCACCAAAATATGGTCAAATTGCTTTAAAACTTGTCGATAAAAACTGCCATAAGACTTGAAAAACAATTGATTTGGACGGAAGATTGCAGAAAATGAAATAACAGGAATTTCATTTTTTTTCAGTTCAGAAAGATAATTTCGCCAAAACTCATATTTCACAAAAAATGCAATGGATGGTTTAACAATTTCTATGAATTTTCGAGCATTTTCGGGTGTATCGGCTGGTAAATAAAAGATAAAGTCCGCCCCAACATAATTTTTCCTAACTTCAAAACCCGAAGGAGAAAAGAACGTTATTAAGATTTTATAGGTAGAATATTTTGCTCGAAATGCCTCAATAACTGGTCTTCCTTGTTCAAACTCACCCAAAGATGCACAATGAAACCAAGCGATTTTTTGACGTGAATTTTGTTCATCAATTGCCAATTTTAGCTGTTTAAAAATGTCCTTTCTACCATTAATCCAGAGTTTAGCTTTTGAGTTAAATGGAGCTAAAAGGCTGATAATGAATAAATAACTGTGTATAGAGAGGTTATAAAGTAGATTGAGCATTATTTAGTAAAACAAATTTATAACTTGTTTTAAATAGTAAAAAGTTGAAGAAAAAACATCGTCTTAAACAACTTCGAAAGTTGTTATACAAAAAACAAATTTATAAAAAAACACTCAAAACCTAACAATTTTATTAATTTCACAATTCTAAAAATATAATTCAAACAATGACAGAAATTCCTGATGGTAGTAAAATTGGGTTAAAAAAAGTATTGGGAACTACTCAACTATGGGCAATTGCTGTCGGAATGGTCATTTCGGGCGAATATTTTGGCTGGAATTATGGCTGGGCTGCAGCAGGAACAGTTGGCTTTTTGATTTCAGTGTTACTCGTTACGGTTTTATATCTCACATTTATTTTTTCATATACCGAACTCACCACTTCTATTCCTGACGCTGGTGGCCCATTTGCTTATGCTTTTCGAGCGATTGGCCCCGTTGGAGGTTTCATCGCTGGTTTTGCAACTTTAGTTGACTTTGTTTTAGCTCCGCCCGCTATTGCAATGGCGTTGGGAAGCTATACCAATTTTCTAAATCCTGATATTCCTATTCTCACCACAGCTATTGTTTCATACATTGTTTTTATTGCCATTAACGTATTTGGAATGAAACAATCTGCCAATTTTTCATTA
>NZ_JAYWCU010000277.1:0-11852 GCF_043780375.1 Emticicia sp. | reverse complement strand
TACAAGAGGTGTTTTACCGAGTTGAGATAAATATTGAAATTTTACAAAAATTTTAGTGTTATTGCTAAGTAAATCCAAAATTGGATTTTGTAATTAACTTATAATCAAGCAGTTGTGGTTATATAGTGTTGTGCATTTATAAGGTGGAAAATTTCAAAAAACAGACAAACCTTGCAAACAAACAATTCAAAAATATTATTAGACTTTAAGTCTATCACACGACCTTAAAGGGTAAAAACCGTCGCTCCCTCAAAGCCACCGTTTTTCACGAGACTCTGAGGGCAGGAGTCTTGGCAAATCAAGGAAGTAAATAGAATAATAACTAATCAATTACATAGACCAAAGCCTAAGAGTCCCTTGCAGGAGACTCTTAGGGAACGAAAATAAAATGAAAAAGAAAAGGCATCTAAAACGAATATTCAAGAAGATGTCAAATTCTATTGAAGCTGATTCTGATTTAGATATAGATTCTCTACTTAAAAACAAATACTTTAACTTTCAAATTGAAGATTGGTACGGTCATAATATTTATACTAAAGGGGAGTCCAGAAAAATTATCATACAATGTTTGTTCAAAATTTATCACAAATGGAATACAGAACTAAAAAAAATTAATAAACCATATTATTTAGCGATTTGGTTGAACGAACCAAGGCTTTTTAAATCTGAAGTTGTATGCGGTATTGATGAAGAAATATCCTATTATGAAGTTGATGCATTTAGAAAATCAGAGAAATTAAATAAAATTGACATAAATCATTACGGCAATTTATCAGGTGAGTTTCTTGAATTCGATTGGGAGAGACACATTGATTTTGACTATTTCTTTGAAACTGATAGAAAATATCACAAAAAAAGAGAAGTGACACACATTGTTGAAAAGGACAATGATAAAATGTATTTCTATTCCGAAGGTGACGTTTGGATTGGAAAAAAGAAATTAAATATTACAGTTTGACAATTTTCGCTCCCTTAGCTACCAAAATAAATTCTACTCAACATTTTGAAATCCGATTTTTAGTTTTCAAATTTGTTCTATTCTATTGAAAATCAGCTGATTAAGTAATTTAATTTCTTTTTGTGGATTGGTTCAGAATAATTAATTATAGCGTTTGCGAGCAAACTTTTTTTTAAATTTCCCCATCATTCCATCTTCTTTTCAATAAATCCATTTCGTGAAAAATAAATGCGATTTTAGGTTTTAGCAGTTCCTCTTGAGTTTGGCTTAGTCCTAGTGCTTCCTATTTTTAAGACAGTTGAGTATTGAAAATATCATCATTTTCCAAAACGAACTTCCTCATAACCAATAAATCAAATGAAAAAAACTTTGATACTTCTTATCTTTGCATCATTCATTTTGACATCATGCAAAACCAGTTTTAGCAAAAAACAAACTCAAATAGCTATGGTAACTGAAACAAAAAGTACGGAAAGCCTTACTCTTGCCGCCGTAGAAAGGTTCAATGAAGCCTTCAACCGCCATGATGTCGATGCCGTGATGAATGCCATGACACACGATTGTATTTTTGAGAACACCAATCCACAACCCGATGGTACACGTTTAGTGGGTGCTGTTGAAGTTCGGGCATATTGGACAAAATTCTTCACTAATAATCCAGACGCTTTTTTTGAGGCTGAGGATATATTTGTCGGTGGTGACCGCTGTACGGTAAGGTGGATATATCGCAAAACAAAAGATGGTAAACCATGGCATTTGAGGGGCGTAGATGTTTTCAAAGTGCGAAATGGTAAAGTAGCAGAAAAACTGGCTTATGTAAAAGGTTGATTTAAAGTTTATATTTCTAAAATGTACCAATAGGCACAAAAAAAATTAGCTCTCGCCAAAGGCAAAAGCTAATCTGAGCTATTGAGTGAATCTATACTATTTACAAAAGTTTGATTTTCAGAACTGTACCAGCTTCAACAATGGTACTTGATAAATTATTCATTTTCCACAAATTCTCAACCGACACATTATAATTTACCGAAATTCTGAAAAGCGTTTCGTCCCTGCGGACGGTATGATATAAAAATTTATTACCTTCGTTATTGTTAATTTGTTCAGGAAAAGTTTTTTTAGATTCTCTTTTTACTTTTTCACCTTCCAAAGCAGCCTTTCTTTCTTCTCCAGAATTCAATCTAACTTCCTTACCATCAACACTCTTCAATAAATTTAAGTTCATTGCTTGTTCTTTCCTAACTTCTTGACTCAAAGGTGTTGAATTTGAATCAATAGCCTTTTGAACATTATTTTTTGGATTTGTAATTGCATTATTTTTATCAATACTTTTAGCAACTTCTTGATTTAGCGATATTGAATTCAAAGTATTTTGCTCAATTTCTTTCGGAACGCCATTATTGTTCTTGGCAATTATCGGCGATTGCTCTACCGTTTTAACTGAGTCTTCAACTTGAATTGGGGAGAAACTTTGCTCTTTTTTTTCGGTGTTTAGTATCTCGTCGATTAAAGCCAGCTCGTCGGGCATTTCGATATACTCAATCGGTTTACTTTTAGGCCTTATTGTTTGTAACCAAATGATTCGCCCTCTCTGTAATCGCTGAACTAACTCTAATCTATTATAATCTAAAAGGTTTTCTAATTTTACGCCATACATTTGCGAAATATCCCACAAAGTTTCGCCCTCTCGCACTACATGAAATGGCACGCTTGCCTTCGAGTTTTTCTTTTTTATGTAATAAACCTGACCTATATGTAGTAAATCTGACACCTTCATGTCGTTGTACTCAACAAATTTATCAATCGAAATATCAGCTTTATATGCCATCGTAACTACCACGTCGCACATGTCGGCTTGCACTCCTTTCAAATCATTAATGTTAAAAAAAACTCCACCTTTATTGGGGCTTTTAGTTTTAACAATTACTTCTTCTCTTTTCAAAACTGGAAATCCTAAATCTTTTGCTGGAAGACCGCTTTTTCTTGATAATTCAGCTAATGTTCTGATTTCACTATATCTGCTTGAAGGAACAACTACCAAAACTTGGCATTCTGTATCGGGCACATTTTTGGCATTTAGCCAAAGATTATATTCATTTAATGTAGCTGGTTCGACTTTCAATTCTGCCGAAATCCTGTTCAAAGTTTTACCTTTGCTGTAAGGATATTCATAAATTATTTTCTGAACCAATGGTTTATATAGCGGAAACTCTCTCTCAATGGCAATTTTATATGCTAAAAATTGCAAAATGGCTGAATATGCTGGGCTATCTAACAAAACAAAAGTATTATCCGACCACTTTTTGTTTACGTCCAAAAGATTCAAAACTTTCTTGTCAGATATATGAGAAAAAAGCGTTGTTGCCCAGTTATTATACAAAACATAATTTCGTTTCAAACATATAGCAGCTCCTTTTGTAGCTGCTATCAAATGCTTTCTTTCGTCAAGTTGAGTATTCATCAACAAATCTACGTCTGCGGCTTTTACTTTGTCTAAACACCAATAAACACCCGATTCAAGATTTGTATTTGTTTCAATAGAAGATTGGAATTTGTTGTAGCTTACCAAATACTTAAAATCATCTGGCACATTTTGTTCTTTCAGAATAGGCTCTACAATTGGCAAAAATAAAGATACCCTGTCCAATTGATTTTGAATACTTTGCCGATTAGACTGAATGTTTTTCAACTCAATTTGAATCAAATAGCGAGTAACATCATTTAATTGAAAAGTAATATCTGCAAATTTAACTTCGTATGGGACAAGTGGATTTTCGTTTTTCGTTGGGAAAGCAAACACACTTTTACCTCCCCAAAAAGCCAAAAGGAACACAAACACAATTTTATGTATGAAAGCACGTAAGTCCATTTTAAGATTCACAAATTCTGCTGAGAGGGAGATGTTAGACGGCTAATGAAAAACATCTCTCTCAACAGATGGTTACTTTTACTTTTCTTGGGTTTGAGCATGAACTTTCGTTCAATGTGTGGAAATACTTCCACTTCATATTATAATTAGGAAAACAATTTGCTATTATATTCCAAATATATAAGACGTATTTTGAATTTCCAAATGTAAACGACCTTATTTTTCATAATTTTCGTAATTTTTATTTTTTCAAAAAAAAATGAAAATAAATAATAATCATAATCTCCTTATTATCAATACTTTACACATAAATGCATTACTGTGTTTATACAAAATCTATTGTAATATTCAATTTAATATTATGTATCAATTTTCTCAAAATGAGAAAATTGCAAGTTTTGTACATTTGTAAAGTAGTAAATCACTAAAAAGCAGAAAAAGCTATCAAAATTTTTAATAGCTTTTTCTGCTTAAAGTTAGTTACTCCTTGAAATTACGCAACAATGTTAATTTGCCTCTCCTTTTTCAACGGATTTGTTTTTTTTGTAAAATTAACTTGGAAAATATTAGAGTTTAAACAAACAACCCCGTCAAAAAGAGAACGGTTCGTCATGCTTTAAAAATAAATTTCATGCCTTACTTCCTCCACTTTTTGTATTGATTAATTAGAGCATTTGTAGAACTATCGTGGCTTTCAATGACTTGGTTATTAGTCAATTCGGGGTAAATTTTATTAGCTAACTGCTTGCCTAATTCAACGCCCCATTGATCAAAACTAAATACATTCCAAATGACACCTTGTACAAATATTTTGTGTTCATACATCGCTATCAAACTACCTAAACTTTTTGGTGTAATTTTCTTCAAAAGAATTGAATTAGTGGGACGATTTCCTTGAAAAACTTTGAATGGAGCTATCTTTTCAACCTCTTCCTTCGATTTTCCAGTTAATTCTGCATCCACTTCTTCTCTGGTTTTACCATTCATTAAAGCTTCTGTTTGTGCAAAAAAGTTAGATAATAACATTTTATGATGCTCACCAATTGGATTATGAGAGATAGCTGGTGCAATAAAATCGGCAGGAATCAACTTTGTACCTTGATGAATCAATTGATAAAAAGCATGTTGTCCGTTTGTGCCAGGTTCGCCCCAAATAATTGGCCCTGTTTGATAATCTACTTTGTTTCCGCTTCTATCTATATATTTTCCGTTCGACTCCATATCACCTTGTTGGAAATAAGCAGCAAAACGATGTAAATATTGGTCATAAGGCAAAATAGCATGCGAATCTGCTCCATAAAAATTATTGTACCAAATACCTAAAAGTGCCAAAATAACAGGGATGTTTTTTTCAAATGGCGTATGTCGGAAATGATTATCCATTTCGTGAGCTCCTAATAGCACTTGTTCAAAATTTTCGAAACCAATCGAACAAGCAATTGATAATCCAATTGCTGACCAAATCGAATACCTTCCTCCTACCCAATCCCAAAAACCAAACATATTGGCTGGGTCTATGCCAAACTTTTCTACTTCATTTTGGTTGGTCGAAATAGCAACAAAATGCTTTTTAACAAACTCTCCATCAACCGCTGTTTTGAGAAACCAATCACGAGCCGAAAGAGCATTTGTCATGGTTTCTTGCGTTGTAAATGTTTTTGAGGCAATCATAAACAACGTAGTTGCTGGATTGAGTTTTTTTAATGTTTCAGCAATGTGCGTACCATCAACATTCGATACAAAATGAATATTAATATTCTTTTTCTTATAAGCTTTCAAAGCCTCAGTTACCATTACTGGGCCTAAATCTGAACCACCAATGCCAATATTTACAATATCAGTTATTGCTTCATTAGTATAGCCTTTCCATGCTCCTGAAATTACTTTTTCCGAAAAAGCCTTCATTTTCAATAATACTTCATTGATGTCGGGCATTACATCTTTTCCATCAACTAAAATTGGAGCGTTTGAACGATTCCGTAAAGCCACATGAAGTACCGAACGGTTTTCGGTTTGATTGATTTTTTCACCTGTAAACATTTGCTCAATCGAATCGGACAATTGACATTCTTTTGCCAAATCTGTCAAATATGATACCGTACGTCGGTTGATATTGTTTTTCGAATAATCAAGTAAAATATCATTGAAACTCACCGAAAATTTCTTAAATCGATTTTTATCGTCGGCAAATAATTCTTTCAAATGCTTTTTACTGATTGTACGATGATGAGCCTTAAGTTTTTTGAAAGCAGAAGTTTTGGTAAAATTTGTAGAATTAAGCATATTTTGAACAACCACTCCCAGCCCCTGAAGGAGTGTGAATTTTAAAATAAAGAAAAATCCACTTAGGGTTTAGTAGATTTTATACAAATATCGTTTAAATGACTTTTTGAAGCTACAAAAACATTGAAATCCACATTTCCTTTTACTCCATCTATTTTACCATCGGTACTATGTTGCCAAATCATTAGTTTTGAGTCTTCATATCCTTCCAATTTATTGCTATCATAACTGGAAATCCAAAGTGGATAATCATCAAAATTATTTTTAATGTATTCTCTATAAATATACCCATTAGTATAAATTATTGGCTTTACTCCGTAGTGTTTTTCAATAATACCAATGAATTTTTTAACATTTTCGAGCAAATTGGCTCTCACTTTTCTTCCTTTTCCACGAAGTTCAAAGTCGATTACTGGTGCAAAATCACCTTTTTCGAGTGTTACGGTTTCAATAAAATTTTTGGCTTGAAGCTCAGGTTCCGCCCAAGGCACATAAAAATGATATGCTCCACAAATTAGCCCTTCACGCTTTGCTCCTCTAAAATTATTGTTAAAATCTTGGTCTTTAATGTCTGTTCCCTCGGTAGCTTTGATGAAACAAAAATTTATTTCTACCTTATCATCATCGCTGTGTTTTACTTTAAACCAGTCAATTTCTGAATTATGATGAGAAACATCTATGCCATGAATTGTGTAACGAAGCGGAAGGCGAATACCAAAATTTTCGATATAAGTCCACTTTTGTCCATCGCTTACATAAACAGGGTACAAGGTTATTAGGGCAATAACGATAAAAACATAGAGATTCTTAAGGGTAAATAGGCGATTTAAAACCTTTTCCCAAAAGCTCAATTTTTTCTTTTTCTTCATTTTTCTCAATTGCATTAAAACCTAATAATGCAGTTTATAATACAAATATTATGCAAAAATAAATAAAAATAAAAACCGAAAGTAAATTACTTTCGGTTTTTAAAAACTGCATCAAATTAACAAGCAATAAACAACTGATAATCAGTTGTTTATCATCAAGTTTTATTTATTTGGTTGTGGTGTATAACGCAAGTATGGCTTAACTACCCTCACTCCTTTCGGGAATTTCATGATAGCATCTTCAGTCGAAACGGATGGTACCACAATCGTGTCATCGCCATCTTTCCAGTCGGCAGGAGTTGCCACTTGATAATTTGCTGTTAGTTGCAAAGAATCAATCACCCTTAATAACTCAGTAAAATTACGACCTGTTGAAGCTGGGTAAGTCAAAGTCAATTTAATTTTTTTATCTGGTCCAATGATAAATACTGAGCGAACTGTAGCTTTTTCAGAAGCATTTGGATGAATCATGTCATACAAAGTTGCCACATTTCTATCTCCATCTGCAATAATAGGGAAGTTTACAATAACCCCATTTACTTCTTCAATATCAGGCACCCAACGTCCGTGAGATGCTAAATCATCAACCGAAACCGCTGCTACTTTTACACCTCTTTTAGCAAAATCATCTTTCAAAAGTGCTGTTTTACCTAATTCTGTTGTACAAACAGGTGTAAAATCGGCAGGATGAGAAAATAACATTCCCCAAGAATCTCCAAGCCATTCGTGAAAATCAATCGTTCCCTGCGTAGTTTCAGCAGTGAAATTTGGTGCAATATCTCCTAAGCGAAGTGACATATATGTTAGATTTTAAAGTTTGAAATAAATTTAGTCTATTAAGTTAATAGAGAATGTTTTTTTAGAGGAAATAGTTCACAAATGTAGGCAAAAAATTTCTTTCGGTTTTATGCAAAAATCCATATTTCTAATGAAAATAAAGTAGCTCAATTCTCAGAAAGAATATAGAAACCAAATTTTGTAAAAGTTAAATATTGATTAACTCATTAAAATCATTGTGCAATATCGCTATGAAGTAGTATCTTTGAAACAAAAAATCGATATAAATGCTTGCTTGCTCTGACCTTCAATTTTCTTATGGCGAACAAACTCAAAAGTTTAGTTTTCCTTCATTTTCGTGTGCAAAAGGAGAAACTTTGTTGATTCTTGGCAATTCGGGAACGGGAAAAACTACATTACTTCATTTGATGGCTTTACTTTTACTCTCTAAAAGTGGTTCGATTAAAATAAATGGACAAGAATTAGCTCAATTATCTGCCAAAGAAGCTACCAAAATGAGAGCCAACCATTTAGGTATAATCTACCAAAAATCTCATTTTGTAAGTTCGCTCAATGTGATGGATAATTTACTTTTGGCAAACTATCTGGCAGACAAAAATCAATCGTATCAGCAAGCAAACAAATTAGCAAAGAATTTAGGTTTTGCCGAATTATTAGACAAAAAAACGTCGCTTTTGAGTGGAGGCGAACAGCAACGAGTAAGCATTGCACGAGCCTTGATGAATAATCCCGAAGTAATTTTGGCAGATGAACCTACCTCAAATCTTGATGATGAGAACTGCGAAAAAGTAATTCAATTGCTCGAAAACCAATCAAAAAATATCGGTGCAGCATTGGTAATCGTCACCCACGACCAAAGATTGAAAGACCGATATAAAAATATTATTAATTTATGAGTTGATAGTCAATAGACGACGGTTGATATTTTATAAAAAGAACTTATTTGCCATCAACTAATACACTATCTTCTATAGCTTTATTGACAATCGACTATGTTATTTAAAATCAGTTGGAAAAATATTCTTGATAAAAAACTCAACAGTTTTTTATGTATTTTGTTAATGACTTTGGGCATTGCAATGATTTCACTTTTGATGCTTTTGGGCAAGCAATTACAAGATAAATTTGCCAAAAACATAAGTGGAATTGATTTAGTTGTTGGAGCAAAAGGAAGTCCGTTGCAGTTGATTTTGTCGAGTGTTTATCAAATCGATAATCCGACGGGAAATGTATATTTAGACGATGTGCAAGCAATAGCACAAAATCCGATGGTAAAAGAAATGATTCCGCTGTCGATGGGAGATAATTTTCAAGGTTACAGAATTTTAGGCACAAACAAAAAATACTTTGACCATTTCAAGACAAAATTTGCTTCTGGCAGAATGTTTAAAGCCAATTTAGAAGTAGTTTTAGGCGGTCAAACTGCATTAAATAATAACCTAAAAGTTGGCGATACATTCGCAAGTTCACACGGATTAGACTCGGAAGGAGAAAAACATGAAGATGAAAAATATAAAGTTGTCGGCATTTTAGAGTTCAACAATTCGGTCGTTGATAATTTAATTTTGACAAGTTTAGGTAGCGTTTGGAGCATACACGAGCATCATGAAGAAGGTGTAGTAGAAGATAGCACTAAAAAGCGAGAAATTACCAGTGCAATCATTAAGTTTCGTTCGCCAATGGGCATGATGACGATACCACGCAATATTAATCAAAATTCAAAATTACAGGCGGCAACTCCAGCAATCGAAGTCAACCGTTTATTTGAATTATTGGGCATCGGTATCGACGGTTTACAAATTTTGGCGGCAGTCATTATGCTTATTTCGGGCATTAGTGTTTTTGTTTCTTTGTATAATTCATTGAAAGAACGCAAATATGAAATGGCTTTAATGCTATCGATGGGTGCAAGTCGAACTCGTTTGTTTTTAATGTTGTTATTAGAAGGAATGATATTGTCGTTGCTGGGTTTTATAGCAGGAATTTTACTAAGTCGTATTGGAATATATTTAATTTCGAATCAGTTGAGCAGAAAATTCCATTTTGATATTAGTCAATTTTCTTTACAAACTGGCGAAATATACTTATTCATTGGAGCGTTAATAGTTGGAATTTTGGCAGCAGCATTGCCTTCAATCGGTATTTATCGCATTAATATTTCAAAAACTTTAGCAGAAGAAAGTTGATAATAGTTGGTGGTTTTTAAGTAAACAATTATCAATTTTGATATTATTATTCACGCATTCAAAATCAGATTCATCATCAAATATACTCAAATGAAAAACCTATCAAAACCCTTTTTAATTGCCATTTTATCTTTGTCATTTGCTTCTTTTACTATACTTGACGAGCCAACCAAAGTAACTTGGGAAATGCTTCGTGATGTAACTTTCAAGAAAAAATGGAGTGCCGAAGAATCAATGTTTATTCTCTATCCTACTTTTGGGGTAAAAGTAGCTGGCTTGAAAGACAAAGAAATAGTTTTGACAGGCTATATGATTCCTGTTGATGTTGATGCCAATGTGTATGTACTTTCGGCAAACCCTTATAGTTCATGCTTTTTTTGTGGTGGTGCTGGTCCCGAATCTGTTGTTCAGGTCAAATTCAAGAAATCAACTAAACGTTTCAATACCGATGACCGCGTAACTGTTAAGGGGAAATTAAAACTCAATGCTGACGATATAAATGAACTAAATTATATATTAGAAGGTTGCGATGTGATTTTATAATTTTCTAAAAGTTATCTTTGAAAAGCGTCTGAATAAAAATTCAGATGCTTTTTTATTGAATAAATTCCACTAATATTTCGTTTGACAGACAGTATTTTATACTTTTGGGGAAATTCTTGCAATTTTGAATGAAATTAAAATGAAAAAACTGCTTTTTGCTTTAACAACAATTTTTATTATTGGTTTTTCGACCGATACTTTCGCACAATATGATTATAACTGGGCAGTAGGTTTCCGTGTAGGAGAACCTCTTGGTTTTAATGTCCGAAAATATTTTCAGAATGGAGATAAGGCCTTTGACATCAATATTGGAACTTACGGGTTCATTTACAATCGTCAACGCCGATACAATGCAGGTGAATATAAAACAGCGGGTTTAATGATTCAAGGAATATATCTTTGGCAAAATCAAGTTTTCAACCGTGATTGGGCTCATGTTTATTACGGTTTCGGGGGTCAAATAAATAATAGAAGTCATTATGCTGATATTCTTAAAAATGAAAAAATAGACCACATTAAAAAAATCTCTCTTGGACCAACTGGCACAGCAGGTATCGAACTAAAAATACCTAATCAGCCATTAGCTTTTTTTGTTGATGCCGGTCTTTACATTGAAGCCCTTCCATCTCCTTTCTTTTGGAACGGACAAATAAGTAGCGGTTTAAGACTAAACATAATCAAATAAAATTCTGAAATATGAGTTCTGAGTTGAGAACTTATAATTCAACAGATTCAGCACTCATACTTCGTACTTATAACTAAAAAAGAATGATTGCATACCTCGACGGAAAATTAGCTTATAAAGACCCATCTTACGTCATTATTGATGCAGGTGGCGTTGGCTATCAAGTAAAAATATCACTTCAAACTTATGCTGCACTTCATAAAACCGAAGAGCGTTGCAAACTACATACATTACTCATAGTTAGAGAAGACTCACATACTTTATTTGGTTTTTTTGCTGCCGAAGAAAAAGACTTATTTGAAGATTTAATCACTGTTTCAGGGATAGGCCCAAATACGGCAATGGTGATGCTTTCATCTTTATCATCAGGTGAAATTAAGCACGCACTTATAACAGAAGATGCCAAAACGATTCAAAGTATTAAAGGAATTGGTCTAAAAACTGCACAACGAGCAATTATTGAGCTGAAAGATAAGCTAAAGAAAGACCATCTTGTGAGTGGGGTAGCTCCAAATATATTTACTCCTGCCAATGCCAAACTCAAAAATGAATCGCTTGCCGCTTTGGTGATGCTCGGCATTCCGAGAGCAACTGCCGAGAAAAGTATTGATGTGATTCTGAAACGTGAGGGAAATGAGATTACAGTTGAGCAACTCATAAA
>NZ_JAYWCU010000276.1:0-14044 GCF_043780375.1 Emticicia sp. | reverse complement strand
CGACCAAGTAATTGTTCCCGCACATCCACTTGCAGAAAGTGTCAGTGTTGAAGGCGAACAAACGACTAAAGTTACAGGTGGAGTTATTGTTGGAGCCGCAGGTTTAGCTTTAATTTCAAGACCAGTAACGGCCGAACTTGGATCAGACGTACAACCATTGACCGTACAAATTGCTGTTATGGCATAAGTACCAATGCTTGAAAGTGTCAAACTTGTACCAGAAGTTCCATTCGACCAAGTAATTGTTCCTGCACATCCTGATGCAGAAAGTGTCAATATTGATGGCGAACAAACCGAAAGGCTTACAGGTGGCGTAATAGTTGGAGCCGCCGGTTTAGCTTTAATTTCAAGCCCAGTCACGGCCGAACTAGGGTCGGATGTACAACCATTGAAAGTACAAGTTGCTGTAATTGAATATGTACCAACCGCTGAAAGTGTCAGGCTTGTACCAGAAGTTCCATTCGACCACGTAACCGTACCCGCACACTCACTTGCAGTAAGGGTCTGTGTTGACGGCGAACAAACGACTAGAATTTCAGATGGAATTACTGTTGGAGGGTTAGGCTTCGGATTGACAGTAACCGTACTAGTGGCAACCCTTCCACTTACACAATTAGTTGCTTCACAAGTGGCATAATAAGTAGTATTTTCTGATGGAATTGTCGTTAAGCCTGTGCCTGTACCAATGGCTATACTCGTACCTGATGCCGCTGTGTACCAAGTAATTGTTCCACTGGAACAAGTTGCAGAAAGCGTTACAGATGTTCCTTCACAAACGGATGTATTATTGACAGAAACAGCCGTTGGTAATACATTGTTAAAATCAAAAGGGACAGTAAAAGTACAAGTGCCATCACTTACTCTGGCGTAAAGTGTTTGTATACCCGTTGGAATAGTATTGTTTGCAGTAAATTTATTGCCAACCGAGGTATAAGTTCCTGCCGAAGTTGTTGCTCCAGCATCAGTAAAAATACCACTAACTGTATAATTATTACTACCACCTAATGTAAATATCGGACAAGCGTTTGTGATTACCATTTTATTATTGGTGATACCCGAAACACTATTTGCTTTCAAAACACCACTATTGGTAAATGTACCTGTGTTCGTGAAGTTTAAAGTATTTGGCATTTGGATTAAACCAGTATTGGTAGTAGTTCCTCCATTAGTATAAGAGCCAGTAGTCATGAGTATTTTTCCACATGAAGAATTAGTAATATTCGAACCACTTGGGTTTTCAATACCAGTTCCCGAATTAACATTAATTGTTCCAGAATTAATTAAGTTGGTAGTTCCAAGAAACTTTAAAGCTAAAACCGACCCATTATAATTGATTATTCCAGCATTATTAAATGTTAAAATATCAGTTGGAGCATTTACTTCTATACCAATTCCATTGGTAATATTGATGAGACCTGTTGCATTGTTATTAATATTTGCCGCTTGTGTTCCTACAATACCAACTCCTATTGCTTCGTCGGTACTATTAATCGTTACAGTACCATTATTATTGAAAGTCGCACCAGTTGCATTGTCAGTTGATAAATAAATGTAAGCATTTATAGCAGTATTTGCACTTGATTGAATATTTATTGTACCACCATTGTTGTTAGTCAATGTTCCCTTATTTATCCAAATACCTTTGTTAGTTCCACCATCACCTCTTACGTTTAAAGTCCCACCACTATTTAAAGTTAATAAAGCACTTGTTTGAATTTCAATCACTTTTACATCAGAAACTGTTCCTGAAATAATGGGTTTATTTGTCATATTTGGAATAATTACCCTCGCATTGCTCAAATCAGGCACCCAAGCAGGATTCCAGTTACAGGCACTATTCCAGTCTGTATCTACAAAGCCTGTCCAAGTAATATCTACATTTCCGGGCGATGCACCTAATGGAGTACATGGATTATATGTAACTGTAACATTTGTACTTGGTTGGCTTACACAAGTGTTTGTACCTGTACATCTTGCAAAGAAAGTTCGGGTTGCTGAAATATTAGGAGTGTTATTTGGTAATGCAACAGTACTATTTGCTAAATCATACCATGTAATCGTTGATGGCGATAAACATCCAGTAGCCGTAAGAGTGACTGTCCCGACTGTGGTTCGACTGGCAGGACTTGAAACAGGACTTGTTGGTGCTGCCGTTGAATTGACAGTCACCGAAGCGGTTGCTGTTGCCGAGCATCCTAACGAATTTGTAACAGTAACGCCATAAGTTTGACTACCCGAAGCCGTAGGTACAGCAGTAGTTGTATTGGCATTTGCAGCCACAACTCCGCTGCCAGTCCAACTATAAGTAGCTCCTGCTCCAGCACTTGCCACCCCTAAATTTAGCGTAGTATTCAGACATACAGGGTTTGGCGTAACCGTTGTTATAGTAGCATTAGGTGAAGCATTAACTGTTACAGATATTATAGCTGTTGCTGTACACCCATTTGAATTTGTAACTGTTAAACTATAAGTTTGGTTACCCGTACTCGTCGGTACGGCAGTTGTTGTATTTGCATTGGCTGCTACAATTCCATTTCCACTCCAAAGATAGGTAGTTGCTCCAGCCGCCGCAGATAAACTTAAAGTTGCATTTTGGCAAACTGGATTTGGGGTAGCAGAAATTGTTGCGTCTGGACTGGTATTAATTAAAACAGCCACAGTTGCCGATGCCGTACAACCAAAAGAAGTTGTTTGTGTTATTGAATACGTCCCTTGTGCCAAATTTGTAACAGATGGGATGGTGGGGTTTTGAATAGACGAAGTAAATGAGTTAGGACCCGACCAACTATAAGTTGAACTAAGTGCTGAACTCAAATTTAAAGTTTTCCCCGTGCAAACTGGCGAATTACTTGATGGGTTTGGTACTGGTAAGGGATTAACCGTTATTAAACCAGTATTTGTTCTGGCACTTTCACAACCTCCTACCAAACAAGCAGCTTGATAAGTTGTGTTTGTGGTTGGTGATTGAGTAAATGTGCCTAAAGAAGCAGATGTTCCCAAAAGCGTAGCTGTGGCAGCAGCATTATACCACTGAACAGTGCCACTTGAACATGTGGCAACGAGTGAAACGGACTGTCCGTTACAAATTTGAGTAGCTGAACTTGGTAAAACAGGTGATGGTGCTGAAACAACAATATTGGTTGTTGTTGTATTTGAATTTACGGTTGAAAAACCAGTACCCGAAACACTTGCTTGATTAGTAATAGCACAAGTTGTTGGTGAACTGCTTACGGTAGCACTGAATGTAATGGTTGTACTTTTGCCAGCAGGTAAAGTAAAACCTGCATTTGCAGTACCATTTACTGTAATTGTTTCGCCAGATTGGGTACTTGCTACTGAATTTTGTTTGGCGAGTGTACTTAATTCTACAGTAGATTGAGTTTTCTCTTCTTTTGTTTCTTCACTAAGTTCTTTCGCTGTTATTTCAGTTGTTTTTTGTTTAGAGGTATCTGTTAGTGCTATTCTACCATTTTGATTACTTGGGTCTGAATTATCAGAATTTTGTGCAAATTCTGGTGCAGCAATTCTTAAATTCAAAAGCCCGTTTGTTGGTGAGGCACAAGTTCCCACTGCCGACAAAGTAAGTATTCCTGTACCACTTTTAACAATTTGCCCAGCAGCAGCAATAGTCGCCGTTGTTCGAAGATTATTCCAAATTGTTTCTAAATTATTAATATTATCTGAGCCGATTCCAGATCCTTCAACCAGATGAATATCAGTCGCAGTTGCAACTCTGATTCTTGCTATGCCTGCCAACCCTGCATTTGCTGTATTATTTGCCACTTTCGAACAAATAGTTGAAGCTGTAAGCCCAGATGGCGTTACTGAAGTCATCAAAATTGCATAATTGGGTGGTGGCATATTATTTGAACTCCCATAATTAGTTGTAATTAATGTGATATTATTATTTGTACAAATAATATCTGCTCGCCCCCCTGTTCCTGCATTCACAAGTGCCGATATTCCAGTAGTACCTGCAATATTGGTAATGGTATTATTGTCAATTCTAACTCGACTATTTGTATTATTACTGGCATGAACTACACCTATACCTTGACCTGCATTATTGTTAATAGAACTAATAAATCTATAATTGATTGTATTCCCTTGAATGGTGCCTTCCATTCTACCACTTGTGCCAGTGGCTCCTACATTAATCAAATCTCCCCCACGGCCTATAATGGTATTATTTATAATATTGAATTTTACATAACCATTAACCCCAGATTGTACGTGTACCCCTGAACCTACATCTTCTCCAGAAGTTAAATTAGTATTTGTTGAATTGAAGTTACTACCCTGCACATCGGCACTTACCACTGCATTATCCGAAGCAATTGCATCTACACCAACCGTTGCTATTCTCAAAAAATTACAAGAGCTTTTTACATCTAAACTCATCAACGAACTTCCAAAGCCTTCAAACAAAATACCAGACTGCCCTTGTGGGTTCAGTTGTGTATCTGGAGTTGGTGTAACAGGGTCAATATAAGTACGAGTATCATTAAAACTCGAACCCGTAACTTTTAAAGTCATATTGGTGCTGTTATTAGTAAATCTGACACAACGAGATGCCTTCGAAATAGTAGAATTACTAATTGTACAAGTACCAGCAGTATTCACCGCCATTATACAGGCTTCTTCAACACCAGTGCCGCAGCGAGTAATGGTACTATTGGCTAAATTAAACGTAGTAACATTGTTTAACGTGATACCATTCTGTGCATTTACATTTCCAGTAGTGGTATTCATCTGTATATTATCTAAACTTACGCCATTTACGCCATTATAATAAATGGCTGCATTACTCCCAGAAATATCTGTTGTTGAGAAAGCCGCTCCATCTGTAGTATTGGCATTGACAAAATTCATGTTTTTGAGGGTGATATTCGTGCAGGTTGTAAATTCTGCTCCTCGTGCTGTAATATTTGAAATTGTACCGCCCGAACCTCCCGTCGTGCCAGTTCCATTAATTGTAAATGAACCAGTTGTGTTAGCTATGGTAAATCCATTAGCAGCACCACTTGCCGACAGGCTTGTTAGCACAACGTTTATGGTCTGTTTTGAACCACTATTGATTCCACTAAAGGCTGCTCCAATAGCATTAGTAGCAGCAATAGTTCCATTTGTACAAGTGAATGTGCCATTATTAGCGGTTGAACTCAAAGCCTGTACTCCAGCATCTGGGCTAATTGCTAATGAACCAAAGGTTGTAGAAGGGTTACTTGAATTAATATAAACACCAATGCCACCTGAACCAGTAACTGAAGTATTTCCAAAATTTGAAATAAGCGTTGAGTTAGTCTGAATTTGAATTCCCCTTCCAGTTGGGTTTGTAATCGTTGTTCCTCCTGAGCTGATAAGGCTACCTGTAACACCTGTGAGCGATATGGCAACGGAAGAAGCATCTGTTGATGAAATACTGGTAAAAGTTCCTGTCAATGCTCCCGTAGTTAAATCTAATGCTGCACCATTGCCGTTTAATGCCATCTCGGAGGCTGTTAAGGCCGTAAAAGATGAGCCGACAATAGCTTTTACACTATTTCCCATATCAAAACCTCGCAGAATATTATTAGCATTAAGCGTTATAGTATTTCCTGCACTTGTCAGATTTGGTTTAGTGCCACCTGTATTTGGTAAAGCATTTGAATAAAGCGGAACCGTAATACCTGCAAAACTTGCCAAACTAACTGAAGCTCCTGCACCAATCACTTTCTGCCCAGTTTTGAGGGTAGCTGCACCTGAGTATGTACCCGAATAAACAAAAATGGTTTGGTTTGCCGCAGGATTCGCAGTACCTGATAAAGCATTAGAAGTTGCAAAATCTGACCAATCCTTGAATGGACTAGCCAGTGAACCATTACCATTTGAACTTGCCGCAATATTTATAAACCATAGTGGTGCAGTAACAGTAAGTGTTACGGTATTATTAGTACTTGTCGTACCATTTGTACTCGTAACTGTATAAACAAAACTATCAGTGCCACTTGTCCCAGCATTGGGTGTATAGGTAAATGACCCATCGGCAGCCAAAGCGAGAGTTCCTTTCGTAACATTGGTTGTTACAGTAACCGTGAGGGCTGTCCCATCAGGGCTTACGTCATTTGCTAAAACACCATTGGCAAGAGGAACAACAATTCCTACGTTTCCTATAACGTCATAGGCGTCATCTACTCCAATAGGAGTAGCCTTTACCGAACCCGCTACTAACGTAAGATTAGAATTGAGAATATCTGTAAAAGTAACGGCTGTAGCATTATTGGCAACTCCAGAGGCAGTATTACTTAGTATAACCGAATAATTCAATTGTCCGCCTAGGGTAGCATTTCCTCCACCTTGCACGGTTACACTTTTGACTGCTGTAATAGTTGCAGCCATGGGGGCATGCCATTGTGCGGATGATGCGATTGATAAACCATTATCCGATTTTAAAACCTTTTTAGGATTTTTGTTTATTATTTTTTTAGGGATTGGCTTCGTAGTTTTGTTATACGAAATATTGGATGTACTATCAACTTTGTCTTTTGGGATAAACCACAAAAATAAAGATGATAGACTGATGATAAGCGGATAAAAATATTTCATGGTAAACGATAGTTAGATTGTTTTACTCTTTTTTTTCATGAAAAAATTGCTTCGTACTTCATTCCTTCTTTATCCAAACCCAAAGGAACTAAAAAAATTAGCATTTCACCTTTGCTTGGGTGTTGAATAATATATGTTCCTTGCTGATAATACTCGGTTTTTTGCTCGGTTCTTAGCACAATCGAAAATGGGTTTCGTTCTAAAGGAGAATATCCCCCCAACTTGGTTACTGCAATCAATTCGGCAGACAAAGTGATTTCTTGAGAAAATCCAATGTTTAGTTTCTGATTCAAATATGGTGCGAAATCAGTGTCTAATACATGCTTTAATTCTTGTGTTTCCATTCTAATAAATGATATACTCCGTTTGTTTCACTAATTTTTTCAAAATCTAATTTCTTGTAAAGTTTCATGGCAGGATTGAAGGTTTCAACATGAATACTTACAGCCCTGTTTAGTGTACTGGCTTTTGCCAAAATGTCTTTTAATATGCTACTTCCGATGCCTCTGTTTTGCCATTGCGACAGTAGAGCAATGTCAATAATTCTAACTCCTTTTTCTTGAAAGTTTTCGTGAATATAAAGCCTTCCAATAGAATCTTTATTTTTTTGAATGACATAAAAAGCCGCTCCGATATAATTTTTTTGATAATACTCGTGTTGAGCCATAAACTGTTGAAGTACAAAGGCTTTTTTTTGTTCGTCATTCCACTCTACTACTTGTTTCAGTTCTTTTTCACGAGTACTACTATATATTTCACTTAAAATCATAAGGTCTTCGGCCTGAATAGGACGAAGACTAATAGATGTATCGGTAATTTCTACTATCATATTTTAATAATTAACCTTGCTTTATAGGGTGAATTTATTGTCTTGGCGGAAATACTCCCTGCATAGCAATATTAAAATAAAATGTTAGGTATGGCATCATATTATTATGAGGTTGACTACCTCCAGTTAAACTCAGTGTATTTGGCGACATAGTGGTATTGAGAGCAGTTGTGGAATAAACTGCCGCAGTAGATTTTGCAATAGACCCTCCCGAAGGATTTGTTAATTCAGCATCCTCAATCGTATTTTTCATCTGATGATTATGTGAAGGTATTTCAGACTGCAGAAGCGTAACGGTCTCTGTTCCACCTTGCTGTCCTAAATCATAAAGACTAAGATGGGGCAATAAGAATGAACGCTAAATAATAGATTTGTTGTGTAAATAAATAAAGAATAAATTAAACTTTTTGATGTTTTAAATCCTATCTTGGGGCTTAATGACCTTCAAAGATGAATTCACGCAAATTATTTACTATTTAAAAAAACCTCAAAAATCAAACACATGGTTTTGAGTTTATAAAACGTTCCCTAACCACCAAATAATGAATTTATCAATACTCGACATCACTATCATTGTCATTTACTTACTATTAATGGTGGGGGTTGGCATATATTTCTCAAAAAAAAACAAGAGTTCAGAGCAATTTACAACTGCTTCGGGGCAAATTCCTGGTTGGGCTTTGGGACTAAGTTTTTATGCGACTTTTTTAAGTGCTATTACTTTTTTAGGTGATCCTGGCAAATCCTTTGGTAGCAATTGGAATCCTTTTGTATTTAGCCTTTCTATTCCTTTGGCAGCCATTGTTTCGACCAAATTTTTCGTGTCTTTTTATCGAAATAGTGGTGAAGTAAGTGCTTACACCCACCTTGAACACCGTTTTGGGGCTTGGGCAAGAACCTACGTGATGGTCTGTTTTATTATGACTCAATTGGCACGGATGGGAACTATTTTTTATGGTATTGCCCTAACACTTAATGCCATGACAGGACTTGATATGAGGCTAATTATTGTGGTAGCGGGTCTTTGCATTATTTTTTATACAGTTTTGGGAGGCATGGAAGCAGTTATTTGGACTGAAGTTATTCAAGCCATTATCAAAACATTGGGAGCATTATTAATTTTGGGCATAATAGTTTCAAAAATTGGTATTTCGGAAGTCATAAAAGTAGGTCTAAGAGATGATAAGTTTAGTTTGGGTAGCCTCAATTTTGACTTTACAACGAGTTCCTTCTGGGTCGTGCTTATTTATGGTTTTTTTATAAATTTGACCAATTTTGGCATTGACCAAAATTACATTCAACGTTATCATACCGCTCGCAATGCTCAAGAAGCCAAGAATAGTATTTGGCTTTGTGTTTTTTATTATTTACCAGTTTCGTTTTTATTTTTCTTTATTGGCACAGCCCTTTATGTTTATTACAGCCAATATCCTGAACTTATTGAGGCACTAAAGCAACAAGTTTCGATTGAAAAAAACATTGCTTTAAATATGTTAAAACCCTCGGATTACGGCGATAGAGTATTACCTTTTTTTATGAAAACTCAAATTCCAACTGGACTTTTGGGTTTATTGATGGCAGCTTTACTCTCTGCCGCTATGAGTACTATGAGTAGCGGCATGAACAGCTCGGCAACTGTATTTTTGAAAGATATTTACTTACGTTATATTAAAAAAGATATTAGTGCTAAAAAACAATTGAATGTTTTGCATATAGCAACGGTTGTAATGGGAATTTTAGGAATCATCTTTGGCATTAGTATGATAGGTGTAAAAAGTCTTTTGGATGTTTGGTGGAAACTTTCAGGAATCTTTGCTGGTGGAATGTTGGGTATCTTTTTATTAGGTTATTTAAGCAAAAAAATTCAAAATATTCATGCCAAAATAGCAACTATTGTGGGTGTGGTGGTTATTGCCTGGATGTCATTTAAAGATAGTTTACCCCTTCAGTTTCAAAGTCCACTTGACTCTAAATTAACAGTTGTGGTTGGTACGCTGACTATTGTTTTAGTCGGATTTGGTTCGTATAGATTTTTTTTAAAAAATGATAAATAAAAAACTACCAAAAGGCTTTATCCCAGTGATGCTAACGCCTTTTAATGCCGATAAAACCATTGATTTTGAAGGGCTTGCCCATCTAACCGATATGTACATACAAGCAGGTGCAACTGGTCTTTTTGCCAATTGTCTTTCTAGCGAAATGTATGAATTGACAAATAAAGAACGTCTGCAATTAGTTGAAACCGTTGTAAATACAACAAATGGAAGAGTACCAATTGTAGCCACTGGCACATTGGGTGGAACGATAGCCGAAATGGCCGATTTTTCAAACCAACTTTATACAAAAGGTATTGATGCAGTAATAGTGATAAACAGTGTTTTAGTAACTAATAATGAGTCAGATGCAATATTTTTAGCTCGAATGCACAAGTTTATGAAGTTGACAAACAACATACCTTTAGGGATTTACGAATGTCCAGTACCTTATAAACGACTGATAACCAAGCAAATACTGGAAAATTTATTACCAACAGGAAGATTAATTTACCATAAAGACACATCGCTCGAAATTGAAAAGGTTAAAGAACGAATTGCCATTGGGAGAACCTATAATTTTGGTTTATACGATGCTTACATGGTCAATGCGGTCGCTTCTTTACAAGCTGGTGCAATGGGTTTATCATGTATTCAAGGCAATTATTTTCCAGAATTAGTGGTTTGGCTTTATAATAATTTCAATAATGACACCGTACTAAACAAAGTAATAAAAGTACAACAATTCTTTAATGAAAATATGGATATTATGCACGCTTGCTATCCAATTAGTGCCAAATATATTTTACAAAAACGAGGCATAAACATTTCTCTGACAACTCGCCGAAAAGTAGGAGTTTTGACCCAAGAAATGAAACAAGATTTAGATGTTTTATTGACAAAATATGAAGCCCTTTCAATTGATATTTTAACTTGATAAAGTTTTTGGATTTATTTGTTTTGAAATCTATAAATATCTATGAGCCGTATGACCAAGGGAGGTTGATGAAACCGCCAATTTAGCGAACTGGTCAGTACCTAACAAGCCACTTTTAGGTGTTGGCGGAGCTGATTGGGTTAATGCCCAATGCCACAATTGAAGAGCTAAGAGCTAAAACATCTGCTCATTTTCATGAAAATCTGAAATAAATTATAATTGTTTTTTTGTCGTTTTTTATTCTCTCCTTTTTAAATTATCCAAAACAACAGCCGTAGCAATACCCACATTCAACGATTCGGCATGACCAAAGCGTGGAATTGTGATTTTTTTCGTAATAAATTTCTCAACCTCTGCACTAATGCCCTTTGACTCATTTCCCAAAACGATATACCCGTTGGTTGGAAATTCAAAGCGATGTACATTTTCACTATTTAAAAAAGTTCCAATTATTTCAATATTAACATTTTTATTTATATTTTCAATATATTCTGAAATTATAGAATAATAAACATCGATTCTTGAAAAAGACCCCATCGAAGCAGAAATTACTTTTGGATTATAAAAATCTACGGTATTTTCGGAGCAAATCACCTTTTTTATGCCATACCAGTCAGCAATTCGTAAAATTGTTCCTAAATTTCCTGGGTCACGAATATCATCTAAAATCAAAACAAACTCGTTTTCGTCTGCTACTAAAAACTTATTTTCACGCATTTTTACGACTGCCAATGCTGCGTCATTGCTTTGTAAAGTCCCCGATTTTTCGAGTTCTGACTGCGAAATTTGTTCTACCGATATTTTTTTAAGCTTTTTTTCGTTTTCTAAAAAGAACCTTTCAGTGCATAACAATAACTCTATTTCAAAATCAGCATTCAATAATTCTACTACACTTTTTGCTCCTTCTACCAAAAATCGTTGGTGTTCTTGCCGATATTTTTTTATTTGCAAGGATTGAACGTATTTTTGCTGTTGTTTTGAAAACATATCTTTTATGATTTTTTTTAGTTTGCCACTGAGTTACCGAAATAATAGTATTTCACGGAGAAAAAAACTCGGTGGTAAAATTATTTATACCGTCATCTTTATTTTACTTCTATCGTCTTGTACTCGTCGGGTGCAATTGGAGCGTGACGAGTATCATCTGATAAGTTTCGAATTCAAAGGTAATAAACAAATCTCAACCGAAGAACTTGAATTGTTAATTCCCCCAACTCAAAAGCCCAATCGCAGGATTCTGTACTTTACTCCTTATGTTTGGTTTTATAATGTTGGCAAAAGTTTTTATAATGAAAATAAAATTTTAGCTCGTTTCGAGAAATGGAATGCAAAATTACAGGCTATGCCATCAACAGCCAATTTTGATTTAAGAATTGAAAAAAAACGCAAAAGATACCAAACCAAAGCACTGAGTTTTCAAGAAAGGCTTCAAACAAGGGAAAACTGGTGGATGAAAAATGTTGGTGAACCTCCTGCCAAAATCACTGAAAGTGCAATCAAACGTACTTCCGAAAACCTCAATAAATATCTATTTAGAAAAGGTTTTTTCGATAATGAAGTAAATTACCAGATTGACTCGGCGAATGCTAAACGGAGTACCAAAAATGCTAATCGGAGAGTGAATGTTGCTTATTTGGTCAATGAAAAAAATCCATATATTATTGAGAATATCAACTACGAAATTGAAGACTTGAAAGTGGATACGCTAGTTAGAAACTCATTTTTAGATAGCTTTATTAAAACAACAGAAAATGTTGACTTTAATAAAATTGAACTTGAAAAGAGCCGAATTGAAGCTTTATTGAAAGACAATGGCTATTTTAATTTCATTGCAAAAAACTATATTTTAGCAGAGATAGACACCATAAATATTAATAAAAAATATCGTGTAAATTTAAAAATAAAAGTTTCAAATCCTCCTCAAAAAGACCAGCATGAGCAATTTTTTTTAGAATCTATTCATTTTATTTCTGCCGATGCCTCAACGGAGTCGTCGGTAAATGTTGACACAACTGAAAATAGCCTGAATGGTATTAAATACACATTTATTGGCAAGAAATTTCCTGTTAAACTATTAGATAAGAAGATTTTGGTTCGTCCAAATCAACTTTTCAAAGCCTCATTAGTCAACGAAACCAACCGCCAATTGTACGGACTCGACCAGTTTGCTTTTGCAAATGTTCGTTTTACACAATTACCTGATAGCAAATTACGAGCAGATATTATTGCTCCAACAAATCCAAAATATACGGCAGCATATAATTTTGATGTCAATAACATCAATAATATTTTGGGTGGTGGAGCAAGTGTCTCGTTGCGGGCAAGAAACCTTTTACGTATTTTGGAAACCACCGAATTAGGGCTTCGAGCCAATTTGGAAGGTCAGCCAGGTTTAGACTCCACTACACAAAGAAGTCGAGAATTAGGAGCAAATTTGGCGATAAATTTCCCGAAAATTATATTTATAAACCGATTTGCGAATTTATTGAGCCTCAAAAACCCACGTACACAATTGGCGGTGAGTTATAATAACTCAAAACAAAGGCTATTTGAAAGACAAGTTTTTCGTTTGACTGGCAACTATTCTTGGCAAAGGTCAAAATATGAAACGATTTTAATTTCTCCTTTCGATATTAACCTGATCAATACCCCTTACAAAGATTCGAGTTTTAATGCTGTTTTGAAAACTGAGCAGAATCTTAGAGTTTTGTTCGACCCTCAATTCGTATCTAGCATAAATGCAACTTACATTTTCAACAATCAGATTCAGGGGAAAAATATTAAAGCAAGATATCTGCGTTTCTTTGTTGAATCGGGCGGCACGACGCTTAATTTTTTTCCTGATAAAGATAAAATCAATTTTATAGATAAGGTTTTTCCTTTGGATACCATCAAACGTGCCTATTTTCGCTTCATAAAAATGAATGTTGATTTACGAAAATATTTTCCAATCAATAGACGAGATGCTTGGGCATATCGTATCAATGTGGGAGTAGCTCACCCCTACGGCAAAAATCAAGCAATGCCTTTTGAGAAAAATTTTTTTATTGGTGGTGCAAATAGTATTCGAGCATGGCGACCTCGTTCGTTGGGCCCAGGTTCGGCACAAGGAACTACCATAGGTAACCGCTTTTCGCAACAACCTGGTGATATTTTGTTGGAAGCAAGTATTGAGTACCGAAAATATATGTTTAGGTTTATTGGTAACTGGAATGCAGGTTTTTTTGTTGATGCAGGAAATGTATGGAAATGGTACCAGATTGATACAAAATATAACCAAGCAAACTTCGATTGGACAAGGTTTTATAAAGAAATTGCAGTAGGAACTGGTGCAGGACTTAGATTGGACTTAGATTATTTTATTGCTCGCTTCGATTGGGGTATAAAAGTTTTTGACCCAGCACGCCAATCGGGTGACCGTTTTGTACTTGATAATTTGAAATTTGGACGTGGCAATGATTATTATCCTGTTTTTCATTTTGCGATTGGGTATCCGTTTTAATACATCAAACAAAAACGGGTAAAGAACAAAATTCTTTACCCGTTTTCAAAAATTATTATTCAATTGTCACCGCTTTACGACTCCTACAATTACCAGTACAAGTAATGCTCCTATTACAGCTTTGATAATGTAAGCTATCGTACCTGTGCCGACAGAAA
>NZ_JAYWCU010000275.1:0-6027 GCF_043780375.1 Emticicia sp. | reverse complement strand
TTATTCCGATGGTTTGGTGGCAATTACCGTAATTTGGAGTACCGTTTTCCCCTCATTAATCGCCATCTTTTTCTTTGCCAAACGCTGGAAAAGGGCCGGAATTATGAGTCCAGTTGAGTTTTTAGAAACCCGTTATAATGCCCCAATCCGACAAATATTTTCGTGGAGTGGCGTGGTTTTTAAATTGCTCGATGACATGATAAAACTTTATTCAATCGGGCTTTTTATCACCGCCGCTTCAGGAATTCCCTTCGAAACCGCCGTTATAGGTTGTGGTATAGTAGTAACTCTTTACACCGTAGTAGGTGGATTTTGGGCTGTTATTGTTACTGATGTGGTGCAGTTTGTGATACTTTTCTTTGCTACTTTAATTTTAGTTCCTTTAGCATACAATGCAGCAGGCGGTATCGAAAATATGCAAGCGGTTATTCCCCAAAATATGACTTGGTTTAATGGTAAAAAAGGAATGCCGCTTTGGTTAATGACTTACTATATTTTGTTAATCATCAGATACTTAGGCAATTGGACGTTCATTCAACGTTTTTATTCTGCCAAAACCGAAACCGACGGGCAGAAATTAGCGGGTTTATCGGCATTGTTTTTCTTTATTTTTCCCATTATTTTTCTTTTCCCGCCATTAGCTGCACGTGTGATTTTGCCTAATTTAGCCAATCCAGAAATGGCTTATGTTGCTCTGTGCGTCAAACTTTTACCTTCGGGTATTATGGGTTTGATGATGGCAGCCATGTTTGCTGCCACTATGTCGGTGCTTAGTGCCGAGTATAACGTAACCGCCAGCGTACTCACCCGTGATATTTACCAACGGGTTTTCAGACCAAATGCTTCTGGAAAAGAATCACTTTTAGTTGGCAGATTAATGACCCTTTTAGTAGGCACAATTGTAACTATCGGAGCGTTGTTTGTGACTGGTTTTGGGGGTGCTTTTGAGGCTAACAAACTATTAGCAGGTATTTTTGCAGTACCAATGATAGTGCCTGTTATTGTTGGGGTTTTGATGGCAAAACCACAACCTTGGGGTGCTTTATTTACGCTTTTTGGTGGTGTAATTTTAGGGTTTTTAATGCATGTATTTTTTGTAAAAAAAGACATTTTTAATATTTGTGGTCCAAATGTAATCGAAGAAATCAGATGGGCTATTGCTACTTTGGTTGAAATTGGATTCTGTTTTAGTGTCTTTATTATATCGGGTAAATTTAAATCAAAAAACCAAATATACAATGCTAAAGTATCAGCGTTCTTTCATAAATTGACCATACCGTTTGTTCCTACGAAAGAAAGCAAAAATGACGATGCTTTTGCAGATGCAATAAAACTAATGTATGGAATCGCTTTTGCATTGACAGGCTCTATGTTTGTAATAATGGGCTTTCCTTCTCGAAGTCTTTTAAGTGGTCAATTAGCATTAATATCTGGTGTTTTATGCCTTATTGTCGCTACATTTTTATATTTTAGAAAAAAACCAACGTTTAATAAAAATGAATAATTTAGAAAACAAAGTAGTATTTATAACGGGAGCATCAAGTGGAATTGGAAAGGCTACTGCTCAAATGTTGTTGGATGGTGGAGCAAAGGTTTTTGATTTTAGTCGCACTAATAAGTTAGGTGAAGAAGTTTCAAGCCCCAATTTAAAATCGTTCAGAGGTGATGTGAGTGTAGAAGCAGATGTAATTGCAGGATTTGCTGCTTGTGTTGAAGCCTTCGGAACGGTAGATATTCTTCTGAACAATGCAGGGCTTGGTTTAACATCACCCGACCTTTCAACCACCGACTTAGAAACTTTTGAAAAAATGATGGATATCAATGTAAAAGGAGTTTTTCTATGCAATCGGGAGGCTTTCAAAATTATGAAACCCAAACAAGCAGGTCATATTTTGACTGTTATTTCAATGGCTGGGCAACGTACCAATCCAAATGCTCCTTTGTATTGTGCTTCCAAATTTGGAGCAAGAGGTCTAAATAGTGGTTTGGCAGACCAAGCACTTAAACTGGGCATAAAGGTAACGGATATAAACCCTGGCCCAACAGATAGCAACTATTGGGGCGATCGCCAAGTGCCAAGAGAAAAATTCTTGAAAGTAGAAGACGTGGCAAGAGTAATTGTTTTTGTTATAAATCAGCCCGAATACGTGCTGATTCGAGAAATTAATTTTGACAACATGAAATTTTTAGCATAATGAATACTAACTTAATCTGTACCAACGAACATATTTCTAAATCACCATTCCCTATTTCGGTTGCCGAAATGCGTGAGCGTTACCTCAAACTTTATACGGGTGCAGTCAATGACGTACTGCGTTTTAATTATCAAATGCACGCTTCAAGTTTGCCAGCTTGCTACGCTCCATTGCGAGAAGAAATGAAACTTGCAGGTTTGGCATTTACAGTAAAAGGTGGGCCAGATATTACTACTGAAGGTGAGTTTGAAATGCGAGCCGAAATGTTGGAAGCCATTTACGAAGACTCGGTTGTGGTTTGGGACTGTTCGGGCGACACCGTGACCTCACAATGGGGTGAAGTGATGACAATGGCTGCCAAAAAAATTGGTTGTAGAGGAGCTGTTATCAATGGCATCAGAGATACGAAAGCCATTTTAGAATTGGGCTTTCCTGTATTTCATCAATTCAAGTCTAATACTGGTATGTTAGGGCGATTCAGAATGTATCATTACCTCAAACCGATTCTTATGGGTGAGGTAATTGTTACCCCTGGCGATTGGGTTTTTGGAGATATTGATGGGGTAATTTCTATTCCTCAAAACATTGCTTATGATGTTTTACTCGCCACCGAAAAACTGATGTTTAAAGAAGATGAAATCAGAGAAATGGTTGAAAGCGGAATGAAACCAACCGACGTAGTTAAAAACGGAGGGTATTTCTGACATGGCAGTATTTTTATCGGATATTGAAAAAACAGCCATTTTGAGAGAAATTGACGACGAAAAATCGTTGATTTCGGTATTTTTTAATGCTTTACAAAAAAGAGTTTACGAACGAGTTTCTTGGGGAAATCTCTTAGGATCAAACCCAACGACTATTTGGTGGCACTCGGCTGCTGAGTATTTGTCGGATGCTGCCATGAGTTACGCATTGCAACCAAACCTAGAATTAGCCGAATGGCTCAAAAGAGAAACACTCGAAATTGTTCGCAAAACAACTTATGATTGGGTTGGTCCCGAATTTCGTGACCACTCTGAACCCTTCATTGGGCATCTCGAAACAGCACATTTGTGTTGGGGTGTTTCGGCAGTTTATGATTTGGCAAAAACTGCTTTTTCTGAAAATGACCTACAAGAAATAAAAATAGCATTACACGAAAAAGGCATTGTTCTTTGTCGAAGATGGTTGAATAAAAACAAACATTTAGCCAATTGGAGAAGTATTTTATTTAGTGGTGCGATGGTTTCGGCAGTAGTTTTGGAAGATAAAAAGACGGTCTTTGAATTATTACCAGAGTTTGAACTTTGCCAAGATGCCATGCAAGACGATGGCTCATATGGCGAATCTTTGCAGTATGGCAATTATTTATTGTTGGCTTTAACATTTGCAAAAGAGGCTGTTTTGAGAGAATATCCATTATTATCAATCGTGTCTTCGGCTTCGCTCAGTCACCGAAATTCGACAATCGCTTGGCTAACAACCAGCATGTTCTATGCCAAACCTCTACACGGCTGGGGTGACGAACCACGAGCAAGGGCCGCTAATTTTAATGACAGTGCCGCCATTTTTCGTCCTTCAGGAGATATTTTGTTGCACATCGTCGCACGCAGTGAAAACGAAACGGAAAAGGGTTTAGCAAAATGGCTTTTTGAAAAATATTATTGTTCAGTTCCCAATCAAGAACCGCACGATTTGGCAACTTTGGGTATGCGAAACGATTGGGGATTTTTAACATTGCCATTGCTTACCTATCATTCAAAAAGTATTTCTGCCGAAGAAGCTAATTTGCCATTAACAACCTCTTTTTCAAATGGTAATGCTTTTATAAGAGATGCTTGGAACGGGAAAACCATCATTGCTACTAACGGTGGAAGTGAGTTACTCAACGGATTAGGGCATTTACACGGTGATTTGAACAGTTTTATTTTGGTACATAACAACGAAAGGCTTTTGGCAGACCCTGGACATTCTTGTTACAGAAATCTGATTCATGGCTTAGAAAGTAGCTCGCAAACGCACAATACTTGTACTTTTTTGATTGAAAAAGAGTCTTTGGGTTTACAAGAAGATTTAGCAAAAGCCTCACTTTTAGAGCAAAAAAGTGTTTTTCCAAGAAGAACTATTGTAAACGGAAAAGGTGGAGAGAAGATTGATAGGGGCGACAAAAGTCTTATTTGTGCAAAAGACGATGTGATTTCAGTCGTAGGCTCAGAAGTCGGAAATGCCTACGGAAAGCCTATTCAAGAATTTTCAAGATTTTGGATTCTTGCTGGAAGCCATGTTTTGTTTATAGTTGACCAAATTTCTGCGGATTATCCAATAACCACACTTTGGAATTGGGTCGTAAATAACAGAGATGGTAAAACTGTTTGGCAAAAAGAAAACAATTGTTTAACTGTAAAAAAGAATATGGCGGGCATGAAGCTATTTCATGGAGGAAATGGCTCATTTTCGTACCCAGTTCATGGATTTTTGCATGATGCCTACCATCCTGAACCCAATCAATTAGGTGAAGGTGGCTCTGGAGATAGTTTTTTATTCCGTTTTACAGAAAAAGAAAAATTGACTACTCGAATAGTTGTTCATGCGATTGCTTTAGATGAGCCTGATTTATTGACTAATTGGAATTTGGAAATAGTTAAAAACAGTTTCACCTTAAAAAGTGATTCCCGAAAATGGACTTTAAAAATCAACGAAAATGAATCTTTTTCAATTATTTCTGGTCATGGAAGAACTTGGAATATTACAAAAAATAATGACCGATACGAACTAAATAAAGTAGATACAATATGAATTTTCTAGGAATAGACCACCCCGCCGTAGCAGCCGATGATGTAGAAAAGCTTTCAGATTGGTATTGCGAAGTATTAGGTTACGAAAAATGGTTTCTTCATCCAACCGTCCAACCGCTCAAATTTGTATGGATGCTCAAAGCTCCCGACGGAACATTGCTCGAAATTATGCCCAAAGATGATACAATGAGGCAAGAAAGAACCACTTGGACACCTGGTTGGTCGCACTTGGCTCTGCGGGTTGAAAATATTCAAACTGCCATTGATTATTTGGATCATCAAAAGGTTACTTGGGGAGGAAATCTGATGGATGCTATTGGTGGTGGTAAAGTCAGAAACTTATTTGACCCAGAAGGTAATATGCTTCAAATTCTTCAAAGAACCCTCTGAAAACCAAATAATCGAACAAATCATTTTAAAAAAGCGACTCCTTATTTGGGGTAAGGGGTTGCTATTTTCAAATTATATAAAAAATGGAAAACTTCAAAATAAATGGCATAGATCATCCAGCAGTGGCTGCCGAAAATGTAGAGACTTTATCAAATTGGTACTGCGAAGTATTGGGTTTTGAAATCTTTTATAAAGACCCACGCCCTATTTGGTTATTGAAAGCACCTGACGGAGTCATTCTCGAAATTTTGCCCAATGATGGCAATGCTCGCCCTACCAGAACAAATCTAACCTTGGGCTGGTCGCACTTGGCATTTAATGTAGATGATATTGAAGCAGGTATTAAGCATTTGGATAATCACAACATTAGGTGGACGAGTGTACTTTCACCAGCAACAGGGGGAGGCAAAGTCCGTACTTTTTTAGACCCAGAAGGCAATGTTTTACAATTAGTTGAACGACCAAAAGAAATTTAATATGAAAGCACTATTTTACGAAGGAAATCATTCATTCTCAATAAAGACAACTGAGAAACAGCCGCTCCAAAAAGGCGAAGTTCGTTTGAAAATGGCGTATGTGGGCGTATGTGGAACTGACGTACACATCTACCACGGAAAGATGGATGCAAGAGTAAAACCTCCCCAAATTATCGGGCATGAGGTTTCGGG
>NZ_JAYWCU010000274.1:0-10633 GCF_043780375.1 Emticicia sp. | reverse complement strand
GAGGTTGTTTAAGTTTTTTTTTGCTGGTAAAAAATGATACTTTTTTGACTTAATCAAGGTTAAAAAAGTGAAATTTTGCGAGCAAAATGAGCCTTTTTTAAACGAAGAGTAATTTAAAAAGGTGCATTTTAAGCCCAAATCAAAAAACTTAAACAACCTCTAAGACTTGTATACCAAAAAAGTGCAGTCACTTTAAAGATATACTAAGGTACTTTTTTATAAACAACCCCGAATAAACAATAATACTAAATTATAATGCCAATATATAAAGTAAGTGATATAAAAACAAAAAATTATTAGTTCACTATTATATATTTTGATATTACAACATTTCTAATTTACTGACTTTGTTTAAATTTTGACATATATCTTTAAAAATTACGGCTTTTTTTGAAAGCCTTTTCTGGTCATTTCACCCCAACCTTTAGTTCCTCTAATTTTCTCCATATATCCAACTAAAGCTGCATAAACGGCCAGAGGATGGAAATAAATTGGCTCAACTAATGCTCCAACTAGAAGTTTTATAAAATCATTTACTTTGATATATTTATGAAAAGTTAGCTCTTCGCTTAGTAATGCAAGTATTGAAAACATCACAGCAAAAAAGTAAACAAACAAAAGAAGTAGGATGAAAAAATGCCAATTTAGGATTCCAAAAGCTATGAATAAAAGTGTTATCAATAAGCCAATTACTTCAATAAAAGGAGCTAAAAATTCAAAAAAAGTCCAATAAGGAACACTTAATAAACCTAATAATTTGTACTTTGGATTGAGAAACATCTTACGATGAATCCACAAAGTTTCAATTGTTCCTCTCATCCATCTGCTTCTTTGTTTTTTAAAAATATTAAAGCTTTCGGGTGCTTCAGTCCAACACAATGGATCAGGAATGTAGCTAACGGTATAAGGAATCTTTTTTTCGTGCATAGAGCGTCTCATACGAACTACTAATTCCATATCTTCTCCAACAGTTTTTGTATTGTATCCACCTGCCATTAGAGCAACTTCTTTATCAAATGCACCAAATGCACCACTAATCAATAGTAAACCGTCGAGTCTTTCCCATGCCATCCTTCCTAAAAGAAATGCCCTAAGATACTCCAATACTTGGATTCTTGGCAGCATTTTATCTGGTATATTTACTTCAATTAATCGACCATCTTTTATTATACATTGATTTGCAATTCTAATAACTCCCCCCGTGGCAATTACCCGTTTTCGAGTTGATTCTAAAAAAGGCTTTGCCAACTTCAATAAGGCATCTTTGTCTAAAATACAATCAACATCAATGCATACCACATAAGGATTTTGAGCAATATTTATGCCAACATTTAAAGCGTCAGCTTTACCTCCATTTTCTTTATCTACGACAATCAGTTTTTTAAATGCTGAGTTTTTTGATTGATATATTTCTTTAATTTCCTTAGTCGCAATTTTATTTTGGTATTCTAACACTACTGGTATTAAATCGTAAGTATTAATTAAAATTTCCATGGAATTATCCTTACTCCCATCATTTATTACAATAACTTGATAGTTATTGTAATTTAGCGATAACAGCGATTTTACATTTTCTTCAATTGTCAATCCTTCATTGTAAGCAGGGGCAATGAGCGAAAGGTAAGGGGCAAATTCACTCGACAATAGAAC
Source organism: Emticicia sp. (assembly GCF_043780375.1). Taxonomy (GTDB): domain Bacteria; phylum Bacteroidota; class Bacteroidia; order Cytophagales; family Spirosomataceae; genus Emticicia. The sequence goes on along the minus strand of NZ_JAYWCU010000274.1, from coordinate 8,983 downwards.
CTCATAATTAACAAAACTATTTTTTTTTAAATAATCATTTAATTCTCTGGCGGAGAGGTAAGCAAGAAATAGATAAGATGTCATAATCAGAATGGCATAAAATAATATCAAAGTCAGATATACTTCAACAAACATCGATATTCCGCTATTATTAAACATTATTTCTCTGATTTACTGTGAGTTGTTAAAGCCTTAATTACATGATAAGCCTCATTTCTAATCGAATCACTGGCAGTATTGCTTATCAACTGCTGCACAAAAGTAGTATTTTGAGATAATTGAAGAGTTTGGATAATTTTTAATCCAAGACTAACAACCGATAAGTTTTGCGAGGTTAATAACAGTTCAATTCCGCTTGTGTCTTCAATATTGCCCTGTTTAATTGCATCAATAATATTTAATTGTGTCCAATTGTCAAATCTATATCTATGTTTGATCAAGTGAATAATTCCATTAGTTCCGTTTAGCTTAACACAAGCGTTGAGTGCCGTAATTGTAAGTATTCTATTATTAGATTTTGAAATTTTTACTAATACATCAAACGCATTTGATACATTCATTTCGGCTAATTCCTTTATTCCTTTACATTTTATTTCCCATTTCCTATTTTTGAGTTTATTGAATGAATCGGTTCTCAATTTGGATTCAAAATAAAATTGCTCTAATTTTTTGGCGTAATTGCCTTCATAATTTTGATGAAGATTTATTACTAAATTCATCAACTGAGTTCTGAATAAAGTGTTTTTATTCAAAATACCATATTCTTTAGAGGTTGAATAAGTGATGTCATCAAATAGAATTTGCATTAACATTTTTTCAATAAACAAATTGTATCTATTTTCTAATTTTTGATTACGTATTTTTATAAATCGACTAATTATTATAAATACAAAAAATACAATGGAAACTGTTATAAAAAAGACAATTGAATAGACTAAAAACGGTTCTATCCAAGTTTTGCTTGTGTATAATTGCCTCAATTCATCCATCAGAATCGTTTAGTAAGAATTATTTGTGATTTAAATTTATGTCTATATGTCGTTGGCATATATTCTTCATATTCGTAGAGAAATTCTGGACGAATTAAAAAAGACTCTTTAATACGAAGTTGATATTAGACTTGTTGCAATGGGCGTTTCGATTTATAAAATCAAGTCATTTTTGCTTGATTTAGGCTTAAATTTGAGTTCGTTGTGAAGCTACGGACGAGAATTTAAACGAAGAGCAATCGGAAAGCCGATGCCGTAAAAAAAGGCTATTTTAAAACGAATAATCTTCCATTGCAACAAGTCTATATAAATACCGACTCTAAAAACATTTTAAGGCTCTTTCATATTACTGTAAATGATCTTATTATTTTCACTTAGTTTCACTTTATGTTTAGTAATCTATTCATTCTGACGAGTAATACAGACGGGCTAATCGGTTTAGCAATAAATTCATTCGCTCCAATATTAAAGGAATCTAATTCGGTTTGTTCAACATTTGACGAAGTAAAAATAATAATAGGAGTTTTGAGATGAAGATTATTTCTTACAAATTGAGTAATTTCCATTCCACTAATTCCAGGCATATTAATGTCTGTTAAAATTATTTCGTATTGATTTTGTATTATCGCATCAAGAGCTTCCTTTCCATTGGAAAATTGGTCGACAATAAATCCTTTCGATTCTAAGAAAAATGACAATGATTTTCTCAGCAATTGGTTATCTTCAGACAGAAGGATTTTCATTTTTAAATATGTTTAACTGTTATTTAAAATAACTAAATTAGCCATTCTAATTGTGGGATTTATAAAAACAATGTTAAGGTATCAGTTACTTTTTTTAATTCATTTTTAAAATTAACGAATTCATCCATTGATTCACTACTTATGGTTGAATTAATAGCTTTTTTTTCAATTTGCTCTAAAAGAGCAAATTCATCATCCAATCGAAACATTGTGAGCGATGATTTCATTTCGTGTGCTATACTCTTCAGTACAATATAATCTTTCTGGCGAATTGCATTTTCAAGTAAATTCAAATCCTTGGGTATTTTTGTTATGAATAACTCAAGCATTTCATTTCTAAAATCATTATTTCCTCCAGAAAGCTCATCCAAATAAGATAAATCAATATTTTTTTTATTCTGGGTTATTGCTAATATTTGTTCGTCATTAGATATTTCAAGCTGTTTTTTAGCATTTATCTCTATTACAGAATGAATTTCATTTAACAAATCTTGTTGCTTAAATGGCTTAGCAACGTAAGCATTCATGCCAATATCGAAACACTTTTGTTGCTCGCCCACTAATGAATGAGCCGTCATGGCAATAATAGGAATCTCATTCTTTAGTTCGTTTCGAATATAAATCGTTGTTTGATAACCATCCATTACTGGCATTTGGAGATCCATTAATATCAGATCGTATTTGTTTTTTATCAATAAATCTATCCCTTCTTGTCCATTATTGGCTATATCCAAGTCAAAACCAAAGTTTTGAATAACATTTTTGGCCAAATGCTGATTTAACTCATTGTCCTCACAAAGCAATATTGATAGTTTTTCAAGCGATTTCTTGTTTGAATTATTTCCCTCAATTATTTTTACTATTGATGAATCAACTTTTTTAAATTCTAAAGTAAAATAAAACTCTGAACCATATCCAAATTTACTTTTTACATAAATTTGCCCGTTTTGTAGTTCGACCAACTGCTTCACAATATTTAACCCTAGGCCTGTGCCACCAAATTTTCGGGTTGTACTTGTTTCTGCTTGAATAAATCTATCAAAAATCATACCCAATTTATCTTCAGGAATACCAATCCCGGTGTCTTTCACAGAAAACCTCAGCGTAACATCTCCATCTGTTTCTGCTATTTTTTTTACAGAAATAATTACTTCTCCTTCTTTTGTAAACTTTATTGCATTACCTGCTAAATTCGTCATTATTTGACTGATACGCCCTTTGTCGCCCACAACAAAGTCAGGCATTTCAGCGTCTAAAAATAAACTAAACTCCAAATCATTTTTAGATGCTTTTTCTTTTAGCAAATCATAAACGTGTTTTAATGTACTTTTAAGATTAAAAGGATGATACTCAATGAGTAATTGACCAGCCTCAATTTTTGATAAATCTAAAATATCATTAATGATAATCAGTAAGTTATCGCCAGCCGTTTGAATATTATTTACAAAATTTAACTGAGAGTCATTAAGTTTACTCTGACTGATTAGTTCAGTAAATCCGATAATTGCATTTAATGGCGTTCTGATTTCATGGCTCATATTTGCTAAGAAACTGTCTTTTGCATAAACCGCTTGTTCGGCAAGATTCTTAGCATTGATTAGTTCTAATTCTACTTGTTTTTTGATCGTATAATCTTCAGCTACTATTAAATAACCTAATACACGGTCTTCTGTATTCTTAATACAAGTAACACTCGACCAAACTGGAATCCGTTTTCCTGTTTTAGAAATGTAAGTCCATTCATTGGCATCTACGTTATTATTGTCCCTTGTCTTTATAACCAAAGTATCAAAGCCTACATCAACTTGTTCTCCTAATTCAAGCGTCAAAACTTCTGCTCGCTTAAAGACTTCGTCTGCATCGTAAAAACTAATTGGATTGATTTTACCGATTACTTCATCGGCTGTGTATTCAATCAAATTTAATCCCGCTTTATTTATTCTTCTAATTATTCCACTCGCATCTGTAAATATAACTGTGTATCCAACACCATTGAAGATATTAGTTTGTGTGGTAATTAAATTTGAAATACTCAAATCTTTTTTCTTTTTCTCGGTTATATCAGACTCAATCGCAATGAAATTGATTAATTCGTCCTTGTCGTTAAATACAGGGCTGATGTTAATTTCAAGCCAATAGACTCTGCCAGCCTTACTCCTATTCTTAATTTCCCCCTTAAAAGATATTTGATTATTTAGTGCTTCTCTTATTTTTATAATTGTTTGGGGGTCTGTTTCTTCAAACTGGAGTAATTTACCTGCTTTTTCACCAATTGCTTCCTCCAAAGAATAGCCAGTCAATGTTTCAAATGGCTGGTTAACCCATTGAATTATTCTGTGTTTATCAGTTATTAAGATGATATTATCGCAACCTTTTGCCACCAATGAGAGCTGTCTATTTTCTTCGGTTATTTTTTTACTTATAGTCGTATCCCGTGCAATTGCATACAATAAGCCCGTTTCTTGGTCAGGAGAGGCATTCCAGTCTAATAATTTATACCCGCCATTTTTGCACTTAAATCTCGTTTCGAAGTTAACTGAGGTATTTCCTTGAGCTAATTTTTCAATTTCTTTTCTGGTTTTGTAAACATCTTCTTCATGGATAAAATTAAAAAATGGTTCGCTCAATAATTCTTCCTGAGAAAAACCCAATTCTTTTGAAAAGGTCGGGCTTATTTTTTCGAAAAACCCAGCGGTATTGGCCACGCACAAAAAATCTTGGGACAGGTCAAAAAACTGTTTTATTGTATTTTCCTCCTGTTTTTGTTTGGTAATATCTCGTTGAATTGATACATATCTCACGGGCATTCCTTTTTTGTCTAAAAATGGAATTATGGTGATATCAACCCAATAAAAAGTACCGTCTTTTGCTTTGTTTTTTACCTCATTTTTCCAAATTAATCCCGAAGTGATAACTTTCCATAAATCAGCAAAAAATGCTTTCGAATGAAACTCTGAGTTTAATATTCTAATGTCTTGTGCAATTAATTCTACTTTTGAATATTTAGAAATATTGCAAGTAGCCTCGTTCACAAAATTGATTATTCCTTTTTCGTCAGTAATGATAGTACTCGAAGTTTCGTCTAAAGCTAACTTGTAACTATTTAATTCAAGCGTAATTGTTTCTAATGTCTTCTTTGCTAATTTTTCGACCTCACTCTGTAAGTCAATATTTTTTTTTCTTAACTCTAATTGAGTAATCACATGTTTGGAAAGAATAGAAAGAGCAGTTTTCTGCTCTTCATCCAGTTTTTTTGAAACCCGGTCTAATACACACAAAGTACCAATATTATAACCTTCGGGCGTGGTTAGCGGTGCCCCCGTATAAAAACGAATATTTTCAGAACCCGTTACAAGAGGATTATCTTTAAAGTTATCATTTTCAAGAGCATCAGGAATTTCAAGTATTTCCCCATCCATGATGGCATATTGACAAAAAGAAATTTCTCTGGGTGTTTCGGGCAAATCCAGGCCTATTCGAGATTTAAACCATTGTCTTTTATCATCAATGAGCGAGATTAAAGCAATAGGAACTTGACATATATAGGAGGCTAATTTAGTTATATTGTCAAAATCTTCTTCAAATGAAGTATCTAAAACATCATAACTTAATAATGCTTCGAGTCTTTCTTTTTCGTTGGCAGGTACTGGTAAGTTTTTTGTCATAATTGATAGCAAACATTATTAAAAGCTACAAATTTTGTGTAATGAGAGTGGATAAATTTACGTATCTATAATTAAATTGGTTTTTGAAAATTATTAATTTTCTTTATTGCACCAAACTTTCCTTAAACTTTATCTTCAGTGCATAATGTTAATTTCTCCACTCGCTATACTATTTATTTCTATTAGGTAAGTGATGGAATTTGTTTGATATTATCAATTATTGTAAACGGCTAATAGTCAACAAATTATAAAAAAATAGTTGTAAAAAACAAACGCTTCTTTGTATTTATAACAAATTTTTGTATCAAATGTTTATATTACTAAATTATTAAGTTATCGTACGTTAGAGCTTTTTTTTACGTAAAAACCTCCTATTAGCTTATGGTTTGACTAATGACTGGTCTAAAATAGACATCATTGACAATAATGTACCCCAATTTTAGGACGGGACATGTATAATAGAAAAGGGGTGATAAACATTTCAAAGTATTTATTAGGTTTCAAAACAAAGTCTGCTGCAATCTTTGTGTTTGGTCTGATGGTTTTGTAGGAAATCTAAAAGTCAAAAACACAGCCCAACTGATGAAAGGTATTGTATGATATGATTGTGAGATACAAAGCTGAGAAACAGCTTGTTGCCCTACAAAACCTACTTCATTATAGTTTATCTGAACATGAATTTGCAACCTTGATAGGAAGAGCAAAATTGTATCAATACCTTCCTTTGGTAGAAAAAAACAAATAGAGCCTTTGCTTTTTGGAGATGCCCAAATTGGAATGATAGCCAAAGACTATTATCAAGATAAGAGTTTCTGCCGTAGAGGTGATGGAAGTATTTGTCTTTGGAATGTTTATAATCTATTCACAGGGGCAAATAAACAAAGCTACATAGATACATTTCTGGATAGAGGTGTAAATGCTTTTGAGTTTGTGGAAAATTTAGCACATTCAATTGAGAGTAAAGCAAATAGTTGGTTTTTAAAATAATCACAAGGGGTTGTTAGCAATAACAGCCCCTTGTGATTTTATGATGATGGAAGATAAATTAGAGCCAAGAATAATCATTGACCCATTCTCTTTATTAGTAGTTACCTCCAGAGGAGAGTTAAGAAGAATCTATTGTCCATTCTTGGCAAGGTGTATGATTCCAATACAGAACCTACTCCAAAATGAAGCTTAGGTGATTGATATGGTCAAAACTGATATGAGTGAAAACATTACTTTCATAATTCAAGGGAAGCCATATTTCCATACCTATTTTAATATTTTACCTCAGTAATTACTGTAGGGGTTATGCTGTATTTTGTTGCCCACTTCTTTTGAGACAGTTTTACCCCTCCCAAAAAAACTCCTGAAAATGAATGTGGAAACTTTAAAAAATAGACTTTATTATGAAGAAAGATAGTTAAAGAAGTACTTTGGAGCTATAGATGTTGTGCAATTTGTTGTGCAACAAAATAAAAAAGCACCTAACTTTTTTGTTAAGTGCTTGATTATCAAGAGCCTCCAGTCGGGACTGACAAGATGCTTATAACTGCTTGATTACTACCACTATACCGTCTCTTGGTATGGCATCCGTGCTGAACTTTGGTTCTGAATACCCAAAAAAAATGGGGGTACTAAAACAAAGGGCTTTTTCAACACTTCATGAGACTTTCCCAAATCGACTTTGATTCCGTTATGGGCAATGATTGTCCAAAGTTTTCTATTTTCCTCCATTACTTCAAATACTTTGTCGAAGGTGAATACTGATTTTTGATTTTCAATATCAAAATTTACATTCGACATATTAGATTGACTTTTGATGTTTTCTTTGTAAAAATCATCTAAACTAACTCCAATAGCTTGACAATATTTATTTATTGTCTTCAATCCAATGTTTTCTCTATTGAAATCATTGTTAATAGCTTGTTTTGAAACACCTCGTACCTTTGCTATATCAACTTCTGACAGGTTTTTTTGTATGGAAAGTAGCCTTAATCGCTTTCCATGATGAAAATTAGTTTCCATAATGTTAAAATATTTAATTTGTTTACTTTATTTAGAACAAATACAAACTACACTAAATAAATATTATTTATATGTATTTAGTGTACTTTTGATTTTTAATTATTATATTTGTGTATCATTTACATAATAACACTAACAATTGCGTAAATGTTCAAATTTATACACAAAAAAACAAGTATTTAACTGTTAAATTTTTGTTAATGGAAAAAAAAATAAGTGAATTTGGGGTTTGGATAAATGATTTAAAACCATCCAAACAGCTTTGGGTTAAGGAACTTCTCTTGGAAGAAGGGAACATTAAAGATTATACCATTAGAGATTATAAAACAGGCAGAGTAAATGTTGCAAATAACTTAGCCCCTATTTTAAAATGGATAATTATTGAAGAAATCCCTTCAGCAAAAGCAATATTATTTCCCTAAGTGTAAACCCTAAAACTATGACAAACATTTACTATTCAAGCTCACAAGAAACCCTTATCATGTATCAAGATGGTAAGCTAATAAGAGTATCAAAAAAAGACAAACTGTATAGTGAGCAAGAAAGCAAAGAAACCGCAATCTTACGCTGGATTGATGATTCATTTGAACAAAAAGACCAACAATTTGCCGATGAATTTATTGAGGTGTTTTCAACAGCTATCAAGCCCAAGAGAAACATGATTGGTTGGTTGTTTTGTCAAAACCCTGACTATTTTCACTTGTCGGAGGCTTTCAAAGCCGAATTTGACAAACGAATGATTGATAAATATGGTAAAGAGGCATTAACCTCTCCTACCCAACCATTGAACGAGAATATTATATGGGATTTCAACGAAATGGTACAGTGGTACTCCGACCGTATTAGTTACCCTGAGTCATTACAAGCAGCATAAATACACAGCGGGTTGGAGCAGTTGGTAGCTCGTGAGTCTCATAATCTCAAGGTCGCAGGTTCGAGTCCTGTACCCGCAACAAAGTTAAAATAAGAGGGAATGGTTGTTTATTATTAGGAGATAATCTCAAACTACGTGGTGCAATTCGTGCCACTTAGTTTTCAGAATCAGTATAAAGTAAAGCAGGATTCTGAAAGCTATGAAAACTAACAGTGTATTGAGATTTTAATTTTGAAAATTTTAGAAGGTTGCAAGTACCTTATTTACTGCCGAAGGTTTCTTCGTATGTTTTGTCAAAATAAAACCAAATATACTATTATGTCGCATCTTGAAATCATTTTCGTCAGTGCAGTTGCCGTTTCATTATTTGCCATTGCCCTTTCGCTGGCATGGTACAATTACCTAAAACCAATGGTATTTAAGCTATTGAGCCAATTACTTTTGAAAAACACAAACGCATGGAAAACTCCAAAACTGACTTAAAAACGCCACGGTTTAGTCGTAAACAAAAAATGGTTGCTGGTGGCATTGGCATTTTGGCAATAAGTGCCGCCATTTATGGAGTTTCGGAGTATAAAAATACTCAAAAACCTACGCCTAAAGTAGCAGATTATGACCCAGAAGCCGAAGTAGGCATATAAATACCCATTACATCGCTTTGCTGTGACCTTAAAAGTATTGAATCCCAAAAACTATAAACGT
>NZ_JAYWCU010000273.1:0-19573 GCF_043780375.1 Emticicia sp. | reverse complement strand
GTCTGTTTTTCTTTCAGATTTATTACAATGGAAACAAAAACAACTCTTTGATAATCAGGTAGTTAGAAAACAAAAAGCATTCAAAATATGAAAGAGCTTGTTAACACATTAGACAACCTACCTTTCGGGGTGGGGATGGGCTTAGTGTCAGATAGCATAAGATTTTTCAAAGAGTAATAAAAAAACGCTTCAACCATCCACCCCTCATTGGGGTATTAGCTACTTTACATATTACCAAAAATACGGTGAAGATTGAATGAAGACTCAGGAATATCAAATGTAAATCAATGAATATCAAGCAGGCGTAAAGTTAAAAACTATTATGTTCTTGTATTTAAGAGAGAAGATCTAAAGAATACTTACAAAGATTGCAATAACAAAAGGAAAGATTTTGATGGTTGTTGTTAAACTTCTTTTGATTCATAACATCATATATTTATTAATCAAAAGGATGAAGGAATATCGTAATGGCATCTTAAAATCAATCAAATGTATTTGTCAATCGGTACTTTACATCTTGTTTACGAATTGACGAAGAATGCTTTAGAATGGAAATTTCAATTAAAAAAGTGTTTTTACCGAATGTTTTGTTGATGGTAAAATGCACTTTTAGGCTGTTATGAAAGAAGGGATTGAGATGCCAATATTTGGTAAAGATATTTTCTTGTACAACCTTATTTCGACCGACGCTCGGTAAAAAAAGTTTTAAAGAAAGAAACCGATATTGGAGTACGCAAGAAGATGAAAGTAAAATTCCACCAACGGTACTTCACACTACTGTGGACTGTCAATTATTGACTGTGGACTACTTAGTTTTCAAGAAATCATATTCAATAAATACTGTCCATATCCACTTTTAATGAGGGGACGAGCAATAACTTTTAATTGTTCTGCATCAATGAAGCCCATGCGGTAGGCAACTTCTTCAATACAACCAACTTTTAAGCCTTGTCGCTCTTCAATTACTTGCACAAACTGCCCCGCTTGCATCAATGATTGGAAAGTGCCTGTATCCAACCAAGCCGTTCCTCGGTTCATGATGCCTACGCTCAGTTTGCCATTTTCAAGATATACACGGTTAATGTCAGTAATTTCCAATTCACCACGGGGCGAAGGCTTGATGTTTTTGGCTATTTCAACTACGCTATTATCGTAGAAATACAAGCCAGGCACAGCATAATTGGATTTAGGATGCGTTGGTTTTTCTTCTATCGAAATCGCTTTTCGGTTTTCATCAAACTCTACTACGCCGTAGCGTTCTGGGTCTTGTACTTGATAGGCAAATACCACTCCTCCATCGGGATTGGTGCTACCTTGTAGTAATTTACTTAATCCACTACCATAAAAAATATTATCTCCCAAAACCAAAGCTACCGAGTCATTCCCAATGAAATCCGCCCCAATAATAAATGCTTGTGCTAACCCATCAGGACTTGGCTGCTCGGCATAGCTAAAGCTACAACCAATGCGACTACCATCTCCCAATAATTTTTGAAAATGCGGTAAATCGTGGGGGGTAGAAATAATTAATACCTCTTTAATACCCGCCAACATCAATATTGAAAGTGGGTAATAAATCATAGGTTTGTCATAAACGGGCATTAACTGTTTGCTAACCGCCAATGTAAGCGGATGTAAACGTGTGCCAGACCCTCCTGCTAATATAATTCCTTTCATAGAAATAGCTTTGAGCTAATAGCCATTGGCTATAAATGTTTGTAAAATGATTGCTTTTTTAAATAGCTTCTTGAAAATTTAATAAGTTGAACGCAATTAAGTATTTCCCTCATTTGAATATCAAACCTCATTCCCTAAATTCCCTTTAGCCCTCTCCTGTGGAGAGGGTAGGGTGAGGTAAAATACAATATTACTTGAATGCCTTTTAAATTAAGTTTTTTCCTTATTTGAATCTCAAACCTCATTCCCCCAAATCTCCTTTCTCCACAGGAGAAAGGAGACTACTTCAAGCCCTCTCCTGTGGAGAGGGTAGGGTGAGGTAAAATACAATATTACTTGAATGCCTTTTAAATTAAGTATTTTCCTTATTTGAATATCAAACCTCATTCCCCTAAATCTCCTTTCTCCACAAGAGAAAGGGGACTACTTCAGAGAGGGTGGGGTGAGGTAAAATACAATCTCAGAATGCCATTTAAATTAAGTATTTTCCTTTTTATGAATATCAAACCTCATTCCCCTAAATCCCCTTTCTCCACAAGAGAAAGGGGACTTCAATCCCTCTCCTGTGGAGAGGGTGGGGTGAGGTAAATACAATATTATTTTATTATGTTTATCCCGAAAATTAAACAACAAAACTTGAATCAACATGCTCCTTGATTAATTTTCTTAGACTTTCAACGGTTTCCCATTCGGTATTTTTCTCTGAATTATATTTAAATCCAATAGATACCTTTTGGGCTTTGAAATGGTCTATAAATTCTTCCAACTCCCATTTGTGAGTAGAAGGTAAAATAGTATAGTATTTACCCAAATCATAGGTGAGAAAAGAATCTGACTCTGTAATCATTTCTTCATGTACTTTCTCACCGGGTCTAATGCCCACAATTGGCTTCTCACATTTTGGTCCAATTGCTTCGGCAATATCCATGATTCGATAAGACGGAATTTTAGGAATAAAAATTTCTCCTCCCCAAGCGTGTTCAAGAGCGTGCATTACCATGTCCACTCCTCCTTGTAGAGAAATATTAAAACGAGTCATATTTGGGTCAGTAATGGGTAGTATTCCTTGTTTTTTCTTATTTATGAAGAAAGGAATAACTGAACCATTTGAACCCATCACATTGCCATATCTTACTACGGAAAATTTGATTGGATTCCACCCTCTGATATTATTAGCGGCTACAAATAATTTATCAGATGTTAGTTTGGTTGCTCCGTATAAATTAATTGGGGCACAAGCCTTGTCGGTAGATAAAGCGATTACCCTTTCGACTTCGGTTTCTAAACACGCATTGATTACATTTTCTGCCCCTAACACATTGGTTTTTACACATTCCATTGGATTGTATTCTGCAATATGAACGTGTTTCATTGCCGCAGCATGAATAACATAATCAACCCCTTTAAATGCTCTTTTTAATCGCTCGAAATCCCTAACATCGCCAATAAAATACCTCATTTGAGGATATTTATTTTCAGGATACTCTTGAGCCATCTGAAATTGTTTCTGTTCATCTCTTGAAAAGATAATAAGTTTCTTTATTTCAGGGTATTTTGATAATATATGACCAGTAAGGGCTTTGCCCAAAGAGCCAGTCCCACCTGTAATAAGAATAGATTTATCTTTTAATGTAAATGACATCTAAATATGTTTTTGTTATCAATCGGAATTTATAAGCCTGCTTAAACTTTTATAAATTCACTGAGTATTGCTTTTTTCTCTACCTTACTTTTTAACTGGGCGTTCCCGTCTTGATACAAAAAGTAACAGCAGCGGCTGACCGTAAAAAAATCAAGAAAATTTAATCGCGTCGGCGAACCGACTCGCTGTCGCTCGAACAGTAAATTTTCTGGCTTGGCTTCTTAAAAAAAAGTTTAAACAGATTCGTAAATAGGTTAGTAACCAAATTCTCTAAAATTAATCTTCTAAATTAAGCGTGTCTTCAAAAACATCATCTAAATCTAACTCCAATCCAACTAAAACACTACTATTAACTTTATCACCTCGAGTATAGGGTCTTTGAGAAAAATAAATACCATCTTTTAATGAATAAATCTGTAAAACCTGCTCTGATGGAAATACCACCCAATATTCTTTTACTCCAGCTTGTTCGTAAATGTCATACTTATCTTTCATTTCTCTCTGGGCGGGCGACGCTTCGCAATTACCAGGAGAAAGTATTTCAATAACCAAGTCGGGAGAACCTACACAACCATGTTTTTTTATTTTAGATGTATCGCAAATGACACAAATATCAGGTTGTACTATTGTGTCATTTTGACCATTTATACTTGGCAAGTAAACATCAAATGGTGCTGAAAATGCCAGGCATTTTTTCTTTCTAAGGGAATATCCTATTAAATTAGCTAAATTCCAAGAAATAATTTGATGCCTACTATTGGGTGCCGGTGACATTTTAGAAATATATCCCCTCAGCAACTCAACTCGTTCTTTGAATTGCCAGCTCAAATAGTCTTTGAATGTGTATGCTTTAGATAAATCTAATTCATTAAGGTTTGTTATTGCCATTGTACTGAAAATTTCTTGTAAGAACTGTTTCTATAAAGGAGATATTTGATTTCTATTTCAATACCTGCTTATAATTTTTCTTTCGGATTAAAGCTATCATAACGCCAATAATTCCACCCAAAAACGCACTAATAATAGCAATGATTGCCTTTTTAGGTTCACTCTTTTTATTGGGAACAACGGGTGGTTCTAATACTTTTAGTACTGGGGTCTCTTGTTGAATCTTTAATTTTGCCTCTTCGTATTTTTGTAATAAACTATTATAGAAGGAGGAGGAGATTTTATATTCCGATTCTATTCGCTCTCTTTGCAAATCTGCTGACTGCAATTTCATCATTGATTGTTGAAATTGGTCGCTGTATTGTGCTTTTTTAGCTTGATTATTATAATATTTGCCTTTAGCTGCATCTAATCGTTCAGCAAGAAAATCTAAGTCTTTTTTTGCTTTTTCGGTTCTATAATTAGTAATATAATTAGTCAAATAGTCCATGCTATACCTTGTAATAAGTGTAGCTACTACTGGATCTGGCATTTTTACTGTTACTGTTAGTAGTCCTGTTTTTTTATCAATTGCTGCATTGATTCTTTCCCGTAAATCTTTTAAATTATTCTCGGTTTGGTAACTAACAGCAATGTATTGATTACTGATTGGATATTTAAGTTTTTTATTTTCTTCTTTAATTTTATTATCCAAAATGTATTGGTCATAAAATTGACTAAATAACATTTCCTTATTTTCTTTCGTCTTAATCTTAATTTGAAACAAATCTAAGAAGAATGGTGTACTCTTCAAAACATCGGGGTATAAATCGGGGCGAATAGCATCACCTCCACCAGTTACTGCACTTCCAATATCCACACCAGCTAAGCTTGCCAATCCAGCAAACTGCCCAAGTCCACCAGCTTTAGATTGATATTCGGGTAGGATTTTTCCACTTGCAGTAAACTCCTCTCGCAAAGAAAAAGCATAAACTAATCCTAAAATTGTAAATAATGCTGTAATTACGAATATCCAAACCTTTTCTTTCCAAAGGATTTTAAAAAACGCACCAAAATCAATGCTAATAATATCTTTTTCTTCTTCCATTTTCTGTAATTTTTTTCCTTGAATTTAGGGATTATTAGACTCCTTTTTTATAAAACCCTTAACACAGTAACTAATATTGTTACAATTGAGACCAAAGCTGAGCTCACTGCAATTCTCTCTGCAGGAGATGATTTAGATTTTTTTCTTACAGGAACAAATATTTCAGATCCATTTTCTATTTTAGGATAAGCCTTTATTCCTAAGAAGCTTTTGGTACGGTCAAGTCTGCCATTACCATACCTTACATATGTTTTTTTAACGTAAGCACTATCAGTAGTTCCTCCAGCTAAATTAATATATTCTTTTAATTTTAAATTGGGAACAAAAGGAACAGTGGTTGGATTATAGACTTGCCCATTAATGGTTACAGTTTCTTTTTTACGAGGAATATCTAAAACATCACCACTATTGAGTACTAAATTATTAATATCATTTCGATTAGCTAAAACTTTAGTCAAATCAACACCTATTACTTTGCCTGCTCTGGTAAATCTGGCACTACCTAAATCGGCCTCACTTCGAGTACCGCCTGATTTTAAAATTAAATCTGAAATTTTCTCGGTTTTATCTCTTAAAGCATAAGGACCAGGGTAAAATATTTCTCCAATGACAGAAACAGTTTTTTGCTCTTCATAACGAGGTAGTCTTCTGACATAAACCTTGTCAAAGGGGTTTAAAATTACTTTTTTATTTTCAGCACTTAATTGTAAATTTCTATCTATATCAAGCAATTGTATTCTAATAGATTGCTCTTTGGGCAGTAAAAATGTATCGCCTTTTATTCTACGGGCAATTTCTATTTTAGAAGCACTCGCTCCATCCGAAAAACCACCAGCCATTGTTATTAAATCTGAGACAGTCATGTTATCAGCATATTCATAATTGCCAATTTTATTAACAGCACCATCAATTGATATAGTAAGCTTTTCTCTTAAATCCTTGTACGCTTTTATAAACAAGGTATCTTTTAATTTTAAACGAATATCTTCTGATTCACCCTTCAAAATTTTGTTGAGGTCTAAAGCTAAAATTTCAGGTTCAAGGTTTTCTCGTTCTCGTTTTAGTATTAATCTGTCTTTGAATGCATCTTGTTTTAGTCCTTCTGCTCGACTAATTAGCTGTTTAATAGTCATTCCAGGCTCTAATTCATAGTTTCCTTCTCTATAAATAGCCCCTTTAATTGTAACAATATTTTCAAATCTATCTAAAACTTTTCCGATTGTATAAATATCTCCCTTTTGTGGAATAAATGAAGAAACCTCACCTTGATTAAGGGTAATTATTTTTTTCTCAGTAGATGTAATTCTTTCCAAAGAAAGTGTTTTGGTATAAGCCAATTCTTTAAATCCCCCTGCGTATGACAATATATCTTTTAGTGTCTCACCTTGTTTTACCTCAAAAATCTTTGGGTTACGTATTTCTCCTCGCAAAGTAACACGAGCCTCTACATAAGAGATATGAATAATGTCTTGGTCTTGTAGTAAAATATTGTCTTTTTGGTCACCATGTAATAAAAGATCATATACATCAAATACTCGGATTATTTTCCCGTTACGGAAAACTTCAATATTTCGTAATGAGCCAATTTCAGAAGGTCCGCCAGAAGCGTATAATACATGGAAAACATTAGCCAAAGAAGGAACCGTAAAAGTCCCAGGCTGAATAGCTTCCCCAATAACGGTAACAGAAATACTTCGGATATTGCCTAAAGTAACATCGGCATAAAGCCCCCCGCCAGTACTGTTTAGACCTGCAAAACGACTTTTTAAACGATTAATAATGCGTTCACGGGCTTGCTCAATAGTTAAGCCACTTACATAGATTGGACTTAAAATGTCAATTTGGATTGTTCCTTCGGGAGAAACTTTTGCTTTATAGTTTTGTGAAGAAAAACCAGTAATAGAGATGTTTATTTCATCATCAGTGCCCAAAATATAGTTTTTAGGGGTGGGTATTCTTAGATTTGGCTCAAAAGTGTTTTTTCTATTGTTAAATAAACTCAATCCAAAATATTTTTCTCTTCTGATAGCCGTACTATCTTCTTTAATTTGTTGTCTTACACTCTTTGTTGAAGTAGTATCATTGAGTTTCCTTTCTGTATCTGTCGTATTTGTATTGACAGCTCCTTTTTTACCTGATTGAAGATGCGTCATTCTTTCTTTTACCTTTGCAATATCATCTGCACTATATCCCTTTAAAGCCGCCGCCGCAATTAGCTGTTCTTCTGTCATGCCACTCTCTTGGGCTTGCTTCATAAACTGTTGGATTTGTTCATCCGACAACTCATTTACGCTTTGGGCATATGTACTATGTATTCCTAAAAAGAAAATAATACAAATAAAATAAATCGTATTTATCGACAGAATTGTGTTTTTATTAAGAAACATTTTGTGATGGCTTGTAGATTAAAAGCTATAAAAGAAGTGCAATATTAGGCATTTTTCTTCAAAATAGAACATCAATAAATTATTTTTTTAGTAATGATGCCATTTAAAGTTTGCTTATTATGTAGTAAAACCGTAGTTTATACATACTTACAACATACCAGTTAGATTACTCATCAAGACTTTGATAAAAATTGTACTTTTTCAAGATAACAAAAAGAGATGGACTTCTTAGAAATCCATCTCTCTCTTAATACTTTCTTATTAAATTTAATTATTCGGAATAATCCTTTTAGCATTTGAATAGCGTTTTTGTACGGCATCCCAATCAACGATGTTCCAAAAAGAATCAATATAATCGGGGCGTTTATTTTGGAATTTTAAATAATAGGCGTGTTCCCAAACGTCTAAACCCAATACAGGGATTCCTTTTTTATCAGCTACATCCATCAAAGGATTATCTTGGTTGGGTGTAGATGTGATAAATAGTTTTTCTTGGTCATCCACACAAAGCCATGCCCAGCCCGAGCCAAAACGACCAATCGCCGCTTTTTTGAACTCATCTTTAAATGCTGCCAATGAACCCCAAGTTTCATCAATTGCTTTGCCAAGCGTACTTGAAGGTTCGCCGCCGCCGTTTGGTGAAAGAATGTTCCAAAACAAATCATGGTTGAAATGTCCACCACCATTATTACGTACTGGAGCTGGATATTTACTGATATTTGCCAATAGGTCTTTCAAATCTAAACCTTCTAACTCTGAGCCCTCAATGGATATTGCAGCAATGGCATTGTTGAGGTTGGTTACATAAGCTTGATGATGACGGTCATGGTGAATTTCCATTGTCGTCTTGTCAAAATGAGGCTCCAGTGCATCGCTTAGATATGGGAGCGGGTCGAGTGTATATGCCATTTTTAGAAATAAGTTTGAGTATGTAAATACAAATCTGATGATAACTTTAATACTAACAACTAAAGGCTAAACGCTAACAACAAATTTTATGTTCGCAAACTCATGAAAAAATTCTTTAAAATCATTTCACAGTCTGTTTCCAATATGTTTTTTATGATTTGAGTTTTAGGATGAAGAATGTTCGGACTTACTCGACTAAAGCCTCGTTTGGAGTCGGAAGCTCCATAAACAACTCTTTCAATTTGCGACCAATGTAATGCTCCTGCACACATTACACAAGGCTCAAGCGTTACATAAAGTGTACACTCCTTCAAATATTTTGCTCCCAGAAACTGTGATGCAGCAGTAATAGCAAGAATTTCGGCATGAGCAGTTACATCATTGAGTTGCTCAGTTTGATTGTTTCCTTTACCAATAATTTTGCTTCCACCAACCACAACAATTGCCCCAACAGGTATTTCTCCTGCTTTGCCAGCTTGGATTGCCAAGTCAAGGGCTTTTGCCATGAAATATTCGTGCGAGTATAGAGGAAATGTCTTCAGTTATCAGTCTTCAGTAAACAGTTAATAAATTATCACATTGCTTTTTACAATCCAAATTGTGCCGAAAGTTCCAACATTCTTTCGATTGGTTTACGGGCATCGGCGAGCATTTTGGTTGGTAGAATTATTTCTGGAGTTTCATCACGCAAACACCGAAAGAGCTTTTCCAA
This sequence comes from Emticicia sp., assembly GCF_043780375.1. Classification (GTDB taxonomy): domain Bacteria; phylum Bacteroidota; class Bacteroidia; order Cytophagales; family Spirosomataceae; genus Emticicia. The sequence goes on along the minus strand of NZ_JAYWCU010000273.1, from coordinate 10,271 downwards.
CGTATTTAGCTTCATGTGCGGGCAGTCGGAACAAGCCTTACAAGCGTGTCCATTTTTTGATGTGGGTGCTATATAAAACTTTTTATCAGGGGCAGATTTTCGCATTTGGTGCAAAATTCCCGACTCAGTTGCTACAATAAATTCTTTTTGTGGACTGTTAATGACGTGTTTCAAAAGACCAGTTGTTGAACCAATATAATCGGCTAATTTCAAAACAGATTCTTCACTTTCAGGATGAGCAACTACTTCAGCGGCAGGGTGTTTGGCTTTTAGGTTGGAAATCATTTTTCCTGAAAATGTTTCGTGAACCATGCAAGCACCGTCCCACAAAAGCATGGGGCGGCCCTCCGCATCTCTACCTGTTACACGATTAATATAACCACCCAAGTTTTTATCGGGAGCAAAGATTATTTTTTGGTCTTTCGGAAAACTTTCAACGATTTTTACGGCGTTGCTACTCGTACAAACAACGTCTGTCAATGTTTTCAGTTCGGCTGAACAGTTTACATAAGAAATAACCACATGGTCGGGATGTTGTGCTTTGAAGGCTTTAAACTCTTCGTAAGGTGCAGATTCTTCAAGCGAACAACCAGCGTTTATATCTGGCAGTAATACTTTTTTGTTGGGAGAAAGGATTTTTGCAGTTTCGGCCATAAACCGAACACCTGCAAAAACAATGATGTCGGCATCGGTTTTGGCAGCTTGCTGCGAAAGCCCTAAACTATCGCCAATATAATCGGCAATGTCTTGAATTTCGGCAATTTGGTAATAATGAACTAAAATAACAGCATTTTTTTCTTTCTTCAACCGAGCTATTTCGGCTACATAATCAATTTTTTCAGCGATCATCTTTTAAGAATTTACGACGGGGTCGCCCGTGCGATTACGAATGGGTTTTCCATTTTAGGGGAGAATGTAATTTTAAAAGTACCATAATCCTTGAACCTCACCCTGCCCTCTCCACAAGAGAGGGTTTAAAGTCCTCTCCTGTGGAGAGGATTTAGGCGAGGTTTCTTGGTACTTTATTTTTTACCATATCCCTAAAATAACTATTGGCTTTTGCTTACTTACAAGCAAACTCCCAAATTTTATACATACTTACATTTCCTGTTCTATCTAAGTATGATTCTTTTATTTTGTTGCCCTTGGCATCGTATTCAAAGGTACGAACACTTATCATTTGGTTATTATAAAAATAGTTTTCTTTGCTCATATTTCCTTGTGAGTCATATTCATAGGTGAAATAATAATCTATTTGACCTTTTCCATTCAAGCGAGTTTTTTTTAAAAGTTTCCCTACTAAATCATACTCATTGTTTGTTTCGGCGTATAAAATATTGTTGCGTATCGTTTTATCTTTTAACAGATTTCCTTTGCCATCATATTCATAATCTGTCAAAAGGGTTATTTTATCAGCAGCATCAAAATGGATAGATTGTGCAATATTTCCTTGTAAATTATAGCTTTTTGTATCTGACATCATCAGATTTCCACTGGCAGTGCTAATCTCTTTTTTTAGTAATTGCCCCACTTTATTGAAAGTATTTTTTTCTTTCGTTAGTTCTGTTACACCATCTTTGGCATAAAAAACTTGTAGTGTTTCTCCATTGTTTGCTGTGAGCGAAGCCAATGGAGTTGTTTTCCCATCAGCCGATGTGGTTTCGCTTACTAAGTTTCCAGCGGCATTATAATTTTTCTTGGTAACTTTTTTTACTTGCCCGTTTTGCTTGTAAGTTACTTGAGAATTCTTGCCGTCTGTATCATATTCGTAAGCATATTCGTTGGTATAATTTCCAGTGTTTTGACTTGAAAATGTATCAATTTGTTTCAAAAGATTTCCTTGAGCATCATACTTTTTGGAAGATTGTTGCTCTTGCTGTCCTTGACGAAAAAATTGATAGTTAGTTTCTTGGCATTTATTTACTACTGAACTATTGATTTGTGCAGCAGCAAAAAAAGGCGTAAAAAGAAAAAACGTTTTAAAAAATTTCATGTTTATTGTTTTTTGTAGTGTGATTTTGCAAATCGCAGGTTTGCAAAATAGAAATTAGCTAAATATCCCGATGGGTTTCACAAAAATTAACGTGCTTTGCAGTTAATTCGTATCCTTAAAGACGAAATTACGACTTTTCGACCAAACAATGCAATCGAATATTATTCAACGGTAAAGTTTAGAATATTTTTGCCATATATATAACACAAAATTCAAAGATTGAAATGACAACAAAATTTTCAAAAAATACTTTTTTATATGTAGTTATTAGTTTTTTGCTATTTGGTTGTGGTGAAACTGTTACAAAAAAGGAATATAAATCGCCCGATGAGGAGTATGGCGAACTTTTTAGGGAAGTACAATTAAAATTTGTCTTTCCCGACTCAAAAACTTTTCCTGATTGTGTACCTAAAACTTCCTCTGTCGAAATTTTAAAGAAATACGAAGAGCAAAAATCAAAAAAGAACTTCGATTTAAGGGCTTTTGTCTTAGAAAACTTTAAACTTCCACAAACGCTAAGTAGCAATTATATGAGTAATCCTAATAATTCTGGCGAACAGCATATTGATGAATTATGGAAAGTTTTGATTCGACAACCAAAAGATGAAGGCGGCACACTCGTGCCTTTGCTTAAACCTTACGTAGTTCCTGGAGGGCGTTTTGGCGAAATTCATTATTGGAATAGCTATTTTACGATGTTGGGTTTGCAGGCAGCAGGCAAGGATTCTTTGATGTCGAATACGGTGCTGAATTTAGCTCAGTTGATTCAGGATTTTGGACATATTCCGAGTGGAAATAGGAGTTATTATTTTAGTCGTTCGCAACCACCTTTTTTTGCTTCGATGGTAAAAATCTTGTCCGAAATGAAAGGGCATGAGCAAAAATTAGTGCAATATTTACCACAAATACAGCGAGAATACCAATATTGGATGGCGGTTGAAAATGGGGGAGAAGATGCTCAAAAACAAAATGAAGCTCGAAAAAAAGGTGATAAAGCCTATAAAAAGACCGTTTTCTTAGGAAAAGATGATATACTCAATCGCTATTTTGATGAAAAAAATACACCTCGCCCCGAAGCATACAGAGAAGACATTGCGACTGCAAGTAAATCGGGTAGAAATGCTAATGAAATGTACCGCCATCTTCGTTCTGGTGCCGAATCGGGCTGGGACTTTTCGAGTCGTTGGTTGCGTGATGGGAAAAATTTAAAAACTATTCATACAACCGATATTTTACCAGTTGACTTGAACGCCTTGCTTTATAATCTGGAAGTTACAATTGCTGAAATATATCGAGCAAAGGACGAACCAGAATATGCTAAAAGTATGCAAATCTTAGCCGACAAACGAAAAGCAATTTTTGATAAATATTTTTGGAATGAAAGTGCTGGGTTTTACTTCGATTATGATTTTGTTGCAGGAAAGCAGACAGATGTTTATTCATTAGCAGCAGTTTATCCTTTGTTTTTTAAGTTGGCAACGCCTGCCCAAGCTAAAAAAGTAGCAAAAATTATAGAAGGTAAATTCTTACAAACAGGCGGATTGACAACAACGCTCAATGAAACAAATCAACAATGGGACTCACCCAATGGCTTTGCTCCGCTACAATATTTGGCAATTCAAGGATTGCGTAATTATGGATTCAATGATTTAGCCAATAACATAAAGCAGAATTGGGTAAGTAATAACTTACGAATGTATAAAAACACTGGGAAAATGGTCGAAAAGTATAACGTTTACGACCTTTCGCTAAAAGCTGGTGGCGGCGAATATATTGTACAAGATGGTTTTGATTGGACAAATGGTGTTTTACTTAAATTACTTTCAGAAAAAAAATAAGGTCATTTCAAACCTGCATTTGCAAGGTCTTTGTATCCACCCCCAGAAAGGTTGTAAACTTGCTTAAAACCAGCCGCTTGCAATATTGGGGTTGCTTTGCTGCTGCGTCCGCCTGCTGCACAATAGACAAATACAGGCTTGTTTTTATCTAATTTTTCAATTTGTTGCTTAAAATCAGCATCGTTGAAATTGATGAAATTAGAAGAGGCGATTTTGCCCGATTGCCATTCTTGAGGTGTTCTTACATCAAGCAATTGAGCATCTTTTGTGACTTTGATTTTAGCTATAAAATCTTGCGGAGCAAGGTTTACATTTTGGGCTTTTGTGCCTATAAAGGAGAAAAGCAAAATGGCAAAAAGTAAGAAAGAAATTTTTGAAAACATGATGCCTAACATTTAAAGGTGAATAAGTTTACACAAAACTAATGATTTTGTGCAAACTTAAGCATCATGGCAAAACTAAAACCGCACTTACCGGAAAATGATCAGAAGGTCGAAAGATGAAAAAGAACCTGTTTAAAGTAAACTTGCCAAAAATATCAGCAAGTTTATTTTAATTGATGGAGTGTTTTTGCAATTTTTTCTTTACCAACCTGGATTTTGTTTAAGGTTTGGATTGGTAATAATATCGCCAGTTGGAATAGGGTAATAATAGTTTTTATCTAACCATTTTCTTGGAATATTATTCAACCAAGTTAGTTCGCCCGAAGTATCTCCTGCAATTAGTTGAGAATTTGGTTTTCCGGCAATTAAAGGCGAAACTTCTACATAAGTAACCCCCGAAACTTTCGTAGGAGCAGTTGTTTTATAAAATGCAACATCCAAAATGCCATCTTCATTGAGGTCTAAAGGTGTATTGAGTGAAGGAATGTACATTCCGTTCCATTCCATTTGCATCAATTCGCCCCTTTTCCATCTAACAATATCATCAAAACGGAAGCCTTCTAAGCATAATTCGATGCCTCTTTCACGGCGAACTTCCAACAAAATTGGGTCGTTTATTTCAGGAAAATAATTAGTTTTCAAGTAGTTGTCAACAACCGTTGGAAGCGTTGTAAGTCCACTCGTAATTCCTGCACGCTTTCTTAATGCACCAACTGAAATCGTCCAATCAGCATTAGTCATTGTGCCTAATTCGGCTTTTGCTTCAGCATAAACAAGCAACACTTCTGCTAATCTAAAAATCGTAACTGAGTTGATGTTCAAGTCACGGGTATCATAATACATATCGTCCAAGGCCCATTTGATAGGCATATAGCCTGTAAATGTATAAGAAAATAAGGGAGGAGAAGCCACAGAAACGCCATTGCTTACTCTTTTATAATCGCCAACACGAATGGTTTGTTGCAATCTTTTATCTCTGTTTTTTACTTCATCTTTAAACAACATTGTTTTGTAGGCGGCATTATTTGTATATGGAGTTCCGTCAATATTCAAATAAGTATTTATAAAAGTTCTGATAAAACTTGCTTTGTCGCCATACGTTCCACTTGTCCAGTACCAGTTAGCATCATTTAGGTTATTCAAGGCTAAATCACATACAGCCGACATCATTACTTCTGTAGCAATTGGAGCTGGATTGATAAATACTTGACGATACGATTTGTCTGTTCCTGCACCATCGTACAATTTATAGCCACCTTCATCTATAACTTTTTTGGCAGCTACGGCAGCTTGCGTTAGCAAACCAGCAGCCGAAGCCTGCAAACCAACACTTGTATGATATTTTCTGAAAGTACCTTCGTGCAATGCAACTCTTGCTTTCATGGCATAAGCCACATATTTTGTAACCAAACTCCTTGTAGCTTCACTGTTTGAAGTAATGGTTTGGCTTGCATAATCTAAATCTGCCAGCACCGAATCCATCACCATTGCTCTTGGGTCACGCCCTTTTGTTAATAGCTCAGTATCAGTTACATCGAGCGGTTTGTTTATCCAAGGCACATCTCCGAAGCGTTTTACTTTATCAAAATAGAAATATGCTCTGAAAAATCTGGCAATTCCGAGATAGTTTTTTCTTACTGCCAAAGGCACTTTTGGGTCGTTACAGTTTTGAATGAAATAATTGATATTTCTCAAATCTGACCATGACCAACCAGAACTCGTATTGGCACTAAAGTTTCCGTCTGTTATAAATGCAGGTGAATCTTTGCGAGCCTGATAGTCGGACATGGCATCGGCTCGGTGCAAATTTTTTCCGTTTATGATGTTATAAAAAGAATTTGTATATAAAATCAAACCACTTTCATTGCCAAAAATTGGGCCTTTGGTGGTGGTGGCTTCTGGCAGTTCTTCTAAATCACAACTTACAAAAATCGTTGTTGCAAGCAGTAGAATGATGTATTTTAGTTTCATATTTGTAGTTTTTTGAAAATTAGACAAATTTTTGAAGTCAATTTACTAACCTCACCTAAATCCTTTCCATAGGAACGGTACGCCGCTGCGGAGGACTTTCACTACTCCCTTCTCCTGTGGAGAAGGGTTGGGGGATGAGGTTTTCTTACCCTACCATCCCGCTAAAATGTAATTGATAAACCAAGTGTTACACTTTTCATGATTGGATAGTTGTTACCATCGCCTGAATTTCCACCGGGTGAAAACACTTGGTCAGATGCAACCGCACTTTCCACATCAAAATCTCTCGTGATTTTGAAAAGAGGAGAAAGTGTCCATAAATTTTCGCCCGAAACATAAACTCTTGCTGCCGATGAACCAATTTTTGAAGCCAAAGTTTTAGGTAAATTATAGCCAACCTGAATGTTTTTCAGACGCATATACCTAACATTTTGAAGGTATTTTGTTTGAGCTGCTGCTAATGTTCCGTTGGCATTACTGGCAATACGAGAAACATAACGAGGAAAATACGCATCAGGGTTTTGTTCTGTCCAGATATTTCCAAGCTGACTTGCAGGAATTCCACCATAAGGGCGGTTATATTGTCCCCAAAACAAATTCGCCTCACGACTCGGATACCAATCTTGCTTGCCTACACCTTGCACAAATGCCGAAAAGAAAAAATTGTTCCAATCAGCTCCAAGCATCACCCCATAAGTAAATCGAGGTGTTGAGTTACCAATAATCGAACGGTCGCCTGGATTTTCAACTCTTTCTGTTCCCGGCGTAATTGCTCCATCGCCATTGGTATCTTTGAATTTTATATCTCCTGGAAACCAAAGTCCACTTGAGGCAGTTCTGAATAAACTTTGAGAAGCACTATTTTTAACATCTTCTGCCGACTTGAAATATCCATCGGTGGTGTAGCCCCAAATTTCACCCAAAACTTGTCCTTCATAATAATCGCTCAATAATTTTTGAGGATTATTGTATTTCAAAATAGTTGATTTGTAGTCAGAAAGTGTCAATCTCACATCATAATTCAAAGTTTTTGCCCCAGTTTTTATCTTATCACGGTAAGAGAGCATTGCCTCGAAACCTTTGGTTTTCAAATCGGCATAGTTTCCTTTTGGAGCAGTTGCACCAAAAACCGCAGGAAGTGTCAAGCCAACCGTAAACATATCTGTTGTTGTTCTGACATATACATCGGCCACAAAATTTAGGCGATTATTAAGCATTGCTAAGTCAATACCGAAGTTTTGTGTAGTAGCAGTTTCCCAAGTCAATCCTTCGGGGATCACCGTTGGGTTTCTGGTTTGCTGAGGTTTTTGACCATTTAAAATTAAGGCAGATTGAGTAATGCCAAATTGCTCTAAGTAAGCATACGAACCAATATTTCCATTGCCAAGCGAGCCATACGATGCTCTTAGTTTTAGGTCAGAAATGATGTTTTCGGGAATTTTCCAAAAAGACTCTTTTGAAAGCCTCCAACCGACAGAATATGAAGGGAAAAATGCAAAACGCTGGTTGGCAGGAAACTTAGAAGAACCATCATAGCGACCATTGATTTCAAATAAATAACGGTCTTTGTACGAATAATTTAGCCTTGAAAAACCACCCATAATTTTCCAAATTTCCCAACCACCAGTTGTGGTCGTTACTTGTCCTAATGCCAAATTGATGTCGTTGGCATCTTCAAAAATTAAACCGTTTCGTTGAGCCGAAAGGCGTTTAAAATTTGATTGCTCGTAATTATAACCTACCAAAAACTTCAAATAATGGTCGTTTTTGAAAGTATTTTCGTATTCTGAATATAAATTGGTGGTCATATAAGCAGTTTCACGATACACATCATTCAAGAAATTTGTTGTAGTGCCAACGTAGGAAATAACCCCAGGCTTGATGCTATATGGTACTGGCACAGCTTTCGTTCTATCATTATTGTCTGTATTTTGAATCGTAAAATCTCCTTTGATTCTGAATTTATCTTTAAAAAAAGAGCTTGCAAAACCAGTCGTATTTCTGAACACTTTTTTGTTGTTGTCAATGCCATTTTTCCCATAATAAAAATCACCAACATTATAAGCCGCCGAAGCTGTTAGGGTTCCGTCAGGATTCAACAATGGCGATGGAACTGGACCTTCGTCAGCAATATTTCTCCAAATACCGCCACCTTCGCCAACATTCAGCGGATTGTGGTATTTCATATCCGAGAATTGCGACATATTATTGATTTTCAACCAAGGATACAATTGTATTGAGCCTTTTCCAGTAAAATTGAAAATACGATAATCATCAGAATTGTAGCGAAACAAACCAGTTTGACCTAAATACCTGCCTGTAAGCAAATAACTTGCTTTTTCTGAACTTCCCGAAATACTAATATTATGCTCGTTCGAGCTATTTTGGTCTTTGTAAAGCAAATCATAATAGGCGGTGTTTCCATAATAAACATATTCGCCTGTAATTGGGTCAATTTCGACTTCGGGCAAGCCTCCAACCTCTTTTCTTCTCTTGAATTCGGTTAAATACGCTTGTGAAAATTTGAGCGTTTTGTTAGCATTTTGTGGGAAAGTTCCCCCAAAATTTACAAAAGACTCGGCAAACATCGAAGACCATAAATAGCCATCGGACACCAAATTAGGCTTTGCAATAGCACCTTTGAAAGAATAATTGGTAGAATAAGTTACATTGGTTTTTCCAACCGTAGGATTTTTTGTAGTTATCAGAACCACACCAAAAACACCTCTTGCTCCATAAATAGAAGCCGAAGCGGCATCTTTCAGCAAAGTGATAGTTGCAATATCATTAGGATTTATCAAACTTGGGTCGCCCTCAACATTATCAATTAAAACTAAGGCACTTCCACCTTGTCCTATCGAAGTTGTACCTCTAATATTAAAAGTTGGAGCTTGGTTTGGTTTTCCATCACCCATTTTAATATTTAAGTTTGGCAAAACCCCTTGTAAACCTTGGTTAAGGTTTGTCATGGCACGGTTTTCATACACATCACTCGTAATCATATCAACCGCACCAGTCAAATTGGCTTTCTTTTGTGACCCATAACCAACCACAATCACCTCAGAAAGTTGTTTGATGTCTGTTTTTAAAGAAACAGTAATTTCAGATTGGTTGCCTACTTTAATCTCTTGTGGAGCATAACCAACAAATGAAAAAACCAAGATTGTCTGCTCAGTTGGCACATCAATTTTAAATTTTCCATTAACATCAGTATTTGTACCTTTTGAAGTTCCTTTGATTGTAACACTCACTCCCGGAATTCCAGAGCCAGTTTCATCGCTCACAGTTCCTGTTATTGATTTGTCGATGGGCAAAACGGCTATTTTTGCTTCGTCTGATGACGATTCGCTCACATTGCTTGTCTTGATAGCTTTTTCAGGAATGGCTGGACTCAAAATGATTTGTCCACCAATGATTTTATGCGAAACCTGATAAAGTTTTAATACGATGTCTAAAACTTCATATAATTTCTTGTCTGAAAGAGTCAATGAAATCTTGCGGTCGGCTTGAATAGCCTTCGAGTTATAAACAAACTTGGCATCGGTCTGCTGCTCGATTTGATTAAGCACCATGCGAAGTTTCATGTCTTCAACTTTTAGTGACACTGACTTGTTGAGCATTTCTTGAGCCTTACCATCGAAGGCAAAAGAAACTCCTACAAACAGCACCGCCAAGGTCAGTTGTAAAAGTGAGATTTTCATAATAGTCAGTAATAATTGACTGTTTTGTCGAGTTTTTTTCATACGTTTGAAATGTTTTGTTAGATTTTCGTAAGATTTTCCGAAACACACCCTTTGTTTATTTTGGCTCGTAACCAATCAAAAAGGGTTTAATTTTAAGCTGACAATGCTCGTAACATTGTCGGCTTTTTTTAATTGCAAAGGTAAAGGTAGTGTTTGTTTCAGGTTTAGGTTTTCATGTTTTGTTTAGGTTAAATTTTGGTGTTAAAAATATTTGATTGTTTAAATAGACTTCCTGCGAAAGTATTTTAAGTCGAAAAACACCATCTTTTCGGCTACAAATTGAGCAAATTTTTCAACCGTAGCGGTGCTATGGAATTCCATTCGGGCTTCAAAATTTCCTCAA
>NZ_JAYWCU010000272.1:0-9575 GCF_043780375.1 Emticicia sp. | reverse complement strand
GCAACGCCACCTTTCAGATTCAAAGTAGCTTCTTTCAAATCTGGTGTCATTTCGACAGCAAAATATTGCTTATTTCTATCGCCAGAAGTTGTATCATTTTTAGAGTACGAATCATTATGGTTGTCGTCATCGTCATCAAAATCATCAATATCAATGTTGAATCCGTCAGATACCTCATCTTTAAAATCACGCACACCATCATCGATACAAGTATAAAGACCCAGCGGAATGGCAAAAGCAATCAATAAAGCTGACGTGGCATTATATACGCTTTTTTTGTGATTGAAGAATGCCGCAGCACCTGCCGCAATAAGCATTAAGGGCCAAAAACGAGCGATTTGTCGAAACGACCAATCTAAATGAAACCAATCCAAGTTGGTTCCAAGAAACAGAAAACCTACTACAATGAGTACGATTCCCCAAAAAATATTGCTTTTATTGTTCATTTTTTTAAATTTTCTATAAAAAAACCTGCAAGGTGTTTTTAGACGGGGTCGCCTAGACCTTACAGGTTTTGATATTATTATAAATTTGAAGAACTATCGTTATTAGTGAAATTTGTAAAGTTATCATCTTTACGATTTTTGATAATTAGCCATATTCCTAATCCGATAAAAAACAATGGCCACATTTGTCCTAAATAATGCCATAAATTAATATGGAAAAATGTTTTGAACGAAAAAATTACACCAAGAATGATGAGGACTGCTCCTCCAATCAAATTGTTGTTTTGATTGTGTCTGCTCATGTTAGTAGAGTTTGAGGACGGTTCGCCGCCCGATTGAAAATTAATATTATCGTTTGAGTTAAAATCTTGATTTACTTCTGCACCCGCAAAACCATAGTCGTACTTAGTAGGCAACACCGCCCACAAAATAAAGTAAGTAAAAACCGACGGAAACGGAGTAAAAAACAATAGTACAAAAAGAACACGAATAAGTGTAACATCAATGTTAAAATATTCGGATAAACCTTGCGAAACTCCTCCGAGCATTGCCTGACGGTTTTTGATTCTATATAATCGCTTTTCCATGGCCCTTTAACCCTCGATGGGGATTTTTTATTTTAATTAGTTGTTGAATAATTAATTGTTGTCAGCGGAGTGCCGCCCAATTGATTTTCTTTTGCAGGCAAAAGTATCCATAAAACGATATAAGGAATAACGGCGGGTATTGGAGCAAAAAAAGCAGCAACCATTAGTATACGCACAAGTGTTACGTCCAAATTAAAATACTCTGCAAATCCAGCGGCAACGCCACCAATCATTTTATTTGTTCTGTTTTTAAACAGCGGAGTACCGCCCAATCGATTTTCCATTTTTTTTAATATTTATTTGTTTGCTTTTTCATTTTAAATAACCACATTTCGTTGTGATTATGAAACAAAGATATAGGTGAGAGACGGTACTATGTATAGCAAACTACATGAATGGAAAAAATTAATGTCAAAGGGGTATTTTTGATGAAGGTTTTAGAAAATAAAGGTTGAATGGTGAGAATTAAGGTTGAATGTATGCCTATATTAATCTATTTCAATCATTTCGAGAATATCTCTCAGTTCATCATAATCTTTAGAGCCAGGACGAATCTCATTACTTCCTTTTAAAGCAATGCCATGAAGATTCATTTCTTCGAGAAGTTCATTGACATTTTCAGTAGTAATTCCAAAATTCAAAACTATTGGATAATTAACCGAATATTCCTTTAAGGTATTTTGAGCAAAATCTGATAGCTCTCCCCCATCTGCTAAAAAAAATTCAACAAATTGAGAATATCGCTCCAGATAATCTTCAAAATAAGCACTATCAAAATCAAGTTTCAAAATAATTGGTTTGCCTAAATCCGAAATTTGAGGCAAAAGCGAAGCATCTGAAATTTGAAGAATATCTATTTCAAAATCTTCAACAAAGGCTTTAACTTCTTTATAATCAATACTTTGTGTTTCGCCAACAGTTAAAACTCCAGCCACCCAAGATTTTATTTCTTTCATCTTTTCGGGAGAAGTATAATTTGCCGAATGTTTGTCCATCACAAATCCAAGCATTTCTACACCCATCCCCGCACAATAACGAGCATCTGACAAATTAGTGATATTACTTACTTTTACGAGTGTTTTTAATGCCATTACTTTTGAATTTACGATTTACAACGGGTCGCCCGTGCGATCACGATTTACTAATTTTCTGATTCTCAGGTTCAAAATTACCTCAGAACTATTCATAATCAAATTCTGTTACCTATTTTTGTACTTTATATTACCATCAAAACCTGAAAGATTTGAAAAAAACCTTACAGGAACTTAAATACTAACGGTTGGCATTGAACCAACGCAGTAACAAAATGAGCAAACACGGACGAATTTTAGTCGCCATGAGTGGCGGTATTGACAGTTCAGTGGCAGCAGTTATGCTTCACGAACAAGGCTACGAAGTAATCGGCATGACCATGAAAACTTGGGATTATGCTTCTTCGGGCGGTAGCAAAAAAGAAACAGGCTGTTGCAGCCTTGACTCTATCAATGACGCAAGAAACATTGCCGTAAATTTAGGATTTCCACATTATATATTGGATATTAGAGAAGAATTTGGCGATTATGTAATCGACCATTTCACAGGCGAATATTTGGAAGGTCGCACACCTAACCCCTGCGTATTGTGCAATACACACATAAAATGGGACGCATTGCTTCGCCGTGCCGACAAGTTAGGTTGTGAATTTATTGCCACAGGACATTATGCAAATGTTCGGGAAGAAAACTCAAGATTTGTAATTTCTAAGGGAACTGATACATGGAAAGACCAAAGTTATGTACTTTGGGGAGTATCCCAAGAAAGCCTTTCTCGTACAAAATTACCTTTGGGACATTTGAAAAAAGCAGAGATTCGAGAAATGGCAACTGAAAGAGAACTTTTCGATTTGGTGAATAAAAAAGAGTCTTATGAAATTTGTTTTGTACCTGATAACGACTATCGAGGTTTCTTGAAACATAGAGTGGAAGGTTTGGAAGAACGTGTAAAAGGCGGAAATTTTGTGTCGCAAGAAGGAAAAATATTAGGAAAACATGAGGGTTATCCATTTTATACAATCGGACAAAGAAAAGGACTCGGAATGGCTTTTGGCAGCCCTGTTTATGTAACTGAAATCAGAAAAGATACTAACGAAGTAGTTTTAGGAAAAGAAATTGATTTAGACCGTAACGGCATGATGGTTGGAAAAATAGTAATGCAAAAATATGCTAATTTAGAAGGTATGCCTCTCGAAACGACTACGAAAGTCCGTTATAAACATGATGGCTCGCCAGCACAAATTATTCAAGAGGGCAGTAAAATGAAGGTTTTATTCCACGAACAAGTTAGTGGAATTGCTCCTGGACAGGCAGCAGTTTTCTATGAAGAAGATGACGTTGTTGGTGGCGGTTGGATATTGAAAAGTTTTAAGCAAGAAGGTGATTTTATGGCAGAACAAGTTCCCTAAATGTCTATTGAGATAGCTTAAATAGGTTTCCTAATTTGTTTCAAACATTTAGGAAACTCGTTTTTCTTGGCAATGTTTGTTATAAAAATACGTTATCTTTAAAATATTCAAACCGTAGCTTATGAAAAAGATTTTACTTGTTATTTTAACGATTACTCTACATTTTCAAGCATTTTCTCAAAACCAGTACTTAGTCTTATTTAAAGACAAAGCCAATTCTACCTATTCTGTTTCTCGCCCAAAAGAGTTTTTATCAGACCGCTCAATTAAGCGTAGAACTAATCAAAACATTGCAGTTACCGAACGAGATTTACCTCCTAATCTGAGTTATTTGGCAGAAATTGCTAAAACTGGAGCGAAAGTATTATATAAATCTCGCTGGATAAACGGTGCTTTAATTCAAACAGATGCTGTTACACTTGATAAAATATTGAAACTTACTTTTGTTCGAGGTTTAGAAGGCAAAGGAGACATTCGAAATACAAGGCAAAGTACTGACAATCAAGTATTTATAACAAAAGACAAGTTTGGTAATGAAGGGATTTCAGACAATGGACTTTCGCAAACCCAACTCGCTATGCTTGGAGCAGACAAAATGCACCAAAAGGGTTTTCATGGTGAAGGAATGTTGATTGGCGTTTTAGATTCTGGTTTTTTGAATGCAAACCAACTTTCATTTTTCAAAGATTTATTTAGCGAAAAAAGAGTAATAGGTACTTGGGATTTTGTAAATAATGAAATAAATGTTTATAACGACCATAATCACGGAACAAATGTACTTTCGTGTATGGCGGCATTTGAAGACAGCCGAATTGTGGGAACTGCCTATAAAGCAAACTATTTGTTGCTCACAACTGAAGATGTTAGTTCGGAAACCAAACGTGAGGAAGCCAATTGGCTTTTTGGTGCTGAAATGGCCGATAGCGTCGGAGTTGATGTTATTAATACATCTTTGGGTTATAACCTATTTGATAATGCTGCCCAAAATTACAAATATTCGGACATGAACGGCGACCGTGCATTAGCTACCCGTGCAGCAGATTGGGCAGCACAAACAGGTATTTTGGTCGTAGCTTCAGCAGGAAATGAAGGTACTTCCGCTTGGAAATACGTTGGAACGCCAGCCGATGCCGATTCTATAATTGCTGTTGGTGCTGTAAGTAGCAATCGTGTAATTGCTTCATTTAGTTCTTACGGACCTTCGGCAGATGGACGTATAAAACCCGAATTATCAGCACAAGGAGCAGGAACGGTTATAGGAAATACCAATAGTAGTGTTGGTACAAGCAATGGGACGTCGTTTTCTTCGCCTTTGATGGCAGGTTTTGTTGCAAGTTTTTGGCAAGCATTTCCGAAACTAACCAATATGCAAGTTCGTGAATATTTGATTCGCTCGGCAAGTCAATATGAAAATCCAAACGATAGAGTTGGTTATGGAATTCCGAATTTTGATAAGGCTTATGAAATCGCAGAGTTAGAAAGCTTAATAGCTGAATTGAAGAAAACAGGCAAAGAAGTTGCCGTTTTTCCAAATCCATTCAGCGACCCTCAAGGAGTAAAAGTTTGGGTATTGAAGGATGATGCGGGTCAAAATTTCGAATTTTCGTTAGTTGATATTGCAGGAAAACCTGTTTGGAGTTTTTCAACCAAAGAAAAGAAAATAACTTTGCCAATATTTAAAGATGATTTAGCACAAGCTGTTTATATTCTGAAAGTTACATCCGAAAACCTTAATTTTTCAACCAAAATAGTTAAAGAGTTGTAAGTATTTTACGCTAACTACTTTTTTATTAACTCCGATATTCAGCACTCAAAACTTTATAAGCCATTCTTGTCATTGATTCCGAATCATTAAATTTGGCAACATTAGAAATTTCTACCCAAGCCAAATCATTTGATTCTTCCGAAATAATAAGAGGAATATCTTTATCCGCCTCAAATAAAAAACGAATATCATAATGAAAATGTGCAGCAATAACTTTTCCTTGCGACACGCCGCTCGCAGGAATTAAATGAATATCTACGTCAAATATTTCAGTGTTAAGTGCCTGAATATCGGCAAGTCCTGTTTCTTCAATAGCTTCTTTTAATGCCACATTCAATATATTATTATCTCCATCACAATGCCCACCGGGCTGAAACCATTTATCTAACTTTCGGTGATGGGTCAGCAACACAAATTGATGAGATTTATCCAAAATCCAAGCCGAGCCAGTTACATGCCCAATGCTTAATTCTCGTTTGAAACAATCTTCGTTCGCCTTCACAAATTCAATCGTTTCAGCGATCATATTTATCTCGTTTTCGTTTAAACCTTTATGTTTTCTTAATAAATCAAGAAGAATATTTCTGTGCATAGTAATAGATTATACTTAGATTTGCAGTAAAATTAGTTCAATCTATCAACAAAATCAGTAAATCCAATGAAAAAAAACTTTCTAATTGTTTTAAGTTGCTTACTTTCAAGCACTTTTGTTTTCGCACAAGTTACGCCAGCACCAAGTCCTGCAGCAACTATTTCACAAGTTGTTGGAGTTACAAAAATCTCAATTGATTATTCTCGTCCATCATTAAAAGGTCGTGAAATATTTGGCAAATTGATTCCATTCGACAAAATCTATCGTACTGGAGCAAATAGCTCTACAAAAATCGAAACTACAGGCGACATTATGGTTCAAGGTCAAACTTTGAAAGCTGGTAAATATTCCATCATGTCTATTCCAAATCAAACAAATTGGACAATTATTTTTAATAAAAATTTGACCGCAACTGAAGCCAACTATTCGGCAAGTGATGATGTTCTTCGTGTAATGGCTCGCCCACAAGACATTTCAACTACAGAGTCATTTACAATTGATTTTTCAGATGTGAAAGATGATGCCGCCATGATGAATATATCTTGGGAGAAAACTAAAGTTTCGATCGCAATTAGGGTTGATAATGTTGCAGCAATCGAAAGTGCGGTTACAGCAAAAGGTAATGACGCTTCTAATACTTACCAACAAGCTGCCGATTATATGTTGCAAAAAGGCTTAGATTTAAATAAAGCATTAGGTTTGATTGATAAATCGTTAGCACTTCGTGAAGGTTTCCGTAATAATTGGATAAAAGCTCAAATTTTAGATAAACTCGGAAAATCATCAGACGCTATGGGTTTTGCTTTAAAAGCACAAGCTCTTGGAATAGGCGACACCAGTTATCAATTCTTTAAAGATGGCATCGAAAAAGGTTTAACTGATATGAAAGCGAAGATTCCGGTATTGCCAACAGCACCAGTTGAAGTACCTAGGAAAAAGAAAAGCTAAAAAACGCTAAATGCTGAGTTTTTAAAAAGCTCCAAGATTGAAAACTTGGAGTTTTTTTGTACAACAGATTTCCTGATCCGTCTTCGAGAATATGCCTTTTCGAAGAAAATACCCTAATAAATTCAAAAATAATTTCGTTAGTTTTGAAAAACAATTGATTTCATGCAAAAAACAATCATTTTAATAGCATTTTTAAGCAATTTCTCCCTCTTCGCTCAAACTAAACAACTCCGTTTTGAAGATTATACCTACGAACCTAATATAAAAACTGTTTTGCTCTACCCGCTTGTTGGCGAACCAACCGATGCCGCTCGAAACCTAAATCCACCACTGATTCAGCTACAAGACAGCAAAAACCTTTGGCTTGAATTTGATGATTTAAAAGCAAGTTACGAACAATTTCATGTGAAAATTTTGAGTTGTACAATGGATTGGAAACAGTCAATTTTGTCAGAAATTGAATATATGCCCGAATATAATGACCTGATTATTAACGATTACCGAGTTTCACAAAATACAAAAGTGCCATATTATCATTATAAGATTGAGATTCCAAAAATGCTACTTTCAGGAAATTATTTATTAGTAGTGTGGCGAGACCGTCGGAAAGATGATATAATTATTAGTAAAAGATTTATGGTTTATGAAAACCGAGTTGGAGCAAGTGGAAGCGTACGGCAAGCCCAAGCACCTTCAAAAAATAAAACCCACCAACAGCTAGATTTTGATATAAGTTTTGGAGGATATTCGTTGATGTCGCCACGAGATGAGTTAAAAATCATTATTCGTCAAAATTATCGTTGGGGTAAAACTACCAAGAATTTAAAACCTTTTAGTGTTGATGAAAGTAGCAAAAAATTAGAATTTCGCTTTTTTGACGATGAAAATACATTTCCAGCCAGCAATGAATTTCGCTTTTTTGATGCCAGAAGCACCTACAATCGAGGCTTATTTGTTGACAGAATTCATCGTGGAAAGGAAGATGATATGTGGATTTCTGCTCAAAATAATAGAAGTAACTTTGCCTTTATCGAATCGAATGATTTTGACGGAACCTTCATCATTGATAACCGTGAAAGCTCTAATGGCGAAACCGAAGCCGACTATATTCAGACTACATTTCAGCTAAAAACACAAGAATTAGATACTAATGAGAAGGTTTATGTCAATGGTGGATTTAATGATTGGCGATTAGATAAAAAAAATGAAATGGCTTATGACAATGATTTTGGAGGTTATACCGCCACAATTCAACTCAAACAAGGAGTTTATAACTATAATTTTATTGTGCAGAAGGGCAATGAAACTCCCGATGAAGTGTATTTTGAGGGAAATTTTGCTGAAACCCAAAATACTTATGAAATCTTCGTTTATCATCGTCCCGTAACTGCTCGTTGCGAAAAATTAGTGGGCTATCGAGTTGTTGATTTTAATAAAAGAAGGTAACTTTATAAAAAATTCTAAGCCGCAATATTATGAAAACTGCACTTGTTGTTGGAGCAACTGGACTTATAGGTAAACATCTAACTATTAGGTTATTAACAAGTAATTTCTACTCAAAAGTTAAGGTTTTAATACGTAAACCTCTCAATATAAATCACCCAAATTTAGAACAAATTATCTTTGATTTCGACAGTTTAGACTCATCAAAAATCATAGCCGATGACATATTCTGCTGTTTAGGAACAACGATGAAACAAGCCGGTTCAAAAGCAGCTTTCTACAAAGTAGATTTTACTTATCCGTTTGCCATTGCCAAAGCAGCCTTAGAAAATGGAGCGAAACAATACCTCATCGTAACAGCTATGGGGGCAGACGAAAAATCAATAATTTACTATAATCGTGTCAAAGGCGAAATCGAAAAAGCAATCAGCGATTTGCATTATCCCACTTTACTGATTTTCCGCCCTTCGATGTTGCTGGGCGAAAGAGAAGAGCCTCGTATGGGCGAAAAAATTGGCAAAATTTTGATGAAAGCCGTCAATTTTATTATTCCCAAACGATATAAAGCCATTGAAAGCGAAAAAGTTGCGAATGCCATGCTGATTTTAGCACAAAAAGGCATAAAAAATAAAAATATTTTTGAATCTGATACTTTGCAGAGTTATTAACGAAACTCTTAGAATCCTTTCTTTTGACTATAAATGTTACTTGAAGATACTTATAAAACTATAAAATCGCCTGCCGAAGGTTTATTTAAAGACCGAGGAAGCAAATTCTTTTCTTTTGCCTACCCAATAGTACACGAAAGTGAAGTAAAGGCACTTGCTGATAATCTTCGTAAAGTGCATTTCAAAGCGGTACATCATTGCTACGCTTACCGATTAGGTCTTGATAAATCTAATTTTAGAGTAAACGACGACGGAGAGCCATCGGGAACTGCTGGAAAACCGATTCTAAACACCCTTCTTTCTTACGAGATCACCAATGTTTTGGTAATAGTTGTTAGGTATTTTGGTGGTACTTTACTCGGTGTTCCAGGTTTGATAAACGCCTACAAATCTGCCACCGTTGAGGCTATCACTCTTGCTGATATTCTCGAAAAGACTGTTAATAATGTTTATAGCATAGTTTTTGAGTTTGTACAGATGAATGATGTGATGAGGGTCGTTAAGGAATATAATCTAAAAATTCGTAACCAAACATACGATAATCAATGCTTAATAGAACTCGAATTTAGAAAATCTCTCACTAATCAAGTAGTGAACAAGCTCGAAAAAATTGATAATATTGTAGTTGAGTATTTGTTTACGGTGTGAAATTTATTCACTTTACACTAATTTTTAAAAAATTAGTA
>NZ_JAYWCU010000271.1:0-7081 GCF_043780375.1 Emticicia sp. | reverse complement strand
GAACAATGCCACGGTTATTTTATGTGACCAAAATACCGATGAAGTAATAATAAGGACTTCAGAAAACGAGCAGTTTTCTGCGTCAAAAGTATTACTTTGTTGTGGTTATACTTTCAATATATTGTACCCAAAAGTATTCAAAAAAAGCGGTTTGATTGTCAGTAAATTACAAATGCTTCAAACCGTACCAATGAGTAATGTTTTATTAGCAGGAAATATTCTAACAGGATTGTCAATTAGGCGTTATGAATCTTTCGAAGCAATGCCGTCGTATAAAAATATTACAATGCCTGAGCATTATACTGAACTCAAAAAATGGGGAATTCATCTTCTTTTCAAGCAAGCAATTGATGGTTCAATCATTATTGGTGATTCACACGAATATGCACCAGTAGGAAAAACAGACTACTTGGGCTTCGATACTAAGGAGTTGATTGATGAGTTGATTTTGAAAGAAGCTCAACGAATTGTACATTTTGCTGTTGGAAAAATTGCCCGAAAATGGGCAGGTTTTTATGCCCAACATCCTGACGAGATTTTTGAATACAATATTTCTCCAAACATTTATATATGCACCGGAATTGGTGGTAAAGGAATGACTTCGAGTTTTGGTTATGCAGAATCGAATTTAGATAAAGTGAGGCGGTGATTGAATTTCTGTACTTTGTTTTCGACCAAAAAACCAAATCGAAATAATCCATAAAGCCAAACACAATCCCAAAATGCCATAACTTAAATTTATCAAAATATTGACTAAACTCAGTTCTTTCATGAAAAATTCTCGGTAAAACATTAAAAAAATACTACCGAGATAGCCCATCGAATCGCAGATATAAACAAAAAATCCAGCGTTAGCGTTGAGGTTGAAAACGGCAATAAAACGTTCAAAATAAAGCGTTTGGATAATTAAATAAGGCAAGAAGAAAGAAATGCCAAGTAAAATCATCCAATTATAGGCAGAAATATTTCCCTTTTGAAAAAGCCAAGTGCTTGTTCCACAAGCCAAGATACCAAACAATATTAGAACCTGAACATAAACAAATGCTTTTTCATTGTTTTTAACAAAACCTACGCTTATAAGCATAAGCAATACAAAAAAGCCAATAATCATTTCGGTTTGAGCAAAGGTGTTTTTATCAAAAACAACATCTAAACTTTTCCAGATTTCAACCGAAAAATTATCTCTAAAATCTCTCATTGTTGTTAGCAACATATAAATCAAAACGATTGCCCAAAATCCTATTGAAAAGTCTTTCAATAATGCATTTTTTTTGATTTTTGTCATGGGTTCTCTCTTGTTTCGGAGCAATAAATCTTGCATAGTTGGTGGCGGAATTTTAGCCAACATCCACACGAAAAAGTTAAAAATTGGCAGAAAAATGAGTCCGATGAAAGCGGGCATCCAAAACTCTGAAATTTGGGTTAAATCCTTAATAGTCAAATAGATAGTTTTTAAAATCCCCGAACCCATCACTAAATTAATACTTAGTCCGACAGAAATAAATTCGGTTATTCGACGACCTTCCAAAAAACTAAAAATCACTCCCCAAACCATCCCCAAGGGCAAACCATTCAACAACATAAAAGTCCAGTTATAGGGAAAAGGAACTAAACCAAACAGCACCAAAGCAAATTCTGAGATGAGTATTAAGCTGATAATCAATAAGATACGTTTGTTGGGACGAAGTTCCGAAATGATTTTTATCCCTAAAAATTTTGAAATCATATACCCCAAAACTTGGGTAATAATAAGTAGGGTTTTGTAACTCAACCCAAATAATACATAACCTTCGTATAGGCCTGTATTGAATGGTTTTCTGAAAGCATACATACAAAAATATGTTCCGAAGGCAGCTATGATGCACCAAAAAATAAGAAAAGATTGTTTTTGAAGAAGAGAGTTTAGTGAGTATTTCATTGAAGTGTTTTCTTGAATCCAAAGAAAACACCTTAATATTAATTGGAGATAAAGTATTAATTAACAAATAGTTATCAATTGCATTTTCATGGCTGGATCAATGCTAATCGCAATTTTGGTGAATAGAAATGCAGTTATATTGAAGTATTTCAGTCAGTACTTATATTTTTTGTACTCAATATTGGAAATACCAATACTTCCTCGATTTATACTTTTTTTAACCTACTTACTTGTTTTTCGATTTAAAGAAATTTTGTATATTTGTATTGTGAGGTAGATTTATTGCAATTTTGATGTTTAGTCTGAATATCGAAACTTCGACAACAAAACATCTCAAATAATTAGAACTCCATTCTTTCAAGGATTAATCCTGTTAGAACCAATGAACTACTGCAAGCCCCTCAAATGATATTCTGAGCGGCTTTTTTTGTTTAGCAGAACTAAACTAAATAAGATGAATTTACGAATTTTTCTTTTTTTTTATTCTCTATTTCTGGCAAACTCTTGTTTTTGCCAAAAATATGAACCAATTAACCTTGAAAATATTAAAAAATATTTTGATGGATCAATCAATTATTTGGTTAAAAGCCAGTGCGATAGTACGATTCAATGCAAACAATACAAAGGAGAGTGGGAAGTCTGGATGGAATTGACTGAACCCTTTTTTTTTCTTGGTAGAAGGCAAAAAAAAAGAGATTCTAACTGTTTTACGATTTCAGCTATTCATAATTTTTTGTCCGAAATTTATATAACTGATACAACTTTAGCCCTATTAAAACCTACACTCTTAGAGGCTTTTAATGAAATTCAGTCATTTAGGCAAGGCGAAAGATTTAACTTTTGGAAAGCCTTGCCGCCGCAGAGAGATTTAAGAATTGGTAAAGAACCTAATCCAATTTCAAGGGTAAGAAGACCAACAAATTTCAAACTAAAATCAAGGTTTATAAATAATACTTCTAATGTTGCTGAAGATGCCGATGATACTTCTCTCGGAAATTTGGCTTCCTTTTACCACAATAAAATTTTTGCTGATACCTTAAATCTCATCTCATCAGCTGGTTATGATAAATACATTGACTTAAATCGAAAAACAGAAATTGGTTCAATATCCTTTTTCATGGAATGCCAAATTCAGGAGCTTTTTTGACTTGGCACGGACAAGAGCATGAATATAGGTACTGGAATATGCTCAGGTCTGCTTTTAGCGGTGTGTTTGTTTTTGTTCCAATAAGTCCTTCATATCCAAAAGCCTATAAATCTTGGGTGCCTTTTGGTGCAAATGAGGTAGATATTGTAGTAAATGCCAATGTTTTGACTTATTTGGCAATAACAGATCAGCTTGATAATAGCCTTGGAAAAAAAGGATCATTGCTTGTTATTAATGAGTTGCTGAAACGAGAGCGTTGGGAAAACACCGCTATTTATTATCCAAATTCTTATCATATTCACTATGCAGTTGCAAGGGCATATTCAGCGGGACTAACAGAACTGGCTCCATCTTGCAAAATTATTTTAGAACATTTAGTTAAATCTCAGCAAGTCGATGGAAGTTTTACGAGTGATTTGTGGCTGAATAATGGCGATTTGATACAATCAACTACCTACAGTCTTCATGCTTTGTTGGATTTGAGAGCGAGAGGAATGAACATACCAAAGCAAAGTATAAATAAAGCAATTGAATTTTTATTATCCAAAGCGATTTTTGAAAACAATAAAGTAAGATGGAACGGTGGCATTTATTTTTCAGGAGGCACTTTTGTTAGAGGAATTATGGTTTGGAAATCAGATGCCTACACCACCGCTATGATAGCCAAATGTTTACAGAAATGGATGATTTATGAAAGATGAGCGTGTAGCTTTATTTTGAAATACCACAGAATTAAAGTAGATTTTAATCTAAAAAATGATGTTCTCAAAGTATTTGTTGGTTAATCTAGTTCTTTCCGTTCCAACAAGTCTAATCTAAACCTTTCGTGTAGTTTCAAGCACATTACCAATCACTTTGCGAAATGTAGCAAGCTCGTCGGTTGGGATATTTCCGAAAAGATTTTCTTCCAAAATATTAATGGCAATATTGCAGAAACCCAAAACCTGGATTCCTTTTTCGGTTAAACCTATGCGTAATATTCGTTTGTTTTCAACATCAATATTTTTAACTAACATCTCTTTCTTTTGTAGAGTCGTAACGGTTTCATTCATCGACTGCGGAGTCATTTTGAACCTACGTGATAATTGAGCCGAAGAAAAATCGGTTGGATTATCATTCACAAAATTAAGAATAATAAACTGAGCCAACGTAACATCATATTTAGTCAAAACCTTATTCATGGCAAAGGTTATTTCTGTCTCAATTCTTTTTATCAAATAAACGGTTCTTGCGGGCATAATTCATTCGTTTTTGTACAAAAATAGTAAACCGTTTGCTATTTCTGTGAGGTCTCTTTACATTTGTTTATTTTATAAGGATACCTGATATTCTCTCTAACCTTTGCAAGATTTGGCATGAAAGTAATAATAATTGGTGGTGGTATTGGTGGACTAACCACTGCTTTATGCTTAAAAAAAGCAGGTTTTGAAGTAAAAGTTTTTGAATCGGTCAAAGAAATAAAGCCTTTGGGGGTTGGAATCAATACTTTGCCGCACAGTGTGAGGGTGCTGACGAATCTTGGTTTACAAGAAAAAATTGCTAAAACCGCCGTCGAAACGCAGGATTTACTCTATTTCAATCGCTTTGGGCAAAAGTTTTGGGAAGAACCTCGTGGACGATTTGCGGGTTATAAATGGCCACAATTTTCGATTCATCGAGGAAATCTCCAAATGTTGCTTTTTGATGAAGTACAACAAACCATCGGAGCGGAAAATGTTTTTACAAATCATCATTTACAAGCGTTTCAAGAAACAAAACATGAAGTAATTGCGACTTTTATCAATCGTGAAACTGGCGAAGTAATTCATCAAGAAAAAGGTGATATTTTGATTGGTGCAGACGGAATCAATTCGGTCGTCCGTAAGCAATTATACCCACAAGAAGGCGATCCGTGCTATTCGGGAAATGTTTTGTACCGAGGCACCACTTGGATGAAACCATTTCTGTCGGGCAGCTCAATGGTTATGATTGGAAGTTTGAAACAAAAAATGGTCGTATATCCTATCGACCCAAAATTAGATGAAAACGGTAATCAACTTATCAATTGGGTCGCAAATTTAAAAGAAACTGACTCCGAAAAAATCACTATTAGAGATTGGAACCGCCAAGCCGACAAAGCTCGTTTAGTTGATATTTATAAAAATTGGAATTTCGATTGGCTCGATGTATCAAAAATGATTGATAAAACCCATGCCATTTATGAGTTCCCAATGTCTGACCGTGAGCCGCTCGACCGTTGGACTTTCGGAAGAGTTACGCTTCTGGGTGATGCCGCCCACCCAATGTATCCGATTGGTTCAAATGGTGCTTCTCAAGCTATTTTAGACGCCGACTGTTTAACTGAAATGTTGATAAATGAACCTGATGTGCAAACTGCACTACAAAAATACGATGCCCAAAGAGTACCAGAAACAGCAAAAGTTGTACTTCAAAATAGAGCAAAAGGGCCAGACCAAATCATGGATATGATGGATGAACGCTTTCCAGTAGGTTTTTCTGAAAATGAAATTCCATATATTGAATTAGAAACAGTAATGAATATGTACAAACAAATTGCTGGATTTGATGTCCAGAGTTTAAATCAAAAAAAATGAAAACAACTTTAGTTTTTACCCTTTTTACTTTGTTTTTTGGGAGCAAAATTCAAGCACAAAACACTAATAAAAGCATGGAAAGTCCCCAATTAGAATTCGTTTGTGAATTAAAAGTTTTGGTAGCTGCCCCGATGGTTGTTGGCGAAACTGCACGTGGCGTTCGACGAGTAATTCCGATTGTTGGAGGTACTTTTGAAGGACCAAAAATGAAAGGTGAGATAGTAAACGGTGGTGCCGATTGGCAAATCGTCAGAAAAGATGGCGTAGCCGAATTAGAAGCACATTATACAATTAAAACCGATGATGGTACCTATATTTATGTCAAAAATGTTGGTTTAAGAGTAGCTACACCCGAAATTGCTGCTAAAATTGGACGGGGTGAAAAAGTTGGTTCAAATGATTATTATTTTAGAGCTGTACCAAAATTTGAAGCACCGACGGGCAAATACGAATGGTTGAATAATGCCATTTTTATTTGTAAAGGAATCCGAAATCCTGATAGTGTAACGATTCAAGTTTGGAAGGTTTTATAGGTAAAAAGAAGAAAAATACACATTTTTAAATCATTTCTGAGTAAACTTGGTCTTTTTCATATCAATCGTTTAGAAATTGTTTTATCATATATAGTCTTGATATACACTTTTTAGGTTTTATGCAATTTATATTAATTAGAATATCTTATATAATGCAAAATAAAATTTTCAATAATCAAGTAGCCATTGTTACAGGGGCGGGTGTAGGAATCGGTTTTGAAGTGGCCCGTCAGTTAGCCGCTCAAGGAGCTAAGGTAGTTTTAAATGATATTGATGAAGATTTAGCAAATTTAGCAAGTCAGAAAATCAACCATCAAGGTGGCTTGTGTGCAGTATTTAGTGGAGATATTTCGGAGATGGGAACTATTGAAGGTATCGTGAAATTTGCGGTGAATACGTTTGGTAAATTAGACATTCTCATAGCCAATGCAGGAATCACGACCTATGGCAATTTTTGGGAATATCAACCAGAATCAATGCAAAAACTATTCCAAGTTAACCTTTTCGGAACGTTTTTCTTGACACAAGCAGCAACCAAACAAATGGTTTTGCAAGGACACGGAGGCACTATTTTATTAACTTCTTCAGTAACGGCTCATCAAGCCCATCTAAACTTGGCAGCTTACGGCATGACCAAAGCAGGTATTGAACAGCTATCAAAAAACTTAATTGTTGATTTAGCTCCACATAATATTAATATAAATACAATCGTGCCCGGGGCAACTCTTACCGAGCGTACTTTGGAAGATGCAGCATACATAGAAACTTGGTCGAGAATTACGCCATCGGGCAGACCTTCAACCATTGAAGATATTGCCAATGCAGCTTTGTTTTTGGTTTCGCCATTGTCGAGACAAATCATGGGGCAAAACTTGGTGATTGATGGCGG
>NZ_JAYWCU010000270.1:0-32170 GCF_043780375.1 Emticicia sp. | reverse complement strand
AGTCTGTGCATTATGCCATAAGCTCTCGGACTAAGGAACGAAGAACCTTGTGCAATGAAGGTTAATGTATAAAAAAATTTCTCCCAAAACTTATTCATCGTAAACATCTGATGAGAGGCATAACGATGCAAAAAGAAGGTTTGCATCAAGATTGAAAAGTACCAATGGCACAAGAAAAAAGCTAAAATAACCATCTGAAATGTTTTTTTGGTGATAATTAAATGTAAAAGTAAGTGTATGGAAAAGTTAAAATTATGATAAAAGTCAGTTTTCGAAATTTTATAAATATAATTATTCAAATAATTGAGTTGCTAATGTTTTAAGGTTTATTTAACTTTTTTGAAAATATAGTAGTGTACAGGAGAGTCAATTTGATCTTTATTTATTGATTTACACAAATATATTGCTACAAAACAATGAATGTTGATTTTTTGAAAAATTGGTTTCTAAATAAATTTTGTGTTGAAAAAATTGTATTTATCTAAGAATATTAAAAAATAAGCGAAATTTCGCTAAAAATACTTGTTTCGCATTTCACCAATTTATACATTTGTGCTATGATTCGCTTAGAAACCAAAACCATGACCAAGCAAGAGACTCTTGCAATGCCTGTCGGCGTTACTTTAGACCGCTTTATTAAGCGTCAACAAAGTGCGATGCCCACTGCTTCAGGCGAACTTTCTCAGTTGCTAAGAGATATTGCTCTTGCAGGAAAAATCATCAATCGGGAAGTAAATCGAGCTGGTTTGGTTGATATTACTGGTGCATTCGGAAGTCAGAATGTGCAAGGAGAAGACCAACAAAAATTGGATGTGGTTGCCGATATTCGGTTTCTAAGAGCTTTAAAAAATGGTGGAGAAGTGTGT
The DNA here is from genome assembly GCF_043780375.1 of Emticicia sp. Taxonomy (GTDB): domain Bacteria; phylum Bacteroidota; class Bacteroidia; order Cytophagales; family Spirosomataceae; genus Emticicia. The sequence continues at coordinate 31,304 of NZ_JAYWCU010000270.1, read as the reverse complement.
GCGGTCATCACCGAGGAGCAAGACGAAATTATCTATACCGACAATGACGAGGGTAAATATGTAGTAGCAATCGACCCGCTTGATGGCTCATCTAATATTGATGTAAATGTGTCGATAGGAACAATTTTTTCGGTATATCGTAGAGTTACTCCCATAGGAACAAGGGCAACATTGGAAGATTTCATGCAAGGCGGGCGGAATCAAGTAGCAGCAGGATACATTCTCTATGGTTCTTCTACAATTTTGGTTTATACAACAGGGCAGGGAGTAAATGCTTTTACTTATGAAAATTCATTAGGCGAATTTTTCCTGTCTCAAAATGAAATAAATAGCCCCGAAGATGGCATCATTTACTCAGTAAATGAAGGGAACTACAATGATTTTGTGAGTGGTGTAAGAGGCTATATTGTCAATTGTCGGCTGAAAGAATATGCTGGGCGTTACATTGGCTCGTTGGTAGCTGATTTTCACCGAAATCTTTTAAAAGGAGGAATTTATCTTTATCCTGCGTCGAAAAAATACCCAAAAGGCAAGTTACGCTTGCTTTATGAGTGTTATCCTTTGGCGTTTATTGCCCAGCAAGCAGGGGCTGTTTCAACCGACGGACATCAAAATATTTTAGATATCACACCCAAAGAATTACATCAACGTAGCCCCTTTTATGTAGGAGCAAAAAACATGGTCAATGATTTGTTATTGAATTTTTAGAACATGATAAATGGCTGATAATGAGATGTTTGTCGTTTTTATGATATGACCAAAATCATTTCAGAATAAAATATTAAAGCCTTACTTGTCGCAGAATTATACTTCTTCAATATACTAAATAATTCAATGGAAATTTTAACTGACATTAACCCGACAAAATTGTCAATCAAAGCCAAAGAAGTTTTTAATAATCTTAGCCCTGCTGAATTGATTGAGGCTGCTCTTCAAAACGGAGAGGGGGTTCTGACCGATACAGGAGCTTTGATGTGTGATACTGGAAAATTTACTGGTCGTTCGCCAAAAGATAAATTTTTGGTCTGCGACGAAAAGACTGAAAGCACAGTTTGGTGGGGTGACGTTAATTTTAAGTTTTCGCCTGAAAAATTTGATGCTTTACTCGAAAAAATGCTTGATTTTCTTGAAGATAAACGTATTTACGTGCGTCAGGCGTTTGCAGGTGCTAATGCCGATTATCGCTTGAATCTTGAAATTATCAATACCAAAGCATGGCATAATTTATTCTGTAACAATATGTTCATTCGTCCAAATGAGATGGATTTGCAAAATTTTGTTTCAGATTTTACAATTATTTGTATTCCAGAATTTGAAGCAGACCCCGTCATTGACGGCACTCACCAAGCCAACTTTACGATTGTTGACATGACTCGTAGAATTTTGTTGATTGGTGGAACAGGTTATGCTGGCGAAATGAAAAAAGGCATTTTTACAGTCCTAAATTATCTTTTACCTCAAGAAAATGGCGTGCTTCCGATGCACTGCTCGGCAAATATTGGCAATGAAGGAGATACTGCTATTTTCTTTGGCTTGTCAGGAACTGGTAAAACGACACTTTCGGCTGATCCAAATCGTGGACTCATTGGCGATGATGAACACGGTTGGTCTGAGACAAGTGTGTTTAATTTTGAAGGTGGTTGCTACGCCAAAGTGATTGATTTGAGCAGAAAGAAAGAGCCAGAAATTTTTGACGCCATACGCTATGGGTCTATTGTAGAAAACACTCGTTTTATTGTAGGCACTCGTGAAGTGGATTATCACAATAATTCAGTAACTGAAAATACCCGAACGGCTTATCCGATTCATTATATTCCAAATGCCGTAGAGCCTTCGGTGGGCGGAATTCCTGAAAATATTTTCTTTTTGACTTATGATGCTTTCGGGGTTTTACCTCCCATTTCAAAGCTGACGGTTGGTCAAGCAATGTATCATTTCATATCGGGTTATACCTCTAAAGTTGCAGGAACAGAAATGGGCGTAAAAGAGCCACAGGCAACATTTTCTGCTTGTTTTGGAGCAGCATTTTTGCCTTTACATCCAACCAAATATGCGACTTTATTAGGTGAAAAAATTCGCCAGAATAAAGTAAATGTTTGGTTAATTAATACGGGTATGACAGGCGGAAGTTACGGTGTAGGTTCACGAATGGAACTCTCAAATACAAGAGCCATGATTACAGCAGCTTTGAATGGCGATTTGAATAAAGTTTCTTTTACGAAGCACCCGATTTTCGGCATGATGATTCCAGAACATTGCCCTTATGTAGTTTCTGAAATTCTAAATCCAAGAAGCACATGGACTGATAAAGAACAATATGATATTGCGGCAAAAAAACTGGCAAATATGTTTCGACATAATTTTGAAAAATATGCTGACTTTGCCGATACTGAAATTTTGGCAGGAAGCCCTGAATAGAAGTTTTGATTTTTAAATTAGGAGAATAAAAATTGGTGTATTAATTATTTAAGGTTGAATTTTTTGCTTAGAATCTAAGTTTAAAATGCCCTGCTTATGGTGGGGCATTTTTTGTGATAGCTTGTTGAACAAGTTAGAAACCTATTCTTTTTAATGTTAATCCAAAACTTTAATCGTCAATCACAAATCGCTAAATCACAAATATTTTTTATATTGCACCTTTCTTTTTCAATCTATAACCTCATAATCTATGAAAATTCTTGTACTAGTTCTATTTGTCTTTATTGGCATTACCTCTTTTATATCAATGAATGATAATTCTCCAAAAATTGAACCAAAAGCTGTCGTCAAAGATACTTTGATGCTCGACCGTGAAAAATATATTACATTCTTGAAAGATTCTCTCAAAGGAAAAGAAACGGTTCTTGCCGATTCGGTTTTTAAGAATATCAAGTCACTCAAAGGCAAATCAACCGAACAATTATTAAGTATCATGAATAATTGGGGTCATGCTTTAGGCGTAACTTGCAAGTTTTGCCATGAAGTAAACAATTGGGCATCGGAAAAAAGTCGTAATCATCTCCGTACTCGCGAAATGATTGTGATGAATGACCGTCTTAATCGAGATCTTTTGTCTCAAATGAAAGGTTTCCGTCAGCCCGTAACGATGGGTTGCATTTCATGCCACAACGAAATGAAAGAACCACCGCACGACGGTCCCCGTCCGCAAGGTCCACGTCCACGTCCTGACGGAGCAGGCTCAAATCCTGGAGGTGCAAAAAATTAGAAAATTACGTTGTAGGGCTTGAAATTTTTCAATCTTTACCTATATATTATGACATATATTTCACGCAAGAAATTCATATACATTGAATTTCTTGCGTTTTTTTTTCTAAAAAAACTATACAAATAGTTTTGAAACTAAATATTTAGTTATATATTTGTTATGAAATTAAACACCACTAAAATGGAATTAAGAGATTTAACTCGAGCAGAAGAGGAAGTAATGCAAATATTGTGGAACCAAGAACCATCTTTTGTGAAAGACATACTGGAGCAATTTCCTGAGCCTCGCCCTGCTTATAATACCGTTTCTACCATCGTTCGTATTCTCGAACAAAAAGGCTTTGTAGGACACAAAGCCTACGGCAAAACACACGAATATTTTTCACTTGTAAGCAAAGAGCAATACAAATCATTTGCCACAGGCAAACTCATGCAAGGCTATTTTGAGAATTCTGTAGAGGAAATGTTTTCGTTTTTTGTGAGAGAAAAGAAAATTGACGTGAAAGAAGCCGATGAAATTTTAAAACTGATTGATAGCATGAAAAATGCTAAATATTAAAACAAAATAAATGTAAAGTGCTTATTATCAATAAGTTAAAAACCAATAATTATGAAAAAGCTATTCGTTATTTTACTATTGGCGATTTTCGCTACAAACGTTTCTTATGCTCAAACTTCAAAAAACGAAGATGTTGTGTTTGAACAAGTTGATATTATACCCGAATTCCCAGGAGGCTTGAAGGAAATGTACGCATACATTGGAAAAAATCTCAAATATCCAGAGCAAGCGGTGAAAGCAACTGTTATAGGCAAAGTTATTGTAAAAATGATTGTTGAAAAAGATGGAAGCATCAATTCAATAGCCTTCTTGAAAGGTATTGGCTTTGGCTGTGATGAAGAAGTAGAGCGAATTGTGAAAGCAATGCCAAAATGGACAGCGGGTATGAAAGATGGTAAAGCCGTCAGAACATCTTTTGTTTTGCCCGTGATGTTTGCTATGGAGAATAAAAAATCTAAATAGCTTTTGTTGATAAACTATTCTATTCAACCAATAAACCACCCTTTTGGGTTTTGAGATATGAATTTTTTACATTATCTCGTTCAAGTAAATTTGTACTTGTTGCTGTTTTACGGCTTTTATCGCCTATTGCTTTTCGATGAAACTTTCTATGGTCTCAATCGAGCATATTTGGTAGGCTCTGCGATTTTGAGCTTCGGTATTCCGTTTTGGTATTCCGACTATATTCAGTCGTTTTTGATTACCCAACAGGTCAGCGAAGTTTTTTATACTGTGCTGAGTCCAGCCGTTTTTGAGGTACGAGCAAGCACGGAAAATCCATTTACTTGGTACGATTTATTGAAGATATTCTATATTTCCTGTACCATGTTTTTGGCTATCAAGCTAATATTTAATCTCGTACAGTTGAAAAAGTTATTAGAAAACACTTCAGCTCATCATGAGGAGGGAGTTAGTTTTTCATTTTTCAACTTTGTATTTGTGGACAAAGATTTACAAAAACGAGAAGTTGTACTGGAGCACGAATATGTACATATTAAACAATTGCATTCGGCTGATGTGATGCTTTTTGAGTTGATTGCGGTGCTTTGTTGGTTCAATCCCGTTGTTTATTTCTACAAAAAATCAATTAAAAATACCCACGAATTTATTGCGGATGATATTGCGAGTCGCTTAGAACCTACAAAAGCCGACTATGCAATGCTACTTTTTTCACAACAATTCGGGCTAAATCCACACCAACTTACCAATCCATTTTTCAAACATTCAACCCTAAAACGACGCATCGAAATGTTACAAAAACCACGCTCTCGTAAGATTGCCATGTTGAAATATGGTTTTACAGCACCCTTATTTGTCTTGATGCTCGTGATAGCGTCGGCAAGTATTGCAAGACACGAAACGATTAAAAAAGTAGAGCTTTGTATTGATTTGGCAGCAAAAAAAACTGTTTATGAGTTGCCAATTGTGCCTTTGAAAGAACTCATTGTAGCAAATAATAGTATAATTTCGGGAAAAATCACTTCGAAAGAATATGGAACGCCGTTGGCGGGCGTAATAATTTCTGTAGTCGGCAAAAACAAAGGCACAACGTCGGATGTGAATGGCGATTATAAAATTGATGCTCTTCCTGAAGATGAATTGACATTTAATTTTAAAGGTTTTGAAATAAATACTATACCTGTTACTGACAAAATAATTATAAATGTTTCGTTGAAAACAGGGAATAATGCAGTGATAATGCCAACAGAGGGCGGTAAATTTAATAATTTGGAAGAGTTTGTGGTAACAGGATATGCCAAAAATGGGAAAGCAATCAACGAAGAGGTTTTTACGACAGTTGATGAAAATCCGACTTTCCCTGGGGGAATCAAAGAAATGTATAAATTTATTGGGCAAAATCTTAGATACCCTTCTGCAGCACAAAAAGCCAATACACAAGGGAAAGTTTTTGTAAAGTTTATCGTTCGTAAAGATGGTTCTACTTCTGATATGACTGTTTTGAAAGGAATTGGCAATGGTTGTGATGAAGAAACCGTTAGAGTTATCGGAATGATGCCCAAATGGAATGCAGGCAAGCAAAATGGAATTCCTGTAAATGTATATTTTACGATGCCTATTAGCTTTGTTTTGGAGGAAGGCTCAAATGAAGTAAAAAAAAATGACCCAATTGAAGATAATAATGTCAGAAGAAAATTAGATGGAACACAGTTAGAGTTTGAAAATAAAACTGCACAAATTAATTCTGGCAATTTGCTTTGGGTTATTGATGGCGTAACGGTGAATAAAGATGCAATAAAAGATATAAAACCAGAAAATATTGAATCTATTTCGGTCTTAAAAGATGCTTCGGCTACAGCACTTTATGGCGAAAAAGGCAAAAATGGAGTGATTATAGTAACTACTAAAAAGAACTTCATTACAAAAGAAGAACCTAATTTCACCATAAAAGGCAAACAACTTTATACCCTAAAAGTAGGCAAAAATCGTGAAATAATTGATGCAAAAACTGCCAATGATTTTTCGACTGACCGCATTATGCAAGTAAATGTAATCAAACTCAATGATATAAAAGCCCGCAAAACTTCCTTGAACGAGTACGAAGAGAAGGTTTTGAAAGAAGGTTACGATGGTTGGGTTGATATTTGGGTGAAAGAGCAGTAAGCAATTATCAGCGAACAATTGAGTGAATAAGTCTTGAAAAATTGTAAATTTGAGATTTATTCAATCATTATCGTTTATGATGTCCAAAGTAATTGACCTTGATTCCTACATTTGGCTTGATTTTACTGCCAATAATAAAGATTTAGAAACCATAGATTTAGAAAATACTACTCAATTTTCGGAGTATGTTTTTAATAAAATTGCTGCTGTGAATGCAAAAATGGGCGTTGGTGGCTATATGGAGCATCGAGTTATTTATCGTAGAAGCGAGCATTTTTCGGCACAAGAAGAGCCAAGATGTATTCATCTCGGCATTGATTTATGGGCAGAAGCAGGAACTCCGATTTATGCCCCATTTGATGGCGTTGTGCAAAGTTTTCAAAATAATGATAATTTTGGAGATTATGGCCCAACAATCATTTTGGAACATTTGCAAGAATTTGACTTCACGCCAAACGAAAAATTATATACGCTTTACGGACATTTAAGTTTGGCTTCTCTTGACGGGATTTTTGAAGGAAAAGTTATTAAAAAAGGCGAGAAAATAGCCGAAATTGGCAATTTCCCAATCAACGGCGATTGGCCTCCGCATTTGCATTTTCAGGTTATGACCGACATGATGGGCATGAAAGGCGATTTTGCAGGGGTATGTGCTTTATCTGAAAAAGAAAAATATAAGCAAATTTGCCTTGATCCAAATTTGATTTTGGGTTTAAAATAGAAACTGGTACAAGTCAATCAAGACTTGTACCAGCGATTATTTACCCTTTATAAAACAACCATTTTCCGATTTCTTTAAACGAAGGTTTTTTGCCGTACATCAAAATACCCACACGGTAGATTTTTGCAGCCAACCAAACCATGCCTATTGTGCTTACTACAAGTAAAGACATCGAAAGAATTAATTCCCACGGTTCTACACCAAAAGGCAAACGTGACATCATGGTAATTGGAGACGTAAAAGGTATCATTGATGCCCAAAATAGCAATTTATTATCGGCCTGTCCTGCTGTCATTAGTCCAATTAAGTAGCCTGCAAGTAGTGGTAGCATTATAGGAAACATGAATTGCTGAGTATCAGTTTCGTTATCAACCGCCGAGCCGATTGCTCCATAAACCGAGGCGTAAAACAAATAACCAAACAAAAAGTAAAACAAAAAACAGCCAATAATTAATGGAATATTAAGGCTTTTGGCACTTTCCAAAAACGCCATTACTTTACCAGCATCCGAAGGGCTTTCGGCAACTTTCTTAGTGATTTTGTCTTTGTCTTTTTGTGGCATTTCAGACATTTGTTCTTGAGCGGCTTTAGCAATTTGTTGCGAAGGTAATAACGATGAACTAACAGTTGTAAGAATAAGAGTTAGCGTTATCCAGAGAGTAAATTGTGTAAGACCTACCAATCCTACGCCTAAAATTTTGCCCATCATTAACTGAAATGGCTTTACTGATGAGATAATTACTTCGATAATTCGATTGGTTTTTTCTTCAATAACACCACGCATTACCTGCATTCCGAAACCAATTACAGTCGAAAACATTAAAATAACAGCAATAAAACCTAAAATTGTTGAGGCAAGCGTATTTTGCTCTTTTTGTTCACCTTCTTTGCTTACCACCACAACTTTTGACGACACGTCAACGTCGGCTTCTTCCAAAATCTTTTGGTCGATACCCGCTTTTGCTAATTTTACATTACGAATTTCATTCTGAATGATATTTTCTATTTTTCCCTGAATCTCAAAGCCAACGCCTTTTCCTGTATAAATTTTTAGGCTACTTGGGTCTTCCATGATGTTTTTTGGAATCAAAGCGACAATATCCGTACGCTTTTGATTAAGTCGATTAATAGCCGAATCGAGTGGTAGATTGAGGTACTCAAATTTTACTTTTTCAGAGTCTTTAAATTTTTGAGTGAAAGCTCCACTTTCGTCAATGATTGATACTTTTTGCATTTCTCGAGAGTTGAAAACTCCCCAAAAAAGCAAAGCATAAAATCCAGAAATTAGCAAGGGCATTAAGAGGGTCATTACCCAAAAAGATTTTTTCTTGATTCTAACCAAATATTCTCGGCGAAGGATAAGTAGTATGTTTTTCATGTTTTAAGTTTTTTGATGTATAACAAGTTTGTAACTTGTTTATTATGGCGTACCAAATTGGAAGTTTTCGTAAAGTATCAATCAATAGTTTCATTCACAACCATCTTAAAAATATCATTCATTGTCGGAATATTTTCTCCAAACGAACGAAGCTCTACTTTATCAAGTAATTGTCTAACTAATTGATTGACAGGTACTTCAGGTCTGATTTTAATGGTAGAAGTGGAATAATTGTCTTCGATTTTTTCTGTGTTTAAAATTTCAAAATCATTGCCAGTATTTTCCAAAACTCCCAAATATTCTACGTGATACGTATGGGTTTTGAAGCGTTCTTTTATTTCGTTTTTTGCTCCGTCTAATACTTTTTCTGATTTATTTATCAATGCAATATGGTCGCAAAGTTCTTCGACAGACTCCATGCGGTGCGTAGAAAAAATGATTGTTGAACCTTTTTCTTTTAGCTCAAGAATCTCATTTTTTATCAAATCGGCATTGATTGGGTCGAAGCCAGAAAATGGTTCGTCCAAAATAATCAATTTTGGTTCGTGCAGCACTGTTGCCACAAATTGAATTTTCTGTTGCATACCTTTCGATAGGTCTTCTACATTTTTTGTCCACCAAGTTTTTATATCAAACTTTGTAAACCATGCCTTTAGTTTTTCGAGGGCTTCTTTTTCTGAAAGACCTTTGAGTTGAGCCAAATAAAGCAATTGCTCACCAACTTTCATTTTTTTATAAAGTCCACGTTCTTCGGGCAAATACCCAATTTCTTTGATGTGGCTTTGGTTGAGTTTTTTTCCATCAAACAAAATATACCCTTCGTCGGGGCCAGTAATTTGGTTGATGATGCGAATGAGAGAGGTTTTTCCTGCACCATTTGGGCCTAAAAGACCAAAAATTACTCCTTTTGGAATATTGATGCTTACGTCGTTGAGGGCTGTGTGTTGCGAATATCGCTTCACAACATTGTGAACTTCCAGGATATTATTCACGGTTATTTGTTTTTGGTTTAGTGACCCAAATATAAACTCTACCTCAGAATTTATAAAGAAATATTTACAAATGGATTGTTTCTTAAATGAAAGGTAGGAAATAGGAGTTAGGTTTTTAGGTTTATAGGAATTAGATTTTAAGAATTAGGTTTACAAACAAAAAATAGCGTAGCCATTGCTGACTACGCTGTCAAGAATTTTAAATACAAAAATGAGCTTCGAAATCGCAACGGAGAAAATTTGGTAATCGTACGGGTGACTCCGTTTTAAATCTTAAATCCAACAATTTTACTTGTAATATTCTCTAATTTGAAAAAGAAAATAGCCACTTATTAGGAATGTAATAATGGCATCTATGAAATGAAAATGCAATAAATCGCTGAGTAGATATAACATAAAAGCGTAATATGACCAAATCCAACCCTCACGTTTGCGGTCGAACAAACCTTTGATTGAAAGTAAACTACAAATTAAGCCCGCAGTAGTAACTAGCGTAGCTAATCCCCATCTGGGATTTGAAGTGAAAGTAGTAAAAATAGAAGCAAAAGCGGTAACTCCAATGGCCAATACTGTTAATGGGACTAAAATTAACATAATGTAAGGACTAATCTTAACGATAAAATCTTTCCATTCGGTAGGTAGTTGAAAAGGAGCTTTGCTTGTGAAAAGTGGTAATAATTCTTTTTCAAGTGGTTTGTCAGGGCTGATTGCTTCCATTGTTGAAAATAGGTTTATGGGTAAGAATTAAGACATTTAACTATGAATGTAGCAGTTTTCTTTACAAAAATCAAAACTTTAATTATAATTAATACTAATTTTTTACTAAATGGCAAAAGCACTTTGAAATTTTTGTAAGGCTTTTTTTGATTATTTGTTCGATAATCATGCTTTTGTCAAAGCATTTTTCAAAACTTTAATGTTTCTTTGCACTGCAAATATAAAATTGGCACAAAGCTCTGTGTAAATAATTTTTATGTACTCAACCTATGATAGAAAAAGTCAAAGAAACCTTAACAATAGTTCAGAAGTATTGGACAATAGGTACAACAAAAATAAGTAAAGCTTGGTGGTGGTTTTTAGACCAAATATATCGGCTACTTTGCCAAATTTTCGGTGAAGAAAGAGTCGAACGAGCCTTTATTGCCTATTATAAAAGATTCGATAAGGTAGTAGGGTTTCTGAGTGCAAAATTTGATACCAAAGGGAAGTATTTTCCAGTCATTTCTAAAGTTTACAAGTTTTCAGTAAGAACTCTCATTGGAGGTTTGATTTATTTGTTTTGTATTGAAACCAACTTCCTTTGGCTTTGTGGCGGAATGCCCAGCATTGAGCAACTGACAAATCCAAAAATTGCTCAATCTTCAGCAATTTATACGGCAGATGAGGTTGAAATAGGTAAGTTCTTTACCGAAAATCGCCAAACAATTGATAGTTCACAAATGTCGCCATGGTTATTTAAGGCTTTAATATCTACAGAAGACAAACGATTTTATCAACATTCGGGTATTGATTTGCAGTCAATGGCGGGAGTTATGGCAGGTCTTTTTTCGGGTGGAGAACGAGGTGGTGGAAGTACAGTTTCGCAGCAATTAGCCAAAAACCTGTATAATACTCGCAAAAGTGAAATGAAAGGGCTTTTATATTATATTCCAGTGGTAAAAACGATTATTTATAAAACTAAAGAGTGGCTTACAGCTATAAGATTAGAAAGAAATTTTACCAAAGGTGAGATTTTGACAATGTACTTAAATACGGTGGATTATGGGAATAATGCTTATGGAATCAGAACAGCTTCACAAACTTATTTCAATAAAGAACCTAAAAACTTAGCCGTTGAAGAAGCTGCAATTTTGGTTGGATTACAAAAAGGAACAACACTTTACAATCCTATCCGAAATTACAAAAATGCCCTAAAAAGAAGAAATACAGTTTTACAGTTGATGGCAAAAAATGGAGATTTGAAACGAGAAGAAGTTGAGAAATTATGTAAAACAGAAATAAAATTAGACATAAATATTGAAGATTCTTACGATGGGCAAGGAAGCTATTTTAAAGTAGCATTAGCAAAATTTGTCGAAAATTGGGCAAAAAAGAATGAAATTGACATTGATTTGTACCGTGACGGATTGAAAATTTATACAACTATTGACTCAAGAATGCAAACCCATGCCGAAAATGCAGTGTCGAGCCATATGAAGCGTTTACAGAAAACTTTTGACCAAGAATGGAAAGGTAGAAATCCGTGGACGTACGAAAATGGTCAAGAAATTCCGGGTTTTATTGACACCGTTGCCAAACGAACGCCTATTTATAAGCGTTTGGCAAAAAAATATAAAAATCAACTAGATTCATTACATTATTATATGTATGAAAAAAAGAAAATTATCAAAGTTTTTACTTGGGAAGGAGAGAAAGAAATAATGATGAGTCCCGTTGATTCGATAATTCATTATAAAAGGTTTTTGCAAACAGGCATGATGGCAATGGATCCATTCAATGGTTTTATCAAAGCATGGGTTGGTGGCATAGATTATGATTATTTTAAGTATGACCATGTGAAACAAGGTCGTCGTCAGCCAGGCTCAACTTTCAAACCTGTGCTTTACACGGCAGCCATTGATGGCCCATTAAACCTTTCACCTTGCGACCGTCGAACAGATGAGCCTTTCAAAAAAGAATGGATAGAAAATGGTAAACCCAAAACTTGGGAACCCAAAAATGCTGATGGCGTTTTTACTTATACCAGCATGACACTTAGGAGAGCTATTGCACGCTCGGTAAACTCAATAGCAGCTCAACTCGCCGACGAAGTAAAACCAAAAGTTATCATTGATTACGCCAGAAAATTAGGCATTACTGCTCCACTTGACCCTGTATTGTCGTTGGGAATTGGTACTTCTGACGTATCGCTGTATGATATGGTTGGAGCTTATGGTGTTTTTGTGAATGGGGGTAATTATGTTGATCCCATGCTCGTTTTCAAAATTGAAGACGCTAAAGGAAGAATTCTATATGAATTTGAAACAAAGAAACGGGAGGCAATCAAGCCAGAATCTGCATTTTTAATGCAATATATGTTGCGTGGAGGCGTAGAAGAACCTGGTGGAACGTCGAGAGGTTTGTTTGAGTATTGTAGTGCTTTGTTTGGCAATAACGGGCAAGCCGCAGGAAAAACAGGTACAACTTCTAACTATTCGGACTCATGGTATATGGGTTTTACAAAAGACTTAGTTTGCGGCGTTTGGGTGGGTGGTGATGACCGCAGTATTCACTTTCGCTCACGTATGGGCGAAGGAGCGAGGTCGGCATTGCCTATTTTCGGGAAATTTATGCAAAGTGTTTATACTGATTCAAAATTAGGCTATAGCCCGGGGCCATTTCCAAAGCCAAGTATTGAAATTACGAAAGACTATCAAAATTGTGCAGGAAATGCAGGCGGAGGTATTGTATCAGATTCATTATCTGTAAGTACCGATACCTCTGGTCGCCCAATGCCAATTGAGGTACCAAAAGTGCCAAATCCTGAGCCAATCGAAAAAGATACTTCTGAGAATGACCGTTAAATAAAAAAAACAATTTTTAATTTTTTTTTAATAAGTTATAATATCCTTATTGTCAGCATTTTACATTAAATTTTAATTTGAAATTTAATGTAAAATGCTAAAAACACTTTTTTAGCATAATATCTTTACAACCTTTTCATGAACTTTAGGGTCTTAACCAATAAATAGGATAAACAACTCTAAACTACTTTAAAAATGAAAATCATTTTACCTATCCACACCTCAATTATTCGATTAGCTGGAAAGAAAAAAGTAAATCCCGCTCAGGTTATTTTTTTGAAAGCAGATGTAAATTACACCGAAGTTTTTTTGCAAGGAGGCGAAACACTTATTGTTTCTAAAACCTTGAAAGAACTTGAGAAACGCTTTGTTCCATTCAATTTTTTCAGAACACACAAATCGTTTATGGTAAACCTAAACTACGTGATTGGTTACCAGATTCATGAAGGCTTATTAGTTAAATTAGAAGAAGAATATTATGTAAATTTATCTCGTCGTAGAAAAGAAGATTTTTTAAAATCTTTTCATGATTTTCCCAAAAAGCTGATTTTGTCAACTGGTATGGTCAGAAATAATTAACCATTTACCGCCAATTTTCTTCAAAACTAAGGTAAAATAGCCACCAACATCGCCTTTTTCGGGGCGTGTCAAATACCATTTTCCTAAAACCCAGCAAGTGGTTTTCGAGTGAAAATCAGTTTTTAAAATATCAAATTTGAGTTTTCCCATCGTAGCAAGATCAGGATAACTTTTGTGGTATCTATCAAGCGTAGCTTTCCATCCATAAACTACTCCTTTCGAGCCAATAAACATTAATGAGTCTGACTTCCAATAATCTTCCATGAAGGCATCAATATTACCTTTGTTCCAATTATCATTTTGGCGAGCCAAAACTTTCAAAACTGCTTGGCGTTCACTTGTAGTTTGGGCAATACTTGTAAATGAAAGTAATAAAAAGCATGCGATAAGTAGATCTTTTTTCATAGATTATTGTTTTTTTGAATATGTTTTTTCTATCGACTATGGTCTATCAACCATTGACTTTTTATATCTTTGCAGAAAAGCATAAAATTATCAAATTTTCGTGAATAAACAAGCAATTTGGTTTATCGTAAATCCAATTTCTGGAGGCAAAAAAAAACATCAAAACATTGTTCAACTGATTGATAAGCAATTAGATAAACAAATATATTCGCCAGAAATACATTATACCGAATATGCAGGACACGCTACAAAAATAGCGGAAGAGGCAGTAAAGCAGCACATTCCGTTTGTGGTGGCCATTGGTGGCGATGGTACTGTAAACGAAGTTGGAAAAGCATTGATAAATACCAAAACTGTTTTAGGAATTATTCCGATTGGCTCGGGCAATGGTTTGGCAAGAGAATTGGAGATTCCAATGAAACCCGAAAAAGCAATTGAGTCATTAAACACGCCAATAAACAAGCAGATTGATGTTTGTTACGTCAATGAAGTGCCATTTTTCTGTACGGCTGGTATAGGTTTTGATGCTCATTGTGCTGAAAATTTCTCAAAAAAGACAGGTCGTGGTTTATTGAATTATATTAAAGTTAGTTTTACGGAATTTTGGAAATATAAACCTTTAAAGTGTATTTTTGCTGGCAATGATTACGAGGTTTTTAGCATAACCTTTGGAAATGCTTCACAATATGGTAATAATGCCTATATCACACCTACGGCTGTTGTTGACGATGGTTTTATTGATTGCACAATTATAAGTCCACCTTCGGCAATACAAGCTTTGCGTTTGATTACTCAATTATTTAGTGGAAATATTCACTCTTCCGAACTTTCAGAAAATTATCGTGGAACAAAATTTATCCTGAAAAGTGAACAAAGTTTTTTGATTCATTATGATGGCGAACCATTGCAAATGAATACTAAAGAGTTGGTTATCAATATATTAGAAAAGAGTTTACGTGTAATGGTATGAAAAATAAAAAATTACGTGTGGGCGGCACTCCGCTGGGCGGCACTCCGCTGGGCGGCACTCCGCTGGGCGGCATTCCGCAGGGAGTTGTCTATTCAACAAACCCTGATTTTTCATTTGATTTTGGCGATATCGAAGAATCAAAAACGCTACCTGCACAACAACAAAACTTGAAGATTTGGTTGGATAGAAAAGGTGGCAACAAAATTGTAAGTAAAATAGAAGGCTTCATTGGGACAGATGAAGATTTACAAAGTCTAAGAAAAAAACTGCAAAATTTGTGTGGAAGTGGGGGTACTGCCAAAGATAATGAAATTATGCTTCAAGGCGACCACCGTGAAAAGATTTTGACATTTTTAGTGAAAGAAGGCTATAAAGCAAAGAAAGCAGGGGGCTGAAAGAATTAAGACGGGGTTGCCCGAGCGATGTAGAATTTCTTTGCTTATACACTCACCATTAAAAACGAGTGGCGTTCTGCTTCTCACAATCATTCATTATATATGACCGAACATCAAATAAAAGTTGAGCGTACCGCCCGATTTTATACTTTAGGTGAATTGAATGAACAAACCAAAAAGATTTGGTTTGTGATTCATGGCTATGGACAGCTTTCACAATATTTTATCAAGAAATTTAATCAAATTGTTGATAATGAGACTTTTATTGTAGCTCCCGAAGCACCAGCCAGGTTTTATTTAGATGCCAATTATACACGAGTTGGGGCTTCTTGGACTACTCGTGAATTACGTGATTTTGACAAAAAAAATAATAACGATTACCTAAATCAGATTTATGATAATTTGTTGAAAGACAGAGATTTATCGACTATTGAAATCAATATTTTGGGTTTTTCACAAGGCTGTGCCACCGTTTGTCGCTGGGTAGGAGATGGGCATATTAATTGCAATCGACTGTTGCTTTGGGCAGGATTTTTCAGTAATGGCATTAGAGAAGTTATTGAGCCAAAACAATTGGGAAAAATAGAAACTTACTATATTTATGGCGATAAAGACGAGTATTTGATTGCTTATCCTGAGATTTCAGAGAAATTTAGGGCAGGAATGATTGAAGATATCAACCCAAAAATTGTTTGCTTTGAAGGAAAACATACAGTTGATGAAGCAACTTTAAAAGCGATTGTTGCTGGTTTTTAACCAAATTTTACCTCGTCTCCAACTTTAATTTTTCCTCCTTTTACAACCATACAAGTAATACCGCCGTGTCCACGCATAGCGTTGTAGCCCCCTTTGCCAAGGTTTTGTTCCATACGACTGCATGGGTGACAATAGCCTGTCATTTTTAAAACCACTTCTCCAATTGAAAACTCTAAGTCATTGAGAGCCAGCAAGTTGATGCCAGAAACTACAATATTTCGACGCAAAAGCGAAGGGTTAATCGTTTCTTTTTTTAAGATTTTACTTACTGCTTCAATGTGTTCGGCTTGAATAATTGTTACTTGTCTTTTACGATTTGTTCCAGTATATCTATCTCCTTCTATCCCTTTTTTTTCTGAAACATTTATTTCATCCACCACTTTTATTTCTCCACGAGATGTTGGTCCTGGGCGGTAACTTATCCATTCAACTTTGCCTACATGAGCAAAAGTTTGCATCAATTCTTTTATTTCCATGAATTTTTATTATAAATGCGGTGTATCAAATTTTTGTTTTTCAAAAGCCAAACAGTAAGGTTTTAAGTTACATTCGCCACATTTGGGTGTTCGAGCTATGCAAATATAACGTCCATGAAGAATGAGCCAATGATGAGCAACTGCGATTTTATCCTTCGGAATATGTTTTATTAGCATTTTCTCTACTAAAAGCGGTGTTTTGGCGGTTTTTGGTACTAAACCTAATCGATGTGAAACTCGAAAAACGTGCGTATCTACAGCCATTGCAGGTTGGTTGAAAATAATCGAAACTATAACATTGGCGGTTTTTCGACCAACTCCTGGCATTTTTTGAAGGTCTTCAATAGTATTTGGTACTTCCGAATTAAAATCATTGACCAAAATACGAGCCATTCCAACCAAATGTTTGGCTTTGTTATTGGGGTAACTTACACTGCGGATATAGTCAAAAACCTCATCTGTGGTTGATGCTGCCAAACTTTCGGGTGTCGGGAAACGAGGGAAAAGTTTTTGGGTAACAATGTTTACTCGCTTGTCTGTACATTGTGCTGAAAGGATTACAGAAACCAATAATTCATAAGGATTTGTATAAACAAGCTCAGTTTCGGCTTCGGGGTAATTTTCGCTGAAATATTCTACTAAGGCTTTGTAACGGTCTTTTTTTTGCATTTTTTCTACGACGGATTTCCTAATCCGTCTAATTAGTATTAAGTACGCATAAGTTAAAGTGGCGGGTTAGGAAACCTGTTGTACGATTACTTTACATTTTTCCTACGATTGCGTTGGAAGTCTTCCAAAACAAAGCCACCTAAACCATTCAAACCACTGTAATAAGCTCGTCCATTATTTACTTGCGTAAATTGCTGCACAAATTGCTTTAGATAAGGGTCTGTTGCAATCATAAAGGTTGTAATTGGAATCTCTAATCGGCGAGCTTGAGCGGCAAGTGTAAGCGTTTTGTTTACTATTTTACGGTCAAGACCAAAGCTATTTTTATAATAATTGATACCTTCTTTCAAGCAGGTTGGCTTGCCGTCGGTAATCATAAAAACTTGCTTGTTTTTGGTTTTTCTTCTGCGTAATAAATCCATTGCCAACTCTAAACCTGCAACAGTATTAGTATGATAAGGGCCAACTTCTAAGTAAGGAATATCTTTTAGCTGAATCTGCCAAGCATCATTTCCAAAAACCAAAATATCAAGTGTGTCTTTTGGATATTTAGTTCGAATCAATTCTGCCAAAGCCAAAGCAACTTTTTTTGCAGGAGTGATTCTATCTTCTCCATACAAAATCATTGAATGCGATACATCTATCATCAAAACGGTTGAAGTTTGTATTTTTGATTCTCGGTCAACGACTTCCAAATCGCTCTCTAAAAGGATAAAATCATCGATTCCCCCATTAATTTGGGCATTTTTCAATGACTCTGTCATTGAAATTTGGTCAAGTGTATCGCCAAATTGAAAGGGTCGAATATCACTACTGAGTTCATCACCAGTACCTGTGTAGGGAGTATGATGACTACCAATTGATTTAGTTCGTTTCAATTTTCCAAAGATTTCATCAAGCGATTGTTTCCTGATGCTTTGCTCACTTTTGGGAGTCATACGTAGCACTCCTTCTTGATTCTCTTCGGTTATATAGCCTTTTTTCTTTAAATCATCAATGAAATTTGCCATTCCATATTCATCGTTGGTGAGTTGGTATTGGCGGTCGAGGTCGCTCATATAGGCAAGAGCCTGACTTACATCGCCCGATG
The DNA here is from genome assembly GCF_043780375.1 of Emticicia sp. Lineage (GTDB taxonomy): Bacteria > Bacteroidota > Bacteroidia > Cytophagales > Spirosomataceae > Emticicia. Next base: position 12,925 of record NZ_JAYWCU010000270.1, on the reverse strand, counting down.
TGATGAGTAACAATTGCTGAAAAATATTGAGCAATTGCTCAAATTTGTTTTCACCCTTCATTTCGGGTTTGAACTCTGAAAATCTGAAACCTTTCATGCTAATTAATGAGTGAGTTGATATATGTGCGAATGAGTGAATAGGGTTGCTTTACTTTTAACATTTTTTTTAGGCTTAAAGTTTGAGCCTAAATTAAAAAAGACCCTTTGAATTTCAAAGAGTCTTTCCAAATACTTTAACCTATGATGAATCATAAACGTTTTTGAAACATTTACTTACATTGACACATCTACAAATACCATTCCATCTTCAATTTTCACTGGATATGTCTTGATTTCGTAGTCATCGCCACTCAGACAAGCACCTGTTTGGAGCGAAAAAGTTTTTTTATGGAATGGACAAGCTACTTTCGGTTCATCGCCTGTCGAGCCAATCATGCCTCTCGAAAGTACCATTTGTTGCTTGTGCGGACAAAGATTTTGCGTTGCAAACCATTCGCCACGGCGAGTAAAGTTGAAAATAGCAATTTGCTCGCCATTGACTAAAGCACAAGCCCCACCATTTTCGGGTATTTGTGTAGTTGAACAAGCCAACACCCATGTTTCTGTTATTGTTTCAGTTGTCATAATGTCCCTTCCCCCAAAGAGAATTTTATATATGTTATTTATAATTTAATGTTTTATGAAAATAAAATATTGACCGTAATCAAGCCGTTTGTTGACTAATTATTTGCTCCATTCCAAAGCACGTTTTTGGTCACGTAAAGGTGTAAATGTTACGCTAGGGTCTTTTACTTCTGGAGCATTTACAAAATGTGTAAATCTCTGACGGATATTGTCATTTTCGATAGCTTCTTTCCACTCACATTTGTAGTTATTTATCAAGCCAGCCATTTCGAATTCTAATTGTTCGCATATTCCTAAGCTATCATTGATAACCACATCTTTTAAATAAGCAATTCCGCCGTCCATTTTATTGAGCCATGTAGCTGTTCTTGTTAAAGGTTCGCCAGTTTTGATGTAAAACATCAAAAATCTATCAAGATATTTTACACAATCTTCTTTTGAAATATCACCTGCAATCAATTGGGCGTGTTGTGGTTTTGCTCCACCATTGCCGCAAACGTAGAGATTCCAACCTTTTTCGGTAGCGATGATTCCAAAATCTTTTGCTTGTGCTTCAGCACATTCACGTACGCAACCCGAAACCCCGCCTTTGAATTTATGCGGAGCTCTAATACCTTTATAGCGATTTTCTATTTCGACGGCAAATGTTACAGAATCATGTAAACCAAAGCGACACCAAGTAGAACCAACGCAAGATTTTACGGTACGAAGGGCTTTCCCATAGGCGTGTCCTGACTCAAAACCTGCTTCAATTAGTTCTTCCCAAATTGCCGGCAAATCGTTTAGGTAAGCTCCAAACATATCAATTCGTTGTCCGCCCGTAATTTTGGTATAAAGACCATATTTTTGAGCAACGGTACCAATTACAATCAATTTTTCAGGAGTAATTTCGCCACCAGCAATACGTGGAACTACTGAATATGTACCACCTTTTTGGATATTTGCCAAAAATCTATCGTTTGAATCTTGTGCGATATCATTTCCTTTTACAAGAATCATTTCGTTCCATAAACTCGCTAAAATGGAGGCTACCGCAGGTTTACAAACTTCGCAGCCGTCACCGTGTCCAAATTTATCTAAAACGCCTTCATAAGACTTTATTTCATTGATTTTTACTAAATCAAAAAGTTCTTGGCGTGTATATTCAAAGTGTTCACAAACTACATTTCTGACATAGATTCCTTGCTCTTTCATTGTTCCGAGCATTAAATCTTTTACCATTGGAACGCAACCGCCGCAACCAGTTCCTGCTTTGGTACATTTTTTTAAGCCATCAACGGTATGTACTTTATTTTCAGAAACTTCGTTACAAATTTGCCCTTTTGTAACAGCTTCACAAGAGCAAATCAAGGCATCATCGGGCAAACTCATTACGCCCGCACTACTATCTTCTACTCCGCCTCTTGCTCCTAAAATCAAATTTTCTGGGTCTTTTGGAAGTACTAATTTGTTATTGACAGTTTGCAACAACATATTATATTGCTCTGCGTCACCAACTAAAATACCTCCTAAAAGCAATTGTCCATCGTTAGAAATATTAATACGTTTGTAAATGCCTTTCGACTTGTTCTCATATACAATCGTCTGACAGTCAGGCTCTGCAATGAACGCATTGCCAAAACTTGCTACATCAACACCAATCAATTTTAGCTTAGTTGACATATCGAAAGCCTTAAATTCTTTAGCTCCATTACTCAAATTTGTAGCAACAACTTCCGCCATTTCGTAGCCAGGGGCTACTAAACCATAAATCATGTGGTCATGCAAAGCACATTCACCAATTGCAAAAATACTGGGGTCGGAAGTTTGAAGTTTATCATTTACAACGATTCCACCACGAGAGCCAACTTCTAAACCCGAAAGTCGAGCAACTTCATCACGAGGTTTGATTCCGGCTGAAATCACAAGCATATCAACGTCTAATTTTGAACCATCAGCGAAGTTCATGCCATCAATAATGCCATCCCCCGAAATATCTTGCGTGTTTTTGTTCAAATGTATTTTTAAACCCAAAGTTTCAAGTTTTGCTTTCAAAATATCAGAGCCTGCTTGGTCAATCTGACGAGGCATTAGTCTTGATGCAAATTCGATAACATGGATTTGGTCTAATCCTAAATCTAAAAGAGCTTTTGCTGCTTCAAGGCCCAATAATCCTCCACCAATTACCGCACCTTTTCGTGCGTTCTGGGCGTGTGATTGCATCATGTCGAGGTCTTCGATGGTACGATAAACAAAAACACCATCTTTTTCAACGCCAGGAATTGGCGGTACAAATGCAGCCGAACCAGTTGCTAAAACCAAGAAATCGTAAGGAATTATAAGCCCATGATGTGATGAAACCGTTTTGGCTTCTCGGTCAATGTTGGTTACTGGGTCTGAGAGGTAAATTTTGATGCCGTTATCGAAGTACCAATCCAATGGAGCCATTGTGAGGTCTTCGGCAGTCTTGCCAGCGAAATATTCGCTTAGATGAACTCGGTCATAGGCAGGGCGTGGTTCTTCGCCAAAAACTATGATGTCGAAGTTATCATTTGCTTTAGCTATGAGTTTTTCGCAAAACTTAAAGCCTACCATGCCGTTGCCCACCACAACGACACGGAGTGCGGTACGCCGCCCGTTAGTTCCGTTTGTCATTTTGAATTATGTTTTTCCTACGTTTGCTTCATCAAATAGTTCAATACGTTTCCCCCATTCTGAACTAAATAATGCTTGAATTTCTATTTAAAGAGTAAGTATAAATACTCATTTCTTTTCAAATGTATGTTATGTATTTTATAAAAACAAATTTTTATTTGGTAAAATTTGATGTTTGTAGTTTATTTTTTGGTTTATTGTATTAATCACAGAATTAATATAAAAGATTGAGTTTTGGTAATTTCGAACCTATTCCACCGCCAACCGTACCAACTCTGCAGTATTCTTAACATCAGTTTTCCGCAAGATATTTGCTCGATGATTAGAAACCGTTCGGACGCTTAACGATAGCTTTTCAGCAATTTCTTGACTGCTCATTCCTTCGGTAATATATTTCAAAATTTCACGCTCTTTTTTAGAGATTTTGGTAAATACACTTGTGTTTTTGAGTTTCGGAGTAGTTTTTTGTTTGCGTTGAGCCATCAACCCATCAATAATCATAGCAGATACTGTTGGAGGAAAGTATTTTTGCCCTTGTGAAACGCTTGACAAAGCTTTCAAAATTTCTTCTTTACTTTTGTCTTTTAGCAAATAACCCATCGCCCCATTTTCGACTGAAGTAACCATATATTCGGGGTTATTGTGCATCGAAAAAATGAGCGATTTGACAGCAGGATGCCTATCAGAAATTGATTTTGCTACTTCAAAGCCAGACATTTTAGGCATGGTGAGGTCGAGCATAACGATGGTAGGTTTTAAGTTTTTTACTTTTTCTAAAGCCTCCATTCCATCGGAGGCTTCGCCAACAATTTCTATGTTTTCTTCATCTTCTAGAAGATTCTGAATACCTTTTCGCACTACGGCGTGGTCATCAACTATCAAAAGCTTTATCTTAATTGCCATATTTATTATGAGTTTTGCATAGATTAGTTTTCTTTAAATAATGGTATTAATACAAATATGCTTGTTCCTTTATTGCTTTCCGATTCTATTTTAAAAGTGCCATTGAGCAGCCTTACTCTTGTTTGCATATTGCCCAATCCATTGCCTGAAATCTTATTTTTTTTTGCCTTTTTTAAATCAAATCCTTTGCCATTATCAATGATGGAAAGTACGATATTTCGATTTTTATCATTGGATAGATTCATTTCAATTTTTTTAGCTTTAGCGTGTTTCACTATATTATTGAGTGCTTCTTGGGCAATTCTGTATAAATTATTTTCGATATTGTTAGGTAAAACAATGTTTTCGGTAAAATCATTAAATATAGTTTGAATACCAGCAGCATTGGCAGTGCGTTCGGTCAGCAAACGCATAGCACTTGCCAAACCAAAATCGGTAAGCACCGAAGGCATCAAATTGAACGAAACTGTGCGAGTGGCTTCGATGGTTTCATTAATCAATTTTTGATGTTCTACGAAGGAGTTTCTTTGTTTTTCATTAATAAATGGTAAACTTTTGAGTTTTTCACTATCTAATTTCAAACCCGTAAGCATTTGTCCGATACCGTCGTGCAATTCACGAGCGAGTCGCTTGCGTTCTTCTTCTTGACCTTCCATTAAGGCCGCCGACCGTACATTGTCTTCTTTACGCAGTAATTCATATTTTTCTTCAGTTGTTTTTACCAAATCTTTCTGAATAATGATGAGTTTTTCGTTGGTTTCGTTGAGTTGTTTATTTTTGAATTGCAATTCAGATTCGGACTCTGTAATTCTTAAAATAATTTCTTTCACATAACGCACCAATGGCATAAAAATCAAAAATCCTTCAATAATTAAAATACAAATAGTAATACAAAACAAAATTAACTCAATGCGTTTTACACGACTCACTCTTGCCTGAGCTTCGGTATCATATTGAGAAACAATTTTGTCCATTAATTTTAGAAACTGTCGCTCATTAGTGAGCATATTTTTTAATATTTTACGCTCAACGTTAGTTTGTTTATTTTGACTAATAAAGCTTGCATTCGAACTCATTATCTTAAAAGAAGGCTCAATTTCATTAAATATGGCTTCAATTGCAGGACTATTTTTTACTAAATAAGTTTTGTCTAAAACCAAATTTCCATTTTTCAAACCATAATGGCATTTTACCCATAAATTAAGCACATCAGCAAAACCTTTTTGATAAATAGCCGCTTCTTCGGGAAACTCTTTTTTGTTAGTCAGTAAAATTGCCATTTTGCACAATCTTTGACTTAACATACGTTGCCGACCAGCCAAATTTACCACATGAGCATCATCTGACGACTCATTTAATGATTTTTGAATCAAGACTTGTCCAAACAGAGATAGCAAAGCTACGACTGTCAGAGCCCCCAAATAAAGACGAGTTAAACGCTTGGAAACTTGCTTGTCGAGGTCTTGCATAGAAATTGTAAAAATCATACTCCTGAAAAATTAAGGTATATTTTTGGAACTTACAAGCTACTATTTAAAGTTCTTAATAATATGAAAGTTTTTATTCATTTCGTACTATTCTTTTTTTGAGTAATTTTACTCAATTTGTATTTTATCAACAATTATTTGTCTAAATTGAATTATTTTAAAATATTATTTGGCAAAAGCATTGTTTTAACAAATAAACATTTTATTTTTATATCCATATTATCTATTTATAATATAGTTTTAGGGTTTTTTAAACTACTAAATCCACAACTTTATAAACTAAACAAAATTACTTAATTATCATGAATCCAAAGCTAACACTCGTGGGGGCGGGTCCGGGCGACGACGAACTCATTACATTAAAAGGAATAAAAGCCTTGCAAAATGCCGACGTGATTTTGTATGACGCATTGGCAAATGATTCGTTGCTTGCATATGCACCAAAACATTGTGTAAAAATGAATGTTGGCAAACGCAAGGGACAACATTCGTATTTGCAGGATGAAATCAATCGCTTGATTGTTTCGTTTGCTTTAGAACATGGACATGTAGTAAGGTTAAAAGGTGGCGACCCATTTGTGTTTGGTCGTGGCTACGAAGAATTGGAATACGCCAAAGCTTTTGGCATTGAAACACACGTAATTCCAGGGGTTTCAAGTTCGATAGGCGTTGCAGCGGCAGTTCAGATTCCGATTACGCACCGAGATATTGCTCGAAGTTTTTGGGTTGTTACGGGTCATACAAGCGATGGAAATTTGCCAAAAGATTTGGAATTAGCTGCACAATCATCGGCAACGGTGGTTGTCTTGATGGGAATGAGCAAATTAGCAGAAATCACTGCGATTTTCGACCAACACGGAAAGTCTGCTACGCCCATTGCCATTATTCAAAATGGTACTACGGGTCAACAAAAATCTGTCTTCGGACAAATCAAAGATATTCTTAAGAAAGTAAACGAATCAAAAGTAACAAATCCTGCTGTCATTATTATTGGTGAAGTCGTGAGTCTGCATCCCGAATATTTGGAAGCTTATGTGGAGGAAATGAAGTTTTAAAGAAGAGATATTAAATATTGTGAAAGTGAAAAGTGCCATACCTCAAAGGTATGGCACTTTTGGTTTTATGGCTATCGTTTGATACTTGGGTGTAACATTTTTTGTTTTGAAAATTATTGAAAAAAATTAAAACAACTTTCACAATAGATTGCATTTTGATAAAAAGCCTATCAAGTTGTCAACTGTATCTATTATGGGAAAGGTAGATTTTTTCGAAGAACGTATAAGTATTTTAAGCAAAATATTATTTGTAAATGAGAATTGTTCGTATCGATGGTTTTTGAGTGTTTATAATTATGTTTTTCCAAGATGAAATCGATGAAAGAAAAGATATAAAAATACAAAAAAGTAAAAAACAGGTTTCAAAAAATGCCTTTTTGAGAAAATAAAATTGTATTTTTCCAAAAACAAGTTTCAAAATTAAAAGAACTTTAGGTAAAAATGATAAAAATGGGTAAAATATGTTGTAAACCATTTTGAGTATAAAGTATTATTTTTTACATTTGAATAAGTAAAGAGAATTATATAATAATAAGTATAAATAACCAAAGAAAATTTTGATAGTGGGGGCTATCGAAAAATTAAATTAAAGATTGACCTTTTATTTTAACTTCTTAAAACAAGATTAAAATGTAAGGAAAATATCAAAAAAAACAAAAAAATCGGGGATAGTCGAAGTGGGGGCTTCGTCTTGAACCAAACAAAAACCGACCTGACATGGGGGTGTCAAAGTCGGCTAACGAATCGCAGAACGTAGGTATTTATTCACAATTCAATTCAAAACAAATGAAAAAAAATCTATTTAGCAAGTTTGGGCTTGCAATTTTCTTCACAATCGCTTTTTTTCAATCATCATTTTCACAGTTTTCATTACTCGGACAAGTCAGAACTCGTACAGAAATACGTGATGGTTTGGGTAATCTTGCACCGTATGGTACAAAATACTCAGCATTCACTTCTCAACGTACTCGTCTAACATTTGGTTATAAATGGGACCGAGTAACTTTCGGAATGGCAGTACAAGATGTAAGAGTTTGGGGACAAGATGCTTCATCAATTTCAAATGCCGATGGTGGCAAATTTGGCGTACACGAAGCCTGGGCAGAGATCGTGCTGGCAAACTCTGCCGACACAACAGTAAAATTTAAGCCAATTCAGAATCTTTCATTAAAAATCGGTCGACAAGAACTTGTTTACGATGATGTTCGCTTACTTGGAAACCTTGATTGGTTGCAACAGGGTCGCCGTTTTGATGCCGCTATTTTCAAGGCACAACATTTAGGTTGGGCATTAGATTTTGGTGGAGGATTTAATCAAAACGCTGACGCTTTTGGTACAAATGGCACTTATTATGTAGCAGGAAATGCTCCTGCAACGGCACTTTCGAGCAAAAACGTAACCTTGGCTATTCCAACTGGTTTTTTGCCAACTGCGAGTAAAGGTGGAGCTCCTGTTTTGGCGAATGCTGCAAGCACAAACGGACAAAACCAAATGTTTAAATCATTTCAGATGGCTTATTTGAGTCATAAATTTAAGCAAACAAAGTTGGCGGTTTTGTTTTTCAAAGATGATTTCTCAAAATACCGAATTGATAGTATAGGTAGTGCAACTGCAGGTTACGTATATGGTAGGCGTTATGATCAAACGGGTGTCAATTCTCGCCTTACTTATGGGGCAATGCTTACTGGTCAGTTGGGTAATACAAGTTCAAAATTAGGTAAAATTGCTTGGCAAACATTTGGTTATGCTCAATCAGGCAAAGACCGAGATGGTTTGAGTATCAGCAAGGCTTATCATTATGGAGCAAACTTTATGATTCAAAAAGGCTTGATTAGTTTTGGGCCGGGTTATGAAGTTTTGTCTGGCAATGATGGTTTTAATTTAAAAGCTGGAGAAACACATCGTTTTGACCCACTTTATGGTACTCCGCACAAACATTGGGGCTACATGGACTACTTTTATGTAGGCACAGGTTCGCCAGCGGGTGGTTTGCAAAATGCGTTTTTCAAAGTAAAACACGCAGCAAGTCGCCTGACAACAACGTTTGATATACATTATTTTGCTTTGGCAGCTGCTACACCAAACAAAACGAAAGATGCTCCAGCTGGTGCAAAAATTTCTCCAATGTTAGGCATGGAATATGATTTAGTGTTGAATTATGCACTTAATAAATTTACTATTGTTGAGTTAGGTTACTCGGTTATGAAAGGTAATAATAGCCTCGAATATGTGAAGCAAACCACTATGGACAAAACTCGCAAAACTGGTCAATGGGGATATTTAATGCTCAATATCCGTCCTGACTTTTTCTACTCAAAACCAGTTGCAATTAAGCAGTAATTGTAGAACGGGTTTTTAACCTGTTCCTGAAACTTTCACAACATAAAGATAATTTCGATGAAAAACATAAGAAAAAACATACTTTTCGTAGCAGTAATAATATTTATAACTACTATCTCTGCTTTTAAATATCCAACTGCCGCGGTTATAAAATTAGGATTTATTCCACTGACCGATTGTGCTCCATTAGTGGCAGCTAAAGAGTTAGGTTTGTTTGCCAAATATGGAGTAAATGTAGAGTTGAGTAAAGAGGCTTCATGGGCAAATATTCGTGATAAAGTATTGAACGGAGAGTTGGAAGGAGCTCATTGCTTATTTTCGATGCCAATGTCGGTTTATACAGGAATTGGAGGAAAAGCAGGTTCAGAAATGAAAATTGCTATGACTTTAAATAATAACGGACAGGCAATTACGCTGTCAAAAGATTTTTGTGGATTGGTTGGATTTAAAGATTTGAAGAAAGTGAATGTAGCAATTAACGAAATCAAAAAGCGTAAAGAAGTAACTTTTGCGATGACTTTTCCAGGTGGAACGCATGACATTTGGTTGAGAAATTGGATGGCAGCGGCGGGCGTCAATCAAAAATCGGTCGGTATCATTACGATTCCACCGCCACAAATGGTTGCCAATATGAAAGTTGATAACATGGAAGGCTATTGCGTAGGCGAGCCGTGGAATGGTGTAGCCGTTGCTCAAAATGTTGGTTTTACGCATATTGCCAGTCAAGATATTTGGAAAAATCATCCTGAAAAAGCATTGGTTGTAAATAAAGATTTTGCAGCAAACAACAAAGAAGATTTGAAAAAAGTAATGAAAGCCATCATCGAAGCCCAAAGATGGTTAGATGATATGGGCAATCGTAAAAAAGCAGCAGTCTGGTTATCAAAACCATATTATGTAAATGCTCCAGTATCAGTTTTAGAAGCTCGTTTATTGGGTTCAAACGATTTGGGCTGTGATTTGGGTGTGCAAAAGTACAAAGATGACTACATGACATTTTATAATAATGGCATTGTAGCAACGCCCAAAAAGTCTTATGCGATGTGGTTTTTAGCTCAGTATGTCCGATTTGGTATGCTGAAATTAGCACCAGACTATAAAGGAATTGCTGAAAAATTGATTTTGGATGATTTGTTTGCTGAAGTAGCCAAAGAAATGAGCGTACCAGTTCAGCCTGATATGCAGCCTTTCAAAACGAATCTGGATGTAAACTTTGATCCCAATAACATTGCAGGGTATTTATCGACAACGAAGAAGTAAAAATCACCTCACCCAAACCCTCTCGTAATAGAAAAGGAAGCAAGATAAAGAATAAAACTCCCCTCTCCTTTTTCAGGAGAGGGGGCGGGGGTGAGGTACAAACTTTAAAAAAACATGAAAAATATTCTTTCAAAAGATTCACCAGTAGGAGCATTATATTTCATCGCAAGTATGCTCATTCTATTAGCTATTTGGCAGTTAGTTACGTTCGTGACAGAAGCCGAAATCCCTGGGCCAGTAGCCACATGGGCAGTTTTTTCGGAAATGCTTGCCGACCCATTTTATGATTATGGACCAAATGACAAAGGAATTGGGATTCAGCTTTGGAGTTCTTTGAAGCGAGTTTTTATGGGTTTTGCGTTAGGTAGTTTAGTCGCAATTCCTTTAGGATTGATTATGGGTTCTTCAAAAATAGGCATGAGATTATTGAATCCAATCGTTCAGATTTTGCGTCCAGTTTCGCCTTTGGCTTGGTTCCCATTAGGTTTATTAGCTTTCAAAGCTTCCGATCAAGCAACGATTTTTATCATCATGATTACCTCACTTTGGCCAACTTTAATCAATACTGCTTTTGGTGTTTCAACTATTCCTGCAGACCACAAAAACGTTGGAAAAGCATTTGGGTTTTCTCGTTGGAAATACATCACCAAAATATTAATTCCGTTTGCGTTGCCGCACATCATTACTGGACTTCGCTTATCGATTGGTATTGCTTGGGTGGTAATTGTGGCAGGAGAGATGCTTTCAGGAGGGGTAGGTATTGGTTTTTTTGTGTGGGATAGTTGGAATGGCTTGAGTCTCGAAAAAATCCTTTCCGCAATTTTGATTATCGGAATTGTAGGATTATTGTTTGACAAAATTTTTAATGTAATTCAAAAATCAGTTAGCTATGAAAGCAAATAATGAATTATTAATAGATGATTCTTCATCTTTTCATAAAATCGGAATTGAGACCAGCATTGAAATCAAAAATGTAACGGTTTCATTCAAATCTAAAGGAAAAGGCACTTTCACTGCCGTAAAAGACATTAGCCTTGAGATTGGGAAAGGCGAAATTGTAAGTATTATTGGTCATTCGGGTTGCGGAAAATCAACTTTGATGAATACAATTTCGGGCATGGTTACGCCTTCAAAAGGTGAAGTGATTGCTAATAATAAAGTGGTTGTTGGGCCGGGCCCTGACCGTGGAATTGTTTTTCAAAATTATTCTTTACTTCCGTGGCTTACAGTTTATCGGAATGTTTACGAGGCCGTTGATTCAGTTTTACCACATTTGACAAAATCAGAAAAAAAAGAACTTGTTGAAAATAACCTCAATATGGTGAATTTGTGGGAACACAAAGACAAACTTCCGAGCCAATTGTCGGGTGGCATGAAACAAAGAGTAGCCATTGCTCGTGCATTTTCAATCAATCCAAGTATTTTATTATTAGATGAGCCTTTCGGAGCTTTAGATGCTTTGACAAAAGGCTCAATGCACATTGAATTGCTCAAGCTTTGGAATCTTGACAATAGAAATAAAACCATCGTAATGGTTACTCACGATATTGAAGAAGCGATTTTCTTGTCGGATAGAGTGGTGGTTATGAATAATGGACCAGAAGCAACCATCAAAGAAATCGTTGATATAAACCTTGACCGTCCACGTAATAAAAAGGACATTGTGCATTTAACTGAATACCAAAATGTTCACGATAAATTGATGAATTTATTATTTGATAAATTCTCAATAGAAGACCTTTGAAATTTATGAATAGTGTAACGTTTAGAATGATTTATTGAGTAATAATTCTACCTTCTGCACTGTACTATATTTATCAAAATACGTGGTTGAGAGCCAAAAAATAAAATTAATCCCTGTTGGTGCTGCCGACTGGGATTTTCCAATAAAGCTGTCAAAATTTGAGTATAAATACTTATAAATGAGTATAAATAACTATTTTTTTAACTGTCAATCAAAGAAACAAATGAAAAATAATCAGCCACTTTCAACGCTTAATGTACTGAGATTTTCGGGCTTACAAATGCGTACATTCCACACTACTTGGTTTACTTTTTTTATGTGTTTTTTTGGCTGGTTCGGACTTGCTCCACTCATGCCAACCATTCGTGAAGACTTAGGATTAACCAAAGCACAAGTTGGTAATATTATCATTGCATCAGTTTCAGCAACAATCATTGCACGTTTGCTTATTGGTCGTTTGTGTGATACTTGGGGGCCACGTAAAACTTATACGACATTACTTGTTTTTTGTTCAATTCCTGTCTACTTGGTTGGTTTGGCAAATTCTTACGAAACATTTTTGCTTTTTCGTTTGGCAATTGGAGTTATCGGAGCATCATTCGTTATTACTCAATACCATACTTCTGTTATGTTTGCTGCCAATATTAAAGGTACTGCCAATGCAGTTGCAGGCGGTTGGGGAAATTTGGGTGGGGGAATTACAAATATCGTAATGCCTTTAATTTTTGCAGGAATCGTTGGTTTGGGTTATACCAAAGGCGAAGCATGGCGTTTGGCAATGATAGTGCCAGGCACTTTATTGCTTATTTGTGCTGTGCTTTACTTTAAATTGACCAAAGATTCTCCCGAAGGAAACTATGAAGATATTAACCGTACAA
>NZ_JAYWCU010000269.1:0-5570 GCF_043780375.1 Emticicia sp. | reverse complement strand
AATTGAAAAGATACTGGAAAAATTATTATAATAAATCAACTGTAAACCTATATCAGGATTTTCAACTATAATTGTAAACTTATTTTAGGACAAGACACTTTGAACAAGTAAAGCAACATAGCGTCTTTGAAAAAGAAGATGATAGTATTGTATGGGAGAGCTCGCTTGACGTAGTAAATGCCTATCAAAAAGACCTTTTAACATTGAATCAATGAAATTGAATAGTCTTTCTGAATTTTTGAAATTAGGTGCAATTTTTGCCGAACTCACATAACTTGACAGATAGCAAATAAAGACTATCTTTGCACGATAATAATAATAGGAATTCTTGAAAGTTGAGCAAAACATAGAAAGGTTAAAGTATTTGCTGACATTGTTAAAAATGTCTGTTGAGGAATTATTGCCTTTAATCAGTGGAGGTTTGACCAAATCAATAACAAAGGAACAGATTTTAAGCCCAAATATTGAACTTGGACATCTAAAAAGAATTGACAAAGTTTTCAATAAGGGCATTCACTATTATTTAGACCCGAAATCACCAGATATTTCAAAAGATGCAAGCATATTTTTTAGAAAACCAAAATTTGACGTTGAGTTAAGTTTAGGAGCAAGAAAAATTGTTAATCATTTTGAAGAGTTTAAAATTTCATTATCTATAATTGCAGAACTTTCAGATATTAAATTTGAAAGAGTTTTGCCAGTTTTTAATCTAAACAGTAGTCCTAAAAATGTAGCAATAGAAATAAGGAAATTGATTAATGCTGAATTTAAAGATAAACCCAAAGATTTTTTAACAGAGTTAATAAAGAAACTTGCTGAAAAAAATATTTTAGTTTTTGAATTCGTAGAAACTTGGAATAAAAAAGAAAGGGCAAATATTGATGGTTTTTTTCTTAAACCCAATGTAATTGTACTAAAAAGACAACAAATCTCATTCAAAAGAGAAGTATTTACTCTTGCACATGAATTAGGACACTATCTTTTAGATGAAGAAGAAATAGACCAAATTGACTATCAGGATTTAGCAAATCAAAACATATCAAAAATTGAAAATTGGTGTAATGAATTTGCATATTATTTTTTAAGCGGTCAATTTGAAAAAGTCATTGAGAGTATAGATAATTCAACAGCTCAAAACGATTATAATATTGACTTAATTCAAACAATTTCAGAAAAAACACATTTAAGTAGAATTGCAATTTTTACAAAACTACTTTTACTGAATAAAATAAGCCCTGCGAATTATAAAAAAGTTAAAGAAAGTTTTGAAGAAGATTTTAGAATTAAAAGTGAAGAATTAAGGAAGCAAAGAGAGTTGGATAAGCAGAATGGCATTAATTCAGGTGGCTCAACGCCGATGCCTATAAAGTCACCATTATTAGTTTCGACAATACAGACAGCGTTTTATGAAGGCGTAATTAATGAATATGAGTTTTGTAAAAAATTAAATATTAAACCTGACAAAATAGACAGTTTCCTATATGAAAGTAGTAATTGACACCAGCTCATTAATGTCGTTGGTTCGCTACTACTTACCATTTGACAAAAAAGCAATTTTATTTGAAGCAATTAAATTCAGAATAGCTAATGGAGAAATTTTGGTCATAGATAAAATAATTGAAGAATGTGAATTTCTTAAAAGTGGAATTGTCTTATCTTCACTTTCATTCTTAACCGATAAGTCATTCAATAAAACTTATAAACTACCATTAAACACAGAATTTATTTTACCACCTGCACCCGCAAAATTTTATAGAATGGTTGATAATAATTTTGTAGTGAATGTTCAGAGAGCCAGATTTAATGAAACTCAATATGATTCATTAAAAAATGACTTTATGAATTCGGCTGATATGAAACTAATTTTGACATGTTTAAATCTTAAAAAAGATAATCTAACAGAAGATGTATTCCTTGTTACAGAAGAGACAGAAATTAGTAACGATAATAAAGTTTTCAAGAAAATACCTGCAATTTGTTCACAGTTAGACATTGTAACTATGAACATTCAACAGCTAATTGACAAACTTGACGGAGTTGAGATAGAAATCAAATGAACTGCCCCTAATAATGTTTGACAAAACGAGGGCAGAATCGGATTGATGAAGCAGTGCTAAATTTGAATATTTGTACTTTTAATTGAAGCTTACATCAGTATATAAGAGCCTTGATAGTCGAAAGATTATCAAGGCTTTTTTTGTGTAATTTGAAAATCGTACCTTTGCCTTTATGATTCAAAAACCTATTCTTATCTTAAAATTCGGAACGGCATCTATTACTCAAAAAAATGGAGAGCCAGACGAAACAATTATTGCCGAAATTGCTCGCCAAGTGTCAACCTTACATACTGACTATCAAATAGTTATGGTTTCTTCGGGAGCTGTGGGAGCTGGTAAACATTTCATTAAAAATTATTCAGGAGAAATCGCTGAACGTAAAGCGGCAGCCGCTATTGGGAACCCACTTTTGCTGAATATCTACGCTAAATATTTTTCAAAATACAATATTCAAATTGCCCAAAGTTTGTGCGAACGCCAACATTTTGGTAATCGTGAACAGTTTTTGCAACTCAAAGAAACGTATCAAGAATTGTGGAAAAACGATATTATTCCGATTGCCAATGAAAATGACGTAGTAAGTAATCGTGAGCTAAAGTTTTCGGACAATGACGAACTCGCCACGCTCATAGCCACAGGTTTTGGAGCAGAAACTTTGATGATTTGCACATCAGTTGGCGGGCTATTGGACAAAGATAAAAACGTTATCAGGAAAATAGAAAACATTGATAATCAAATACTTAGCTTGGTTGATAATTCAAAATCAGCATTGGGTTCGGGCGGAATGGCATCAAAACTGACTTTTACGAAGTTGGCTACTCGCATGGGAATCAAGGTGATTATTTTCGGAATGAAAGAAACGGATGGTATCTTAAAAGCTATTCGTGGTGAAGCTGGAAGTGAATTCTCATCACAAGAAGTCAATCTTTCTTCAAGAAATAAATGGTTGGCAAGTGGTAGTTTGACTGTCGGGACTTTGCAAATTGACGCTGGTGCAGCAAAAGCTCTTCAAAAACGAAGTAGTTTGTTGGCAGTAGGAATCAAGAAAGTAAAAGGCGATTTTGAAATCGGTGAAGTAGTAGAAATTATTGATAATCAAGGTATTATGTTGGCAGTTGCTCGTACAAAAGTTTCTTCGCTTGAATTAATAACAAATTTAAAAACTCAAAATTATGAAGTTGCAAATGCCAATGATATTGTGTTGATTTGAGAAAAAATACCATCAATCATAATCTTCAAAAAATGACAAGCCAAAAACTCCAACAAATCATCAACCGAATGTTTGAAAGCATTTCTGTTCAAATTCCTACTTATAAAGATAGTGCAGCCGATTGGAATATTTCAGATGGAAATGTGTCGGTTTGTATCATTGATGATGCAGGAAATATCTATGGTAAAATTTGGGGAAATGATAAACTAAGAGGTCGTCGTTTTTATGATGTAGCTTATCGAAAAGCCTCGCAAGTTTGGATAACTGGCTATAAAACAGGTGAATACGAGCGTTTGGTGTTTTCTGACAAATTGAATTATAAAGATTTTGGCATAGAATTACCCGACCTCATGGGTTGGGAAGGCGGTCAGCCGATTCAATTAGATGCCGAAACCCGAATTTCTTGTGGATTCAGTGGTTTTAGAGGCGTAAATGATTTGGCAATTGTAAAAAATGCCGCTGATGAAGCGATGAAGCAAGAATAATTGCTTTTTGGGAAAAGGCAAATTCTACTCAATTTTCCTTTTCCCAAACTTCATTGACTTTATCACCTTTTGAGCTTTTACCCGAATGTTGCCATTTGTTGCCTTCAACTTTTGCATCAAAAGATAATGAAGCACCCACTCTGTTATTATCTCTTGAAAAAAAATCAAGCGTTTCAACATATTTTCCATCTTTTAAGGTATAAGTTCCGCCCCCAGTTCCCGAAAATTCTTTAGTTTCCGTATTAATTGCTATCCATTGAAACCTTGTTCCCGAACAGATTTTCAAGGTTTTCCTTGCTCCACGTTTCATTTCATTCATGTTTCCATCTTGCCCTTCTCTGGCGGTGATTCGCCAATTTCCTGCCAAAGTTTCCGAACCATCATCAATGCGTTTCCATGTAGTTTTTGCTTGGTTTTCTATCGTGAAAATATTGTCATTTCTGGTGTATTTGTAGGTAACTTTTGTTCCGACAGTTTCAGGGTGTTTATCATTAAATTCGAGGGTCAGCGTCAAACCAGAATCATTGATTTCGTAAGTACCACCGTAAGTGCGGATATAAAGATTTTTCTCGAAAACCGAAATAGAAAGATAATTTTTTGTCGCAATCATCACAACTTTTTGGTTGGAAGTGCTATTTTCAGGTAACATTTCCCACGCACCTTGAAGCGTACCAGCAAGGCTTTGTAAGGAAATTCCTAAAATAAATAGTGAATGGGGAATCAAGGTTTTCATTTTTTTAATAGGTTGAATTTTAGATTTGTACTAATTTTTAATAAAGTTACTAAAAATACACAATGTAAAATGCACAGATTAAGTAATTTTTAACTCAAGTGATATATACTTTTTTTGACTTACCTTTCTACTATTCCAGCTCTAATTTTGATAAATTTCAGACCAAAAACTATAAAAATGGTCAAGCAGACGAATAAACTCATAAAGAAAATTGCACTTAGAAACGGATTATAGTAAATAATTGCAATCATGCAAATCACTGAAAGTATAAGAGCTATAAATGGAAAAACAGGATAGAAAGGGGTTTTATAAGGTCTTAAAAGCTTAGGCTCTGTTCGGCGAAGTATAAAAAGACTTATCATACTGACAACATACATTACAATTGCTCCAAGCACCGACATGATAATAATTTGGTCAGTTTTTCCAGTAAAAATAGCTACAAATCCAACCATACCACCAATAATCAAAGCCCAGTGAGGAGTTTGATAACGCTGGTTAACTTTTGTCAAAAAATCAGGTAAATAACCGCTGCGAGCCAACGCATAAATTTGTCGAGAATACCCAATCGTATTTCCATGAAATGAAGCAATCAATCCAAAAAGCCCCAAACTTGTAAAAATTTTCGACCAAGTATTTCCTTTTCCCAATGCCATTGCAAGGGTTTCGGGCAATGGATGGTCAATTTCGCTCAAAAGTCTCCAATCGCCCACACCTCCACTCAAAATCATGACGCCAATAGAAAGCACTACTAAGGTAAAAATTGCAGAGATATAGCCTTTTGGTATAGTCTCATTAGGGTTTTTAACCTCTTCGGCTACCATTGCCACTCCTTCGATTGCCACAAAAAACCAAATGGCAAATGGAATTCCCGCAAAAATGCCACTGGCAGTAACGTGCGAGTTTGCGATGAAATTTTTGCTTTCAAATGCAGGGAAAATCAAAGCCATAAAAACTAAAATCTCAATAACCGAAAGAGCAGTTACAATTAATGAAAAATTGGCAGATTGTTTCATTCCAAATACGTTAATGGCAATAAAAACAATGTATGAAACAATAGCTGTGGTGAGAATAGGAATATCAGGATT
>NZ_JAYWCU010000268.1:0-30742 GCF_043780375.1 Emticicia sp. | reverse complement strand
TATATCAAGGTGTTCTTTGGACATCTAATTCTTTCTTTATTTTTGTTTTCGCACTACAAAAATATGAAAGAATTTTTTTATGCTCTTTGGACAACCTACTTGTTGGGGTGTTAATTGTAGATATTTTTAACTTGTATCATCTTTTCCAAATTTTCCCTGCTCTTTATGTGCTTTTGTAGCATATTTGTCAATAGATTTATCTAAAATAGGAGATAAAATATAAATCCATCGCTCGGGCGACGCCATTATTTGCCATAGAATCCTCTAAATCGAATTGCTCAACACTTAGGCTGGTAAGTATTGTCGTTCGTTTAGGCCTACTTTGGAGTATTACATATCGTGTTTTTTGCAAAGGTCGAACACACGAATGTTAATATAAATTAGTGTTCAGAATGTCTATTTTTTATAAATTCAAGCATACAAATATGAGAGTTAGCTCTTTTCTTAAAAGACCTATCCCGTCATGCACAAAATTATAAACTGTACGCTCTTTCAAATTCATAATTTCAGCAATTTCAGTGTATTCCATTTCTTCAAAATACCTTAATGTAATAGCTTCTTTTATTCGCTTTTATTCGCTTTGGAAGCTTAATCATAGCTTTTTTTATTTTTTGAGCATCAGATAACTCTTTTTCTTCAATCAAAAGAAGATCCTCAGGCGAGTCTTCCTCATAATCATTCAAATTTAATGATGCTAAATATCCTTCTTCAACATCCAAGCGTCTTTCTTTATCAATTAATTCTCTTCGAAATGCAGTAAATATATAAACTTTTACCGATTGGACATCGCCCAAAGTAGCTCGCCGTTCCCATAGTTTAAAGAATAAATCCTGAATTATCTCTTTTGTTAATTCTGTGTTATAATTAGTGAGTTTTTGACCATATTGAAAAATTGATTTGTAATATTGATGAAATAGGGCAGACAACGCCTCTGGCTTACCGTCTTTCAACGATTGCCAATTCGTATCTTTGGCGTCTTGACTTCTATCTTGGGTTGCCATTTATATTTTTTATTTCAAAGTAAAAAAGAAAACATGGGAGTTGAAAATTTATTTATACTTTTGGCTTCAAACTTTATCGCATTATATTCTAAATTTTTGATTCGAAATGAATAAAATATTCAATTTATTTGGCATTTATTAATCCAAGTCCATGGTATATATACCAATTCGACCGAAAATCCAACAAATATGGATGGATTGATAAAACATTGGTTTGAGGCTTTAGAAAAAGCAATTCCCGATTATAAAGTAAATGCAAGAGGAAGTAAACCTGCTTCGGGTGTCATTTCAAAGGCATTTTTTAACAGAGAGTTTAACGCAGAGGCATTGGTTTATGAAGTTGGCGATAACACTTCTCGTGATTTTACAATCTTAAAATCAAAGACGGCAGCTGAAAAACTGATGGTTTTATCGTTGGAATATTTGAATAAGAAATGAGTTTCAAATAATCTGAAAACTTTCAAGGTTGAGTTTTGAAAATCTAAAAAAGGCGTAGCTAAAAAAGCTGCTTAAAGCCGTTAACAGATGCCAAATGGCATGACCTTGATAAAAAGAATGTGGGTTGCAGTCTATTTTTTGTACGTCTAAAGTACGAATTTTCACTGCAATTATCATTAAAATAAGACTTGAAATTGCTAAAATTAATGACTTTTCTTTTCTGTTTTGAAAATAAATAATCAAAACCAACAGCGTTTGAATTAAAATCATGCCCAACAAAAACTTGGTGCTTGATATCAACAAAGCAATTTTTATGAAAGCAAAAATGGTTAGGATAAGAAATGTAATCCGAACTTTTTTGACCTTATCAGAAAACTCAATTTTAGTAAAAACATGGTAAAGAGCAATTCCTAATAATACAATAGAAATGCTATAGGTTCCATTCATATCTACTCTTTGGCCGATGTATGTAAGCGAAGCATGAAAAAAGGCACTTCCAAAGCTCAAATGAATTAAACAACTTCCCATAAGGACTGATAGTGCGGGAAATTGTTCGAGCCTATTTTGATTGTTATTGGTTTTAAAGTCATTTAAACCAATTTGAAAAACCAGTACTCCAAAAAAGAAATAAGCCAAGTTAGAATAGGTATTGAACTTTTGATGAAAAAGGTCGCTCACGTTATTAAACTCGCAATATTCAACTTTCAGTGCAGAATTGCTGACGGTCATACCTTCCCAAATACGTCCATCGAGCAAAGTATTTAAAACTGCCCAAATCACTAACATTCCAATGGTGAAAATGAGTGATTTGATTAATAGTTTGAAAAATAAATGCTTAGTCATAAAGTTTAAGCTTATTTTTTGGGAATGATTTCTACTAAAGGCTTTGTAATATCCCAATTTGCAGGAATTTCATAAACCACATTGATTATAAAAGGATAATCTTTTGTGCCAACGCCTTCTGAATCAATCATCGCTTGGGATAAGATTTCGGTTTTTAGGATATTTAGGTCGGTTTTTATTCCTAATGTCATGTTGGGCAATTTCCAGACGGTTTCCCTAAGGTTTTCTGGAGTAATATTTTTTGAATAAACATAAATCTGGAACGTTTTGGCGAGCGTATCAGCCAAATAGATTTCCATTTTCGTTTCATCGACTTTTACATTGGTTTTACCTTCGCCTGGCACAAAAAGCCATCCAATATCACCATTTTCAGCCTTCCAGTGCATTGTACCCGTTTTTAATATAAGCGAAACCTTTCTATTTCCCCAAAGTCCTCCCATCATCCAATCTTTCTGAATATATGCAGTTACTTTTTTCAATCTATCGCCTTCATAGTAATTTGACGTAGTTCGTGTAATAAACCTCGGGGCATCAAATTTCTTAAATTGTGCCAAAGCTTTCATAGGCATCGAAATTCCCATTTCCACAATTGGCACAATAAATTCAAGCTCAAGGTGCACACCATTTTTACCTGGAATAGTGGCGATTCTTGGGTTATTAATTGCCATTGCTATCCAAGTACCCACAATTGCGTGCGATTTTTTCATATCAATGCCATACGCTCTCAAATATGGGCCTGAGATATTTTGAAGATTGGCGTTGTAAAAAGTAGCTACATCTAACCATAACGCCTTCTCAAGTACTTTACTCATGGCTTTCATTTCGCTTGAAAACGACAATTCTCGCCAAAGTGCCAAACCCACAAAATCTACACCATAATAGGTAGGCGAGTTGTATTCGCAGAGTGTATTGTATTTTAAAAAATTATTATAAATGGCTTTAGCTTTCACTAAACCTGCATTTTTAAATTCAGGGATATTAAATTCAGTGCCAACGTATTCCATCATAAATGAACTCATGATAGAGATATTGTTATAATCAGGGTTTACGTTTCGCATCAATGCCCCTTTAACGGTACGAATCAAACAAACTTCCATTTCTTTTCGTACGTCTTCGGGGAGTTTTTGCTTATATTTATGGTATATGCTTATCAAATCAGTACCGATAAACTCACGCATATTTTGGTCGTAGTTTTCGCTCGACTTGCCATTTCCTCTCCAAACTGCGTAATCTTTGCTCTTTTCGTCCAAATTTTGAAGTGTAAAAATCCATTTAATAATTTTCACAGCATTTTCTACATCACCCGCTTTATTTCTATAAAATAATGCACAAGCCAGTCGCATGATGCCTCTTGTTCCCGTGTTTTCATCTAATTTCAATGCCGAACCTTTGGGCATTTGTTCTTCCACGAAATCATCAAATAGTTGTTTTTGGTAGGGCGATAATGTTTTATATGTGTATTTTTGAGAAAACATTTCCTCTTTTTTAAAAGGATTTGTCGCTTTTATATCCTTTGAAAAGCTCAAAAAAATACAAATTATCAAGTAAAATATTATCTTTTTTGTCATTGTTTGTTTTTTAAAACGATTATTTGATTAACTCTATAACTTTTCAAAATCACCTTCGAGTAATTGTTTTTCGTTGAAAAGTCCGCCGCCAACAGGTTTTTTTTCTCTTTGTTTTTTTACATCATCAACAGTAATTCCTTTGCCTTCTTTAGCGAAAGCATTTTGCGTAAATCTTATAATATCGGTTATATCTTGGTCGCTTATTGAGCTGTTACTAATTAGACCTGGCATATCATTATTTAATTGGTACAACTTCCCATTTACATGAATCGGCCCACTTATACCGTGCAAAATGATAGAAGCCAGTCGTTTCATTGAGCCATCAATGTATTCGGAGCCTTTGAGTGGCGGTGCTAAATCTTGAATACCCTTGCCATCGGCACCATGGCAAGTAGAGCAAATGGTTCTGAATAATTTCAAGCCCTTTGTTCGGTTATCTACTGCGTTTTTTTCACTTACATAAATTGAGTTTAATTCTTTTTTCTGATGATTTCTTACTGCTAATGTTAAATTGTTTTTTAGAATTGCATTTGGATTCATAGTTTTGAGATATAGCTCTTCTTTACCATCAAGGCTACTGGCAATTGCTTCTTGAAATATTCTCTGATTAGCATATTTCTTGTCTATTTCTGAGAGAATTGGCAAAAAAGTAGCATCTGACAATTTAAGCCAAACATTTATCGACATTGACAGGTAAAGGTCTATTGTTTCATTATTTTGAGCCAATAATTGAGTGCTTATGGCTTTCATTTTAGGCACATTTTGTATGGCTGCAAATCGCTCTAAAAGACCCAAAGCATGAGCAATGGTTTCGGGCTGTTTTGAATATTTTACAATATCACTTAAGATTTCAAAAGAAAGAAAATTTAAGCCTTCTAAAACATAAAGTGCATGAATAGAAGTTGAAACTTCATTACTACTTTTGGCTAAATTGATTAACTCTTTGCTCACCGAAAGGTCTTTCTTTTGAATCAATAATTGTTGTGAACGGTCTCTTAACCAGCCATTTGGATGGCTGAGTAATGCTACCAATTCTTTGCTTGATGCTTTCGATAAGTCAGATACTGTATAAAGATTTTTCTCTTTACTTGTTACTTTCAATATACGCCCAGCATTTTGTAAAGTATCCAATTTTTTTCCAGCGAGCTGTTCAGTGAGATATTGTGAAATATAAGCCTTGTGTTGAATAATACCCCTGTGCATATCAACCACATACATGGCACCATCGGGACCATTAAACAAATTTACTGGACGAAAACCTTCATCTGTAGAAGCAATAAATTCTTTACCTTCGATGGCTTGACCGCCCGTTGTTTGAATATTGTTGAAATTTAGAATATTTCGTTTAATTAGATTAGCTTCGGGAACACAAACAAAAGCATTTTGATTATAAGAATCAGGAAAAGCTGCCCCTCTATAAACCATTGGTCCACACGCAGCAGTTACATCTATCAAAAATCCTTTTTCGTCTAAAACTCCTTTTTGATATCCTCTATTGACCGAAGTTTGATGTATAGGATATACCTTATCATTGGTCAATTTTTGATTTTCAGCAATTAATGGCTTAAAGTATTTATTCCGAATCACTTTATTAGGCAATACATAATCTCCTTTTAGTTGAGTGGCGTTGCTGTTATAATATAGTCTTCCAAAATTATCTTTTGTAATTCCCCATTGTCCCCGATAGCTTGTTGGTTCTTTCAGCCATTTACCATTTCTCAACTGATACCTAAAATTTAAATTAGCATTATAAATCCAATTGTCAATGTTCATCATTAATCCGTTGGATGAATGTTCTACATTTCCGCCTTCGGCATATACTGGGTCAACCAACATTTTTTTACCTGGCTTGTCATTTTTTATTTCTACAAACCAGAGTTTTGGACCATTTACGTATAACAGCCCTCCATAGACATGAGCCAATGCTCTTGGTAAAACGAGTTTATCCAAAAATACTTTAGAATGGTCTATCACGCCATCTTTATCCAAATCTTCTAAAATGGAAATTTTGCCGTTGGGTTCTTCTTCCCCAATACCTTCGAGATTAGGCATATAACCAATCATTTCTACTACCCACATACGACCTTTATTATCAAAGTCTATGCTTACGGGTGCTTTCAGAAAAGGTTCGGAGGCTATTATACTTAACTCAAATCCTTCTTCAATTTTATAATTATCGAGTGAAATTTTTGGTTCGTTAAAAGAAACTATTCGAAATCCAACAATGAAAATAGAAAGGATTAAGGTTGAGAAAAATGCTATTTTAAACGGTTTATTCTTAGTCATAATACATTAAAGAGTTTTTATACAAATTACTTTATTAATTTTAACCACAAATAATGTAATATTTTTATTTTTTCGGAAACATTCGCAACAAAAAAACTCCGTGATGCCGAATTTCGGTTTTGAATGAATCATTAAATTCGCCTATATCTTTTTGTTGCCAAACATCTCTCAATTTGTATTTTCCTTTCAAGCCAATTTTATTAAAATCAAATATAAAGGATTTTGCTTTTTCATCGCCCCAACGAAAATAACTTTCGGGTGTTTTGCCAAAATCTGCCACATTAAACAAACCAATAGCAAACGAGCCATCTTCTAAAGGCTTTTGCCAAACTTGCACGCCATTTTCTTCCAATAAAAGTCTGGCAGATTTTCCTAAAGGGTCTTGATTGATTTCAATCACTTCATCGTTGGTCAATAAATTTAAAGTAAAAGCATCTAATTGTTCAATCGGACAACCAATGAGCAAAGGTGCTGATAGCAAGCTAAATAAGCTCACGTGACTGTACTGCTCGTTTGGTGTAAGTCGGGTAGGATGCAAACTTGTACCTGTGGTAACATTACCCAAAATCATCATATCGGGGTCTAACCAATGCCCATGACCACCATAAGGACTCCATTTGTCGAGCGTAAAAGCTGAAACGAAAAGGCTCAGCCAAGAGTCTCTAATATCAGGACCAGTGCGGTAGGTGTTGGTCAATTGAACCCAATCTTTAACATTAGAAAAAGGAGCAGAATTGGAAATACTATAAACAATATCTCTACTCGAATTTTTTAAAGCCTCTGACATTCTTTTTGCCGAAAGCACTTCGATTCGCCAGTCATATTTCAGATAATCAATTCCCCATGCTGCCATTTGTTGGGCATCGTTTTTTTCAAATCTATATTTTCCAACATACCGAAAAGCACGTTTATTGTTTTTGATAGAATCAGTTATTTTTCCATTTTCAAAGTCAGATGAACCGCCAATATAGCCAGCATAACTCGTAATCATTGGCGTAGAATAAACGCCCACTTTTAAACCTAAACCATGCACATAATCTACCATTTCCTTGAATTTTGGAAACTTTTCGTTAGCTTGAATGGCATTGAATTGTCCGCCTCGCTGTCCTTGCCAAGCATCGTCAATATTAATGTAAGTCCAACCGTGTTGACTTAAACCCATTTTCACCATAGCATCGGCTGAGGCAATTACTTTTTCTTGGTCAATATTTCTTGCCCAAGAATTCCACCCATTCCAACCTATTGGTGGTGTGAGTGCAATTGTATCGCCAATAACTATTTTAAGCACTTTTGTGGCTTCCCCCAATTCATTTTTGGCTTTCAGAATGGTTGAATATTTGCCTTTTTGAACAACTTTCCCTGTAATTATACCTGTTTTAGCATCAAGAGATAGCCCTTTTGGTAAATTTTTTGTCGAAAAATTCATCGGTCGTTGTCCCGTTGCGGCAATTGTAGAAAGAAATGGATTATTGGGTCTTGCTCCGAAAATTTTAGCAGAATTGATTTTAGGAATTTTAGTTGGTTGGGGAGTTAAAATATATTTTTCGTCTGAATTAGGTATATTTTGTGGAATAAAATTATCGTTCATCACAAGCTGTGCATTTGCCCAATTGGAATAAGTTTTATTAACACCCATATCGACCAAAACCAAAAGCCCTAAGCGTTTGATACCATTCAAATCAACTTTTACCTTTTTGGGTTCGTCTCCCAATTTCATTTCCCCGCTTTCAAACAGCACTTTTCTATCGCCAATTACATAAAACTTATGTGCTAAACCTCTATAACCTTTATCATCTACACCGACAACAGCAGAAAATTCGGTAGCATTGCCATTCAAATAAAAGGACAGTACACTTGTAGAATTTACGCCTACGCCTCTATTATAATAAATTCCTTTTATTTTGATTGAATCGCCAGCCGCATTTGTTTTTGGTAAAACTGCGGGAATACCTTCTGAAAATGATTTAATGCCTAAATCATCCAACCATATTTGTTTGGTTTTTTGAGCAAAAGAACTTGTTGTACCCAGCAAGATAAAAATGATGAGAAACCTTGAAAAATATAGCGATTTATTCATTGCGTAAATTTAATTATCTTAAAAATTTATTCTTTCAACCATGTCAATTGCTTCCAATGACTTGGCCCTTCGTTGGTTTGATTGATGCCAATGGTGCTTCGACCGTTTTTGAGATAATTTGTCAATATATCGGTGAGTTTTTTTACAAGTTCTGGGTGCTTTTCATATACATTTTGGGTTTCGCCAATATCGTTCGATAAATCATATAATTGAATTTGAGGTAATGATTTTGCTTCGTCAGTGTTTTCTTTGGGTTTACTATTTCCTCCTGAGTGCGGACACATAATAAGTTTCCAATTGTCTTTTCTAATTGCAAAAAAACCATTTGATGAATGATGTACAACGGCTTCACGTTTGGCAAAACTTGTCTTTTTACCCGTAATTTCGCTTAAAAAACTAAAACTATCCTCCGCCGTTTTATCATCCAATTTAACATTATTTAATTCGGCAATTGTTCTAAAAAAATCAGTTGTACTTACCAATTGATTACTTACTTTAGTTTTTTTGAGATTTCCACCCCAAGAAACAATAAATGGCACTCGATGCCCGCCTTCAAAAATATCGGTTTTTACTCCACGGTACATCATCGAGGGGTTATGTCCTTTACTAAGTTGTGCCTTCAAATCTGCTGGATTGGCAAAACCATTATCAGATGCAAAAATGATGATTGTATTTTCAAAAACCCCATTTTTTTTGAGGGTTTCAACTACTTGTTTTACCACATCATCGACCATCAGCACAAAATCGCCGTAGGGCGAAACATTACTTTTACCAACAAATTTTCCAATCGGCAAAATCGGCGTGTGCGGAGCAGCCAATGGGAAATAGAGAAAAAATGGTTTGTCTTTTTTTGCATTCTCATTTATATATGCAATAGCTTTCTCAGTAAATTTCCCCAAAACCTCTTCTGGCTTGAAATCTGGGGCAGAAATACCCGCTCTGAAAAGTTCAATACCCGTTCGCCCTAAACATGTATCCCTCGGTACGGTTGTACAAAAACCATTTTCAACATAGGCATAGGGTGGCATATCCAACGAGGCAGGAATACAAAATGAATAATCAAAGCCTCTTTTATTTGGACCATTTTGTATTTGCTTTGTAAAATCAACTTTCTTTTCACCTGCTTCTATATTTCCCCAATTCCATCCCAAATGCCATTTCCCAACAATACCAGTATTATACCCTTGTTTTTGCAAAAACGAGGCAACAGTTTCTCTTTTTGGGTCTAATAAAGGTGTGTCGTACCCGTGTAAAACACCACTTTTGAGAGTAGTTCGCCAATTATATCGACCAGTCATAATTCCATATCTTGTAGGAGTACAAACAGATGAGGTTGTATGTGCATCTGTAAATCGAACGCCATTTTTTGCCAATTGGTCAATATTTGGGGTAATAATTTTACCATTCGGGTTATAGACTGACACATCGCCTATGCCTAAATCGTCGGCAAGGATATAAACAATATTGGGTTTTTGAGCAAAACTGTTTGAAGCAATACTCAAACAAATGAGCGTAAAAAGGAGAAGTTTTTTTTTCATATTTTTATTCTAAATAATTTATTTGGAAAAAGAATAAGGCAGAGAGCTTTTGGCAATCCCACGCTTGAAATTTGGTTTTTCGGACATATTTAAAATCAATTTCCCTCCTTTCATAATATCAAAATGGCTAAGAAAATTTTTGTCATAACTCGTTCCATTCAAAGACGCAGATTGAATATAGACACTTTTTGGCTGATTTTGAGGTGCTTCAATAACAAATTTCTTACCATTTTCAAGGCTTAAAGTAACCTTTTTGAATAGTGGCGAACCAATAACATATTGCTGTGTGCCAGGGCAAACCGAATAAAAACCCATGGCACTGAATACATACCACGCACTGGTTTGTCCATTGTCTTCGTCACCACAGTAGCCGTCTGGAGTTGGTTTATACAATTTATCCATCGCATCTCTTACGTGCATTTGCGACTTCCATGGTGCTCCACAAAAATCATAAATATAAGCCATGTGCTGAATAGGTTGATTACCATGAGCATATTGCCCCATGTTCATTACTTGCATTTCGGTCATTTCATGGATTACACCTTTATAATAACTTTCCTCTATTGTTGGTGGAAGATTATATACACTATCCAGCATTATTTCCATTTTTTTATTACCGCCCATTAGATTTGAAAGTCCTTTGAAATCATGCAAAACAGACCAGCTATAATGCCAACTATTGCCTTCTACAAACTCATATCCCCATCTAAACGGATCGAAAGTGGTCGGGAAAGTACCATCTTGTTTTTTGCCACGCATCAAATTAAAGCTTGGGTCAAACATATTGCGGTAGTTTTGCGAGCGTTTTCCAAATTTTTCTACTTCTGCTTTGGGTTTGTTGAGAGCGATTGCCAGTTGATTCAAATTAAAATCAGCATGGGCATATTCTAAAGTTTTAGCAGTGCTTCCGCCAAAACCTTCAATTGGCACATATCCCAATTCATTATAGAGTTTCGCACCATTTCTACCTACTGTATTGATTGGCCCTTCACCTTCCGTATTTTTCATAAGAGCTTCGTACAATAAGTTGATGTCAAATCCTCTTACACCTTTCAAATAAGCATCGCAAATTACCGAAGCAGAATTACTGCCTATCATGCTTTTTTTATGCCCTGGACTTGCCCATTCGGGCAACCAACCGCTTTCTTTATACGTATTAGCCAATCCGTCAATAATATGTCCGTCCATTTCGGGGTACATAATAGTTAAAAATGGGAATAGTGACCGAAAAGTGTCCCAAAAACCAGTATCGGTAAACATATAACCTTTTTCTACCTTGCCATTATAAGGACTATAATGAACGATTTGGTTTTGGGCATCAAATTCATAAAATTTACGGGGGAACAAAAGCATCCTGTAAAGACATGAATAGAATGTTTTCAATTGTTCTTCCGTTCCACCTTCTGCTTTTACTTTGATGAGTTCATTGTGCCAAGCAGCTTTGGCTTTTATTTTAATTTGGTCGAAAGTTTGTTTGCCAATTTCTCTTTTTAAATTCAAATCGGCTTGTTCTATTGAAATAAATGATGAAGTAATTCTCAAATTTACCTGTTCGCCTTTTTTGGTAGAAAAACCTATTATAGCTTGGGCATGACTGCTTGTTACTTCGTTTATTGATTTTGCCAAAAGGCTATCGTTTACAGTCCAAGTGAGGTTAAAAGTTTTATCACATTCAATTACAAAGTAATTTTTAAAATTGGCAGGAACACCGCCACGATTTCTTGTGGTATAGCCCACAATTTTATTTTTCTCGGGTAAAATTTTAATGTATGAACCTCGGTCAAAAGCATCAACCAAAATGTAGGAACTATCTGATTTTGGAAAAGTAAAGCGAAAAACCGCTGCCCTCTCTGTTGGAGTAATTTCGGTTAAAACAGCATGGTCTGATAGATACACGCTATAATAATAGGGCTTTGTAACTTCTGTTTTATGCGAAAACCAGCTACTTCTTTTGTCTTCTTTGAAATTCAATTTTCCCGTAATGGGCATGATAGAAAACTGACCATAATCGCCAATCCAAGGCGAAGGCTGGTGCGTTTGTTTGAAACCATTTATTTTATCAGCACTGTACTGATATTGCCAACCATCGCCATTTTTGCCAGTTTGTGGTGTCCAAAAGTTCATTCCCCAAGGAGTGGCAATGGCAGGATAGGTATTGCCATTGGAAAAATTACGTTTTGAGTCTGTTCCTATATTTGTATTCACCCATTCTTCAGGCTGAAATTGGGTTTGAGCAAAAGAAGGAAAACTTAAACAAATGAAAAGGGTTATTTTTGTAATCATTATATTGTTTGGATTGAATTTTTGCCTTTCTTTTCTTTTCTTAAAATCCTTCAAACTGCTCTTTGAATAGTCACATAAATCGTTACTTTATGATAATTTAATTGTATGCTTAAATGGCGTAAAGCCAGTCAAATAGACTGTGGGGGCTTCCATGGCGGGCAAAGCTCCTCTTAACTGAACACCTTTATGCTCCATTTTGCCTGGGCTAAAACTTATCGAATCATTTCCAACGGTATAAGTACCATTTTCACCCGAAAACAAATAGGCATTGTCTTTTTTGGTGTATTTATTTACTCCAGAAAATGTACCACCTGCCCTAAAAATCAACTCGAAAGATACTGGGACATTATCTGTACCCGTCATTTCAATTTCTACCTCAATGCCATTTTTAACTTCTTTTACTTTTACAGTAGTTTGCAATTTTTGTATTTCACTTTGTTTACGCATCGTTCTTGGCATTTTGTCTAAATCACCGTCTGGTGAAATTTTATCTTTGTCAAGAGGTTGGTAATAAGGACCTTCCAACGATTGTGTTAGAATCCAACTATCATTTTGTTGCTCTATTTTTTCAGATTGAAATTGAGCTTTTCCGAAGAATGAACCCGAAATTCTCATGGCTTGCAGCACGGCATTGCCTTTATGAAAAGTAAGCCAACTGGCATTGTTTGAAAGTAGGGTACAATCCCAATTTTCTCTCCTAATTCTAACCACACCTGAGTATGGAAAGGCTTTAGCATAACTTATTGGTAAAAGTTTATCGGAAGGTAATTCTTTCCAAAGGCTTGGGTTTTCTAAAAAATAATCGAGATTTCCCGCCAATTGTTGATTGGTACTTGTTTTTTCTATTAATCGGCAAGCGGCAGCCATTTCGCCATTATTGTCCATCAAAGCCATGTAGCGATAGCAATAATAATACCCAGTCATTTTACCAATTGAGCCTCGGTCTTGTCTGTTCGATGCTTCTGTAACTATCTCACCATTTGGGTGAAGATAGTAAAGTGTCATCATCAAATTTTTCCGTACTGCATCATAGATTTCTGGTTTATTGAGTCCTTTTGCCATATCAATTAAAGCTCTATCGACAATAGGAGAATAACCATTCGTGCTTTTTTCGGTATATTGTCCATCAGGGTCAATGTCGATGTGTTCGGCAAGCCATTGTTCAATACGGTTTGTATAACGTTTGTCAGGAAAAAGTTCATTGATTTTTGTCAAAGCCGCAGAAACCACCCAACGGTGATTTGGCGTATGAATACCGCCAATTATGAGAGCTTCGCCAGCATTTTTTATGAAAGTTTTCAAAAGTTCAAGTGCATTTTCTGAGCCTTTGGCAGTTGATTTCTTTAAAAATGAATAGGCGGGAATTATATTTTCTAAAACAAAGGCTGTGTCGGGAGTCGAATGAAAATTAGTTTGTAATAAATCAATCGTACCATCATTATGCTGAAATTTTAGCATAGCCTTTGCCGCACCTTCTACATCTTTTAAGACATCTTTCGATTGATAAAAAGCAGATTCAGGACAAGACATCAGCATACAAGCCTTACCAATAAATGCCCCAGTTGAATGTGGATTTGGAATTTCAACATCGTCCATGTAGCCGCCAACATACTTATGATTTTGGACGGTAACTTTGAGAGACTTAAAGTTAGGTAGCTGTTGGTCATGAATCTTTATCCAATCGAGTAACCAAGCAGGTTTTTCGACATTATTGTTTTCAAAAATTCTAAATCCAAGTAGTGGAATTGCACAAAGAGAGGTTGCTCCCATTGTTACAAAATTTCTTCTATTCATGTTATTTGATAATGGCTGAATGGCTATTAAAATTCTCTGATTTTTATACTTCTGAAATGCACTTCATCGCCGTGGTCTTGCAACAATAAATGACCTGAAACTGCTTGTGCAAAATTCGGATAAGTACTGTATTTACTTTTCAAAATCAAATTACGAAATATTTGTGAATGACGGTCGTATTCCACCATTTTAAGGTTATTGAGCCAATGTTCCACATGCCCATCGTGTACAGCAAGTCGCAGTTTATTCCATTTTCCTACTATATTAATGCGTTTGTCTTGATTGTCTTCTGAAAGGTTTTCGGAGGTAATAAGGTCATAAAGTGAGCCGGTGG
The DNA here is from genome assembly GCF_043780375.1 of Emticicia sp. Lineage (GTDB taxonomy): Bacteria > Bacteroidota > Bacteroidia > Cytophagales > Spirosomataceae > Emticicia. Next base: position 16,580 of record NZ_JAYWCU010000268.1, on the reverse strand, counting down.
TTCTGTTGCCATTGACACCAGCTTTGGCATCGGGATGCAATTTATCGTCTAAAATCTGAAATTCTGGACCTAAGCCCGTACCTGCTCTTTTTTTACGGTCTTCAACCACAAAATATTTTAACCCGCTATTGGCTCCTTTAGTGAGTTTGAAATCCATTTCGAGTTCAAAATTTGAAAATTCTTTGTCAGTAATTATATCACCGCTTTTTACCAAAGTATCTTTCTTTGTGCCAAGCACTTTTAATACTCCGTCTTGAATTGCCCAGCCAACTGTTGGAAACTTATCGTAGTTTGCCAATCGCCAACCTGCGGTTGTTTTGCCATCCCAAAGCAAACGCCAGCCTTTTCTTATTTCGTTTTCAGATAATTGATTAATCAAATAACTTATTTCTGGTGCTTCTTCGCTCCCTTTAAAAATTACATCTTTCAAGTTTTCAGTCGCAATTCTAATGTTTTTCCATTGTACCGTAAGTCCATTTTGCTCTTCTCGTTTGATTTGGTGAACTTGCAAAGCAATAAAACCTTTTGCTGTTTGTGTGTCGAGTACATTGGCACAAGGAATGCCATTTATCCAAGTTTTCAGATTTGAACCAATGGCTTCGATATGGTATTTGTTCCACTGACCGTTTTTAAATGCAGTTTGACCTTGATAATTTACAGATAATGGATATAGCCAACCATTACGAGCTTCGTCATAAATTCCACCGCTCCAAGCCCGATCGCCAGGGTCAATTTCTATTTGGTAGCCATGTACTCGTCCATTGTTTATGGCAAGGTCACTCAAACTTCTAATTTGAATACCAGAATTTAAGCCAATATCAACTTTTACCTCTAACTCCAACACAAAATCGCTGTATGTTTCATCGGTACAGAGAAAAGTATTGGGCGTATTGAGCTGCGAAACGCCAACAATAGTTTTGTTGATTATTTTGTATTCGGCTTCGCCGTTTTTTTTCGTCCAACCTTTTAGGTCTGTACCATTGAAAAGCTCTTTCCATTGGGTTTGGGCGACGGCATTAAAGCTAAAAAACAGGGCAAATAGCCCTAATAAAGAATATTTTTTCATAGTTTTAGGTTGAATTTTAGGTTTTAAAGGCTGATGAGATGAAAAAAAAGAGAAGAAAAACAATTCTTCCTCTCTTTTTGACCCTTTATTTATGAAACAATTCTATTCTAATTAGTATCCTGCATTTTGCTTCATCGCTGGAAACGACAAATCAATTTCACCTTGAGGAATTGGTCGCAAATAATGCTTATCTGCAATCGCTTGTCCTTTCACCCAAGGATTGTATTTTTTTACTCGCTCGACCAATTTTCCAGTTCTTTTTAAATCAAACCATCTGCTATATTCTCCCATAAATTCTCTGGCTCTTTCATCCAAAATCAAATCAACTGTGATATTAGAAACGGTTGCTCTATACGAGGCAGTAGCTAATGATTTTTGGTCTTGAGGTGCTGCGGCACATTGTGGGTCTGTACCTTTTTTTGTACCTAAGGCACGGTCGAGAATTTTGTTATAATAAACATCGGCCGTTCCTAATTTTCCACCTTTTGCACCTTTAACAATTGCTTCTGCCGCTATCAAATATGCTTCTGCCGACCTGAAAACGCACTCATTAAATGTTCCATAAGCATCTCCGTAAGGAATACCGGGCTGCCAAAACTTCCACATCAATGGTGCTTGAACATTCAAACCAGAGTTATCTATTGGATATCCTCCGCCAAACTCTTCAGTATTTACAACGGCATAATTTTTCTTGCCTCCTAAATCTATTCCTCTTTCTGCCAATGTATTTGCAGGCTTATTCCAAGGTCTGCAAAACAAAACGGTATCGCCAGCAGCATAATTTACTTTCAAATTAGCATTGCTCAATGGCAGAGGTTTGAAGTCTTTTACTGCCGAAAGGGCGTAGCCAACACTTACAAAATTATGAGCATAACGAGTATCATTTTCTGGGTCAAAGAAACGATAAGTGGCTGTATTTATTTGATGAACTCCGAGGCAACGGTTATAATCAGTCGTTCTACCTTTACTACCTATAAAGCCTTCACCACTCGGACCAAACTTTGAGTGCAAGTCGTTTCCACCTGCTGGGTCGGGGTTAAAAGCGGCATCGGTTTTATTGGTCAATATATCTGAATTATACTGAACGGCAAAAATTATTTCTGCATTTTTGTCATTTTGAGCACCAGCATATTGCGTCAAAGGGTTGTTTGTACGAGTCGGGAACAAATCTTTGTAGTTTGCAGCTAATGGATAAACCTCTATCACTTTGTCGGCATATTGTAATGCTGAATCAAAATCGGCATTTGTTCCACCGAGCGAACTATTATAATTCCAACCTCTGGTTAAGTAAACACGAGATAACAAAAACTGAGCAGCACCTTTGGTAATACGACCATAGTTTGATGCCGTAGCTGGCAATTTTGCTTCACAATCAAGCAGGTCTGCAATTATTTGTTTGTAAACATCGGCAGCAGCAATACGGGGAAAATCTTTGCTTGGCGTAGTAACTTCAACCAATGGCATCGGAATATCACCCCATTGTTGCACTGCATAGAATAAGCATAAAGCTCTCAGAAATTTTGCTTCAGAAATTCTAGTATCTTTCAATGCCGTCGCCATTGTTGTAATGCCATCGGCACGAGAAACTACGGTATTTGTTCGGGCTATTTCGGCATATAATAATTGCCATAAACTTTGTATTTCGGGCAAAGCTGCATTAAATCGAGCGTCATACACATCATAAAGGCTTGGTTGATTTTCTTTTCCATTAACAGCCGAAGGATTCCAACCGCCTTGTGATGAAAAAAGATCTGTTCCATTAAGAACCAAAACTCTATTTTGATGAATATTTCTCAATAGAGGATAACAAGAACGAACTAAATCTTCAAAACCTGCTTCGGTTTTATAATAAACATCAGTAGTTAAAGTTGATTTAGGAATTTCGTCCAAAAACTTATCTTTACAGCCCGATAATACAAGAAATAAGCTTGTAACCAGCCAAAAATTATATCGATTGAATAATATTGATTTCATTTTATGTCAAATTTAAAATATTAAAAACTTACATTAAGACCAACACTTAGGGTCATTGAAGGCACGTCATCTTGGTAAATAGCTGAATTGAATTCTGGGTCAAATCCTACGTATTTTGTAAATATAAATGGATTTAAAACTTGGGTATAAATTCTTGCATTCGACAATTTCCACTTATCCATTTTTCCTTTTGGAAGCGTATAACCCAACGTTATGTCAGAAATCCTTAAGAAACTCGCATCTTGATAGTTGATTGCATTACGATACGGATTTGCTGCTACTATACCAAAATAAGTGTTTGAAGGATTATCGCTTCTCCAATAGTCTAATTCAGCCAGTTTATTATATCTCGTTCCCGAAACGTCGCCAAAAGTTCCAGACAAAGTATTGTTCGAATATTGGGTTCCGTTACGATAATAAGCAAAGAACGATAAATCAATGTTTTTGTATTTGAATCGATTGGTTACACCCACCAAGAAGTTTGGCAATTGTGTACCCAAAACTTTTCTGTCATCAATTCCTTCGGTCGAAGAAATAACCCCATCGTTATTTTGGTCAACAACTCTTACCGAACCTGGTACTTGCTTGTATTTGGCAGCTAAATCTTTATCAACGGTTTGCCATATTCCATCGAATTCATAATCGAAGTTGGCTCTGATTGGATAACCCACAAAAAGTTTGTTTCCTTTGTCGGCCATTTGTCCGTTTCCGTATAATTCGAGTAATTTATTATTGTTTTTCGTGAATGTAAGCGAAGTATTCCAAGTGAAATTAGTTCTTGCAACATTGACGGTATTTAACATGATTTCAATTCCTTTATTCTGAATTTTACCAACATTTGAAATTACTTGAGAGAAGCCCGAAGCCGTTGGTATTTTTTGATTGAGAATCAAATCAACTGTTTTTCTGTCATATACTTCCACAGTTCCAGCGATTCTATTTCTCAAAAAGCCAAAATCTAATCCAACGTTTAATTCTTTACTACGTTCCCATCTCAAATCTTTGTTTGCTAAGTTTGAGGGTGAAAACCCATAAGCGGCACTACCATCAAAATCATAACCAGTGTTTAATAAACCAGCTTGTGTGCTATATGGATTAACAGTTGAGTTACCTACTTCACCATAACTTACTCTTAATTTTAAATTAGAAAGTGCTTTGACGTTTTGTATAAACTTTTCGTCAATCAATCTCCAAGCCAAAGCTACTGATGGGAAAAATGCCCATTTGTTGCCTGCTGCTAATTGTGATGCACCGTCTGAACGACCAGTAAGAGTTAATAAATATTTATCGTTGAATGAATAATTTATACGACCCATATACGAAGCAATTGAACGCTCAACCAATGAACTCGAAAAACCTGTAATTGTTCCAGTATTTAAAGCATACCAATCAGAGTCGAAAGGAAGATCTTTTGATGCTACCGTATAAGACTCATTTCTTTGATAAAATGCACTTTGAAGGCCAGTTAAAGTAATTCTATGTTTTCCCAAATCTAAATTATAGTTGATGATATTATCAAGCGTATAACTTCCTATAATTCGGCTATCATATTGAGCTCTTGGTTTTGCTCCAATTTGTGATTTTGTCCAAGAACCTCTGAAATCACCAATTCTTGAATTACCGTAAGTAGCCGAAAGCGAAGAACGAATGCTTAAACCCTTAATTGGCGTATATTCAACATAAGTATTGCCCATAATATTGGCCGTTGTAGTTTGTAGTTTCGACTGGGCGGGATCAACATCACTCAAAGGATTTGGCACTTGTTTGTCATTAATTCCCATCCAAAATGCCAAACCATTAATATTTATATCTTGATTTTCGCTTGGGTTTGCCAAATCAGCATAATAAGCAACACCCGTTGGCCTTGCACGATAAGCACCTCTCAAAGATTCTTGTGAACCTAAGTTTTGGTTAGAATAGGTTACATAAGAAGTAAAACCAACTTTGAAATGCTCGCCCAATTTGCTATCAAGACCTGCATTTAAATTAAAACGTTTATAATTTGTACTGATTACGTTTCCATCTTCATGCAAATAACCACCCGAAAAACGATATGTTGTTTTTTCAGTTCCACCCGAAACACTGATATTTTGGCTCATTTGTAAGCCTGTGTGTGTAACTAAATCAACCCAGTCTGTAGTTTTACCACCGTTAATATTGGCTAATTCGGCTGCTGTAAAAGTAGCTCCCGTTGAACCTTCTAATATTCTATCAGTATAAGTAGATTTATAAAACTGCTCACTCGACATCATTTTAGGAAGATGAGCAGGCGTTTTCATACCCACATAAGTATCATAACTTACACGTGGTTTTCCTGAAATACCTTTTTTGGTTGTGATTATAATGACACCATTCGCCCCTCTTGCACCATAAATCGCTGTTGATGAAGCATCTTTCAAGACATCCATAGACTGAATATCATTTGGGTTGAGGTTATTGATATCTCCACCCATTAATCCATCAATTACTACCAAAGGAGCAGTTGAGTTATTAATAGTATTTTCGCCTCTAATCGTAATATTATAGCCGCTACCTGGTCTGTTATCAGATTTTGTTACCGTTGCTCCTGCTACTTGTCCTTGTATGGCTCTTGCTGCCAAGGTTGGGTTTGCTCTAACAATGTCTTTTGATTGAATCGAAGATAAAGCCCCTGTTAAATCTCTTTTTTTCTGCTCACCATAACCAACTACTACAACTTCGTCTAATTGCTTCAAATCAGGTTGTAATAAAATTTCAAAATTTGTTCTATTGCCAACCGAAACTTCTTGAGACTCATAACCAACAAAACTGATAATAAGTAAATCGCTTTCGTTTGGGACGCTCAGACTAAAATTTCCATTAACATCAGATGTAGTACCTTTATTTGTACCTTTAGCTGTTATACTTGCCCCAACAATAACTTCTCCTTTATCGTCTTTTACGTTTCCTTTAATTGGTTTATCTAAAATAACATTGGGTGTTGATAAATTTTCATTTTCAATCAAACCAATTTTGGTTTCGATTCTTTTTAGTACAATTTGCCTGCCCATCACCTTAAAATCTAATTGAAGAGGTGATAATAAGTTTTTGAGAACGTCGCCCAAAGTCGAATTATCCATATTAATGCTTACCATTTTCTCAGACTTTATGAGGTTAGAGCTATAAATAAACCTAATATCAGCCGATTTTTCGATTTCGTTCAAAACCTTTTTTATTGGCTGAACTTCGGCTTTTAAGCTAATTCTTTTGTTCAATATTTCTTGTGAATATCCATCATGAGCAAAGGAGACTCCAACAAAAAATAACAAAAGAATTAACTGTGAAAATGTAACTCGCAAGAGACTACTCGTTGTCTTACAAATCAGTAAATTTTTTTTCATAGTTATATTTTTAAAATAGGGAATACAGGATACTTTTATTAATTTATTTTAGTGGTTACGTTTTAAAAAGCTTATTTACATCCATTAGATTTTATTACGAAGTTATTGTCGATTTCTTCATAAGTTGCGTCTAAAGCAATACATATTAGTTTGATTTTTTCAATAAGTGGCTCATCCGATAAATGTGCTGTAAGTTTACAATTTGCCAACTTTTCTTTGTTGTAGCTTATCTCAGTATGATAAGCATTTTTAATTACCTCAATGATTTCGGTTGCAGGTGCTTCGTCGAAATCGAAAGAAAGCTTTTGAATTGGTTGAAGTAGTTCGTCTTGTTTAACAACAATCGGGTTTTCTATTTTTTCGCCATTTTGGTTAATTTTTACTTGCTCGTTTGCACACAATATAAAGCCTTCTAAGGTCTTTCCATTTATTTTTTCGTCTTTGTTGATGTCATTTTGCATAATAACTTCAACTCGCCCTGTTTTCACAATTACTTCGGTTTCAGAAGGATTTGTTTTGATAGTAAAACTCGTACCTAATACCTTAGTAATCAATTCATTAGCATAAACAAAAAAAGGAATTTCTGGATTTTTATGTACTTCAAAAAATGCTTCACCCGATAAAATCACTTCTCGTTTAGTTTTATTATATTGTTTGGGCGAATAGCTAATTCTACTTTGTGGTTGCAAAATCACCGAACTTTCGTCTGGTAAAGTTAGCAGCATTGGGAAGCTTGTAGTATTTTCTTTTTCGTAAATCTCACCTGTTTCGTCTTTGGTATTTTGTACCAAATTTTCATAAGACATTTTAGCTGGTTTTGATATTTCTGTCCAACCAATCCAAACAAAAACCAAAATTGCTGCGGCTACTCCAATCCATTTAATACTAAACCCCCTATTTTTTCTTTCTTCCGAAAACTCCCGATTTTGCCCTTTATTTATGCTATTATTAATATTTAATTTGATTTTATCAAAACCATGTTCGGTATCAAGAAAATATTGAGGATTTTGTGATTCCCATTCATCCAAATACTGATAAAATAGTTCTTGATTTTCATTGGTTTTTAGCCATTCTTCAATCATTTTATATTGAATAGAAGTGTGTTTACCATCAAAGTAATCGAATAATATTTTTTTTGTAAGTGATGAGTTCATGTTGAATCTTTATATATTGTAAGTATAAAACTTGGTGGGATTAGTTTAAAATGAAAAAAAGTATAACATTGATTATCCATTCGGCTTTGAGTTCGTCTCGAATTTTTGCCAATGCTCTACTTATCAATCGTTCTACGGCACTTACCGTGATTTGCATTTCAACGGCTACTTCGGCATATTTTTTCCCTTCCAATCTATTCAACTGAAATGCTTTTCTTGATTGTTGAGGAAGATGTTGAATTGCGACATCCAATCTTTTTGTGAGTTCGTGAAAATGAAGAATTTCGTCAGGTTGCAGTACCAAAGAGTTATTAGTGTATTGAAAATCAAAGTCGTTGTTTTCTAAATTTGTCGTACGATTTATTTCTGTTTTTATCGTATTATAGGCTCTGTATCTAACAGCGGTATAAAGGTAAGAGCGATACGAAACAGTGATATTTTGATAAACTTTGTTTTGCCAAAAATTCGTAAAAACCTCGGCAACAATATCCTCAGCTAATTCTTTTGAGTAAACAAAACGAATAGCGTGGTTACACAGATTGGTATAATACTTGCGAAAAAGCAGTTCAAAACCTTTTTTAGGTGATTCTGCAAAATTTCTTACAATAAAATATTCATCAGAAATAACCTTAGTTTCTTCTGCAATCTTTGTGATGCTCAATACATCTTTATCTATTTTTTCTTCTCCTTGCTTTTCTGTTAGCATTATTCAGAAATATTATTGTACAATTCTAAGACAAATATTTATTATTTTACCCCACATTGAAACTATATTTTATTAATTATTTCAAAAAAACTTTGTAGAAAACCAGAAACAAAAGTAGCCTCAATTAAAAATTTGTAGAATTATTTGACTTCCTACGATTGAGTTGAGAATAAATACTTTTTAGATTGTGCCTTACGAAATTACATTTTTTTACGATTTAGCCAAAATTAACAAGAATTTTTAGCATCAATTAACTGTTTTCAAGGCTCAACAACCAAATATTTAGGACTATTTTCCAATTAAATTTTAATATTCAATTCTCAGAAAAGAAAAATGAGTAAAAACTATATCTAATATTCTGATTATCAACTATTTAACTATTCCATTCCTTAACATTATTCTTTTGATTTGTTCGGCATGAAAACGGCAAAAATTACGAGTTTCTATGCAATTTTCGTTCAAATGTCGGCTTAAACCCAAATATGTAACCTTATCTCCCCTACTCTTCAATTCAAATATTTGTAAACGTATATGTAATAAAGCTGTTTTCCATTGGTCGTCATTCAAGGCATTTTCTTTAATTGACTTGATGGCCTGTTCTCTCGAAAAATCGGTCAAATTTTTAGGTGAACCAAGTTGAAACCCCTTCTGTTTTTTTGCTTTAAGTGCGTCTTTCGTTCGGCGACTTATAATTTCCCGTTCATGTTGAGCGATAGTTGCAAAAATCCCAATAGTCAAAGTATTTGCATCTGGAATATCTGCACAAACAAAATCAACACCACTATCACGGAGCGTAAATATGAAAGAAACATTTCTACTGAGTCGGTCAAGCTTGGCAACTAACAATGTAAGTTTATTATTTCTGGCAAATTTTATTGCTTGGTCCAATTGCTCACGTTGATTATTTTTTCCACTTTCTATCTCTAAAAATTCTTTAATTATTAAATCTCCCTCTTTTAAAAAACTATTTGCAGTTTGTTTTTGAGCATCTAAACCCAAACCACTCACTCCCTGTTTTTTTGTACTGACACGATAATAGGTAACGTAATTCATTTATTAGATTTTTTTTATAAAAATAGGAGAAATTATAAATTTTCACAAATGTTGAACGGTCGTTTAATATTTGTGAAATATAAAAATAAGTAAAATGCCATCATTTTACAAAAAATTAATAGGCTCTTATTTCCCAACGGGCTGGAAAATATTCAAAACCCCGCACTCTTGAACAAATATCGAAAGACAGCATTATTCTATACAAAATTGTAATATCTAAAAAGTCAATTGTCCAAAATCCGAGTTGAAAATTTTCTCATCCACTTCTTTTGCTAATTTATCATAAACAGGGTTTGTATAGACTTTCGCTGCCATTTTTAAGATATTGACGGTTTCTCTATATTCCATTTTCTTGATTTGCTTATAGTCCCATACTTTTTCTTTTTTTAGGTAGGGTAACATCCAATCGACACATTTTTTAAGGTTTTTACCGTCTTTCGTTTCATACTTCCAAAGGTCAATTTTAAGGTGTTCTGCCAAGCGTGCATTGTTAAAAAATCCCGAAAGATTCATGTTTACATAACCCCATGAAGTTGTTCTTGCCAATTCGAAAGGTTGGCTGCCGTCGGATTTTAACTGACTTACCATTCGTTTTTTTGTAGTATCTAATTGACTTTTTGCTAATTCTAATTTTCCCAAAAATAGAGCATAAGAAATTATTTGAGTATCATAATGTGTCCCGTGATTATTATGTTCATCAGCTTCATCTCTACCAATAGGGCTATTAATCATCCAAGATAAGAATTCAGAAAACCAATTTTTAAGTGCTTCGTGGTTATCTTTTGTCCAGTTTTTAGAGTTTTGCAACAAAATAGCCGCATCAATTACACGGTTCAAACCTCTGGTTTCGATGAGTCCAATGCCCCTACCGGTGTTAATTCCCGGAATACCTTGCCCAAAATTCAAATTCGGATTTTGACGGGTTTCTTTATCCAAAAACCATGTTTTTATAATACGAGAAGCGTGTTCTGCATAGCGTTCGTCTTTCGAATAATAGTAAGCCAAGGCTAAGGTTTCAGCCTCATCTTCAACTTTATCCATTTCTTCGGAATCTGTGATTTCATAATATTCTGGATTTCGTTCGCCATCTCGTCTGATATAAGGCAGCCCATTGGGTTTAGATGGGTCGGGCCACCAATAAGGCCCTATACTCATATAATCATGCTTATCGCCACTGGTGGGGATTTGCTTTTTGTGCATCACTGAATATAATTTTCCTTCTTTTACAATTTTATCGGCACTGCCAAGAAAGTTTTTTAAAGCTTGTTTTTTAGTAGGGTCAGTATTTTCGATAATAGATTTTAGGTTTTTTGCCAACACTTCTTCATTTAGTAGGAATGGCAAAGAAGTATTCACAGCAAAATCTTTGTCTAAAATACCTTTGATTATTGCTGTCCATATTTTATACCCTTTTTCATTAAAATGCAGTTTATCACTTATGTGCAATTCTGGTTGGTATTTGCCATCTTTACCCAAAAGCTGCTGCATGGTTTCGATAAAATGCAAATTTGGCGTATTCTGGCAATAATTTTTAAATAAATCATTCGCTTCTACAACTTTATCTTGTACCGCCCAGCGACGCTCATTAGGCGAAATGGCAATATAATAAATAGGTATTGTTGGAAATTTTTGACGAACTTTTTGAACAACAAACTTGAAGGTTTCTAAAACCTGAGTAGGTGTTTTATCTTGGTTGCTTGCCGTTATGTCGTTGCTTCCCGAATAAAAAACAATGGCTTTAAATTGGTGATTACCCATAATACGGTCGATGTAATAAGCCATTTCGCCAATATTTGAGCCACCAAAACCTCGGTGAATGATTTCGTGTGGAGCTAAATCTTGCTTAATGGTTTTCCACAGTCTAATAAACGAACTACCAGTAAACAAAATGGAATTTGACGAATAAGACTCGGTTTTATCTGATTTTTCAAATTGTTGAATCTCCTTTTCGAACCTTAAAACTCCTACCGAATTATTGGTATTATTTAATTGAGTAAACAACCAAAGGCCGATTTCGTCTAAAGCTTGATTCTGCTTGGCTTTGTCGTTGTCTAAAGTATGACCTGAATTTTTAAATAATTTTATACCTGTAGCAATTCCTAAAGTCAAAGCTCGATCAAATAAAATCGAACTGCCATATTTGAAACCATGGTAGTCGAATGAAGAATCGAAAGGTACGGTTTTGTCGCCAGTGCCGTGGACATTGAAAAGTGGAACGTCGCCCGAATTTATCCAACGATAATCAATCATTGCTCCCCAACAATTTACTACCCCATTTACTTTTGAAGAATAACCTTTATTACCACTTATTCCTTCTAAATTTCCCAATTTTACAGTATTTATGTAAGACGGAACTTCGTTTTGGTCTAAATAAACCAAGTGCATGGCTACTTTTGAGCCAGCCGAACCTCCCATAATATATATTTTTGAAGTATCAATACCATATCTTTCTGCATTTTTTCTAAAGAATCGAATAGCTGCTTTGGCATCTTGTACGCCTCTATACATTGCTTCAAAGTAAGAAGTATCATTTTTAGGGTTTTCTATTCCTAAACGATAATTTATTGAACCACTCACATAACCTTTTTTTGCCAAACCTGTACAAAATAAGATTGGATAGCCTGTCCCTTTGTCACCATTGACAAAACCACCTCCGTGAACAAATATAACCAAAGGACGTTTTTTAAGTGTATCGAGTTTAGGCGAATAAACATCTAAAAGTAGTTTCTCTGATTCATTTTTAATATTTATTGATTCACCATATTGGATGTTTTTTAAGGAATCTATCATCGTAAACACCTCATCTTTGAATCGTTGAGGCTTTTGTGCAAATAATAAATTTATGGTAAGGCAAAATGCAACTACAATGATTACTCTGTTCATATTATTATTTTTTATTAAAGTGGTAATTATCCAAATTTTTAATATCAGTAACTCTATTCTTCCCAATCTGGAATAAAAGTTTGAATAGGTACTATTTCACCGAATTGCATTATATTACAATAATAAAGACTAAAAAGGAGTACAATTATCTTTAGTAAGTAAAAATGATTAGCACTTATTTTTTATCAAAGTAATTTATCAATTCATATTTGTTTAAATTTAATAGACTTCTTGCGAAAGTGTTTTATGATTGAAAAATAGTAGATTTTCAAGCGAAAATTGAGGAAATTTTGAAGCCCGAATGGAATTCCATAGCACCGCTAGGGTTGAAAAATTTGCTCAATTTGTAGCCGAAAAGATGGTGTTTTTCGACTTAAAATACTTTCGCAGGAAGTCTAATACTTTCATTTTTTCTAACAAAGGAAAGTTATCTGAGCCTTATGGGAAAATAAATTTTATAAAAATATACAGCACTGAAGGACACAACAAACAGCCCCAACCCGTATGAAAAGTAGCAGTCATAGCTCCATAAGGAACGAGTTTAGGGTCAGTTGCAGCTAAACCAGCGGCTGTTCCACTGGTTGTACCCATCAATCCGCCATAAATCATTGCAGTTTGTGGATTATTTAAGCCAATATATTTGGCTACGAGTGGTGTACAAATGGTAACAACAATAGATTTCACAACACCCGAAGCAATACTAATTGCCAGTACATCGGAGCTTGCTCCAATGGCTGTTCCAGTGACGGGCCCTACAATAAAACTGCACGCTCCTGCTCCAATGGTTGTAATGCTAATTGCATCGTGATAGCCCATAAAAACAGCAATAGCTGCCCCAGTAAAAAAAGGGATAAATACTCCGATAGTAACTGCCACGAAACCCGCTAACCCTGTTTTTTTGATAATAGCAAAATTTACTCCGATAGCTGTTGAAACTATCGCAAAATCACGAAACATGTGTCCACCCATCAATTCAAAGCCAGTGAATTGTTTAATATCGGCGATGCCTTTATTTCCTCCTGTAATTTTTCCGCCGATATATGAAAGGATAAGACCAATGAAAATGGCCATGGCTGTACCTGGTATTTTGTTTTTTAATATTGAATTTGAAAACCAATGTGAAAAGTAAATAATAATGCCAACTGCAAGAAAGGCGACTATTAAGCCATTTTTAACTAAAATAGTTGATATATAATCCATCTTTATACGGTTTTTTTAATAAGTTTAGAAATATAAGGTACTGCGACCAAACTTAATACGACAGAGATAGTTCCTGCCAATAAAGCTACCATGCCACTTGACAATGCCACTCGTACATTTTGAACCGCAGACATTGCTACAATAATAGGAATGTACATTTTGCTCCAAAAAATCAGTCCATCTGCTATTTCTTTACTAAAACGATTACGTTTTTCAAGTTCGTTTTGACATAAGATAAGCAATATCATTGCAAAACCAACACCCCCGACATTGGATTCAATGTGCATCAATCTACCAAATATTTCGCCAATTAGTTGCCCCAATAAGTAGCAACCTGCCAATAATGCAACTCCTTTTATAATCATGATTTATACTTATTATAGTGATTTAAAATATATTATAGTGATTAGCTGATATTTCCAAAAAGTTGCTTTTTTACATCATTTTTGGTTACTTTCCCCATAGCATTTCGGGGTAACTCATTAATTAATTTATATTTTCGAGGGGTTTTGTAAGCTGGCATTTGAGTTCGAATCCAGTTATTCAATTCGGTTAAATCAATTTGTTCGTTTTTAGGAACGATTGCTGCAACTACCAACTCTCCCCATTCATTATCATCAATCCCAACAACGCAACAGTCTAAAACGGAATTGTGCGTACGTAATACCTCTTCTATTTCCAAAGCAGAAATTTTATAACCACCAGATTTTATAATATCCACCGAATTTCTACCCAAAATACGATAACCCCCAGCTTCATCAACTGTGGCTACATCGCCAGTTTTGAACCAACCATCTTTAGTAAATGACTCTGCAGTAGCTTCTGGTTTTTGCCAATATTCATTAAAAACAGTAGTTCCTTTCACTTGAATTTCCCCGATTTCAGTGTATGAAATCTCATGGTCTTGCTCATCGGCCAAACGTACTTGTACACCTGGCAATGGATATCCTACGTGGCCAGAATAACGAATTCCAGCATAAGGATTACTCAAAACCATGCCAATTTCTGTCATTCCGTAACGCTCTAAAAGGGTAAGTTTGCTAATAATTTTCCATTTCTCCATCACCGAAACTGGTAAAGCAGCCGAACCAGATACCATTAAACGGAATCGTGACATAGTTTCGGTCAATTCGGTTTGCTCATCAGGTGGCAGACTTTCCCAATGACTGATTAGTTTGAAATAAATGGTTGGCACAGCCATAAAAACATTTATTTTGCCCTCTTTGAATGTATTGAAAACGGCTTCGGCAGAAAAATTGGGTAAAAATTCACAGCAAGCCCCCGCCCATAAGCCACAACCCACTATGTTGATAATACCATGCACGTGATGCAATGGCAAAATACAAATCGTATGGTCATTTTTAGACCATTTCCAAGCTTTTATTAGAGACGAAATCTGAGCATTTAAACCACGATGTGAAGTTACAACTCCTTTTGGCAAATTGGTTGTGCCACTGGTATAAAGTATCATGGCTCGGCGACTTTCGTCAAAAACTGGAAGCAAAATTTCTTCTTTATTTTCAAGCAAATCATCTTTCCCCAAAACAATCAAACGCAAAGATTTTTCTGTTGCCAAGGGTTGTAATAATTCGACAAATTCGGGAGAAACGACAAGAACTTTTGCTTCCGAATTTTCAATTGTATAACGTAACGATGGTATTGGATAACTTAAACACAAAGGCACTGTTATACCTCCAGCTTGCCAAATGCCCCATTGTACACGTACATAATCAAATCCAGGCAATACCATAAAAGCAACACTGGTTTCGTTCAAGTCAGTTTGCTTATTCAGTAACAACCCTGCAAAATTCTCTGATTGTACTATTAATTCTTGGTAAGTAAAAGAACGATTCTCAGAAACAATCGCTACTTTTTTAAGGTTTTTATGTGCTTGTTTAACAATTTTTAGCATTAGTATTCAATTTTCCTTTTGATAAAATGTATTTGTTAGATTAAACTTAACATTGTAAAATCAAGTGTTACGTTTGGTGCGGTTATTGGCGTTGCTTTTGCTCTATTTCTCAAAGCATTGATTGTACATTTATCCATTTTTTAGCATTTTGCAACAACATGTTGTTTATGCTAACTTTCTTTTTCTTTAAACCAATCAAATCAAGAAATAGAATTTGGAGAAATTTTGTTATATTAGACTTCCTGCGAAAGTATTTTAATTTATAAATCAAGAATTGGCTGAAAGATTACGCTTCTTTCAATGCCTGTTGAACTTCTTTCATGAATTTGGAGACTTTTTCTTTGGGGTCTCCTTTTCCAAGGGTCTCAATTGGAATATGTCCTCTATAACCCGACTCTTTTATAATTTTAAACAGTCTTTTCAAATCTGTTTTTACTTCAATGCCATCCACATAAATATTTTCTTTTACTTGCCAATTTACTGCATATTGAACAGTTCGAGCAATTTGCTCATAAGGGTCGCCGTGTTGGTAACTACCAGTATCTAATATCAAACCGAACCATTCCATATTTACCATTTTGATTATTTTAACGACATCGTCGGCAGTTTGTATAAAATCATTATGGTTTTGAATGGCTACAATTACGCCATGTTTTTTTCCATATTCTACACATTCACGAATATCTTTTACCATCCAATCGGCAATTTGGTCCCAAGTATATTCTTTCGGTCTGAGTACACCTGCAAAAACACGAATAATTGGTGCTCCTAATTTTGAAGCTACTTCAATCCAGTTTTTTATCATTTGCACATCCGCCTTGCGTTTTTCTGGGTCGGGATTTGTGTAATCATTTCTAATACCCGTTCCCGTAATTTCCAAGCCTAATAAATGTGCTTTACGTTTAATATGGTAAATGTATTCGTCGGTAGGCACTTGCGGATAATTAGGAAAAAAGTAGCCTGTCAAATCAACGCCGTCAAAGTTTTGTTCAGCACAATAATCTAGTAAATCATCTAAATTCATTGATTTGTCTGTCAAAGGACCGCTAAACGAATAGGCATTTAAGCTTGTTTTTAGCTTACTTTTTTTCGACTTATCTTCAAAATTTATTACTTGCTTATTAATACTTTCCATTCCAAATGTACCAATGGCTGGAGCAATCATTAAGGATTTTACAAAAACCCTTCTTGTTGTTTCGTTTTTCATATTAAATTACTTTAGTTACGCACACTGATTTAGTAGAGTATTATCAGCTTTAATAACTTGGAGTTT
>NZ_JAYWCU010000267.1:0-4193 GCF_043780375.1 Emticicia sp. | reverse complement strand
GAATTTGACTTAGAAGAATCAAATAATCGACTTTTTGAAGCAACCACATTGCTACAATACAAAGGAGGATACACTTTGGAAGAAGAAAAAACTGCTGATGCAAAAGTTATTGATTTTAGCATGAAAGATAAGAAAAACAATAATTTCCACTTTGATGGCGATAACAAAGGCAACGATATTATGCTAAAGCTTTCGACTGCTCCAATCTGGACAATAGACATGGGTATTGGTGCTGGTGAAGTAGATTTTGATTTGAGTAACTATAAAGTTAAAAAGTTGAATCTTGAAACTGGTGCCGCTTCGATTGATATTAAATTTGGTGACAAACAAGACAACATAGCTGTTGATGTAAAGTCGGGTGTGGCAGAAGTTAAAATTCAAGTTCCAGAAAGTGTTGGTTGTGAAATCAGAATGGACGGAGCATTGAATGCCAAAGATTTTGACGATTTCGAGAAAGTCAGAGATGGCGTGTGGCAAACAAAAGGCTATGACAAAGCAGCAAAAAAAATAAATTTGAATGTAGAAAGCGGTCTTTCTTCTTTGAAAGTTTCTCGCTATTAAGCAAATAAACCTCACAGGTTTTTGAAACCTGTGGGGTTTTGACATATATTTGCAGAAAACCTTATTCTGCATGAAAAAAGCCTTCTTTTTTGCATTTTTTGCAATTTTCCCTTTCACATTATCTGCCCAAACACTGTCAACAAATGCAAAAATTAGCTTGCTGACGGTTTCTCCAGGGGCAGAATTATACTCAACTTTTGGACATAGTGCCTTCAGAATTAATGACCCTCAGCAAAGACTTGATGTCGTTTTCAATTACGGAGCATTTGATTTTCGAACAGAAGGTTTTTATATTAAATTTTTGAGAGGAACATTGCCTTACCAAATCAGCGGTAATTATTTTGAAAATGACATTACAGGCTGGACTCAAGAAAAACGTAGTGTTACCGAACAAATTTTGAATCTTTCGCAAGCTCAAAAACAAGGTGTTTATGATTTTCTTCAAAATAACTATTTACCCCAAAATAGAGAATATGCCTACAAATTCTTTTATGATAATTGCTCAACTCGCTTGCGAGATGTGTTGAAAAGAGTTTGTACCGATAGCCTGACGTTTTCAAAAACAATTCACGCCGATAGTTCGTACCGCCAATGGATAGATGTGTATGCTCGGAAAAATGAAAAATTATGGGCAGATTTTGGCATGGATTTAGCAATTGGAGAGCCTTCCGACCGCAATACAGGTGCAAATGGAGCAATGTTTTTGCCAGATAATTTGATGGATGCGTTCGATAATGCTAAAATTCAAAAAGATAGTACGTGGAAACCTTTAGTTTTAGAAAAAATTGAATTGAATAAAGGGATGTTGCCCATAATTGTAAAAGAAAAAGAACTGATTACACCTAATATGTTATTTTGGACTTTTTTCTTTTTAGTGCTTATATTTACTTTTTATCAATTCAGAAAGACACGCAATAGCTTCATTTTTGATAAAATATTTTTTACAATAGCAGGAATTTTTGGTTGGTTTATCTTTGTACTTTGGTTTTTTACCGACCACGGCGTAACCGAAAATAATCTCAATATTATTTGGACTTACCCATTATTATTTCCCATTGCTTTATTATTAAAAAAAGAGAATAGCGGTTCGCCGCCCGATAGAGCTTGGCTATCAAAGCATTTCTTGGCTTATGGTATAATCCTCATTTTATTCTTGATTTGCTGGAAACTTTTTCCGCAAGAAATTAATTATTCGCTTGTGCCAGTAGTGTTTGCTTTGGCGGTAAGAGCATTCTATATTTGGTGGAGATTAAGAAAGAAATTGAGTTCGTTTTGAAAAAAAAGGAGCCTTCGCTCAAAGCGAAGGCTCCTTAAAAAAACTTTCTTTAAATTTGTCTCCACCGAAACATTTCCTTTCCTACTTTACCTGTTATTTGGTCTGTTTCGTTCCAAATAAAATCATAAAAAATAATCTCATTTCCTACGAATTTATAGCCATAAGTTGTTGATTTATTGTTTTTGGCGTAAAAATCAATTAAATCGATGTCGGTTTGCGTAGTTATGTAATCGCTCCAAACGTAATAAGTAGCTAATGAATCAATGCCAGATATTTTTCCATCGAATTTTAGTTCGATTTGATTGCTGCCAGCACTATATTTTCCAATCCAAAATTTCTTTTCAATAAAACCAATAGTATCTACTTTCTTGAAAGTACTTTTACCTAATTTCAGTGTACCATTTACTAATATTCCTTCAAATTCGGGCGTTTTTTTTTCTTCATAAGCATTGAAAAGTTGTATTTTATCACCTTTTTTTACTATAAATTCCGAACTTTCATGAAAATTCCAAACGATATTGGCGGTATCAGCATTAGCGTTAAAATTGACCATCACTGTATCGGCATATATTTTTGCTTGAAGTGGTGATTTTGTTCGTTCGAGTGATTCTAAATATTTTGCATTTACCCAAATTGTGTTTCCTAAATCGGGTGTTTCTTGTTCCTTTCGACAAGAAAACAAGATTACCGTTAACGAAAGAAAAAGAAATAGTTTTTTCATTATGCTATTTTGTTAATTTAAACAATTATTCGAACGTAAATTTATAAAAATCAACCTTTTCCTCCACTATTTCCATACCATTTCTTTTTTGGTTTTCCTGAGTCTTGGGCAGGGGCGGTATTGTTAGGTCTTGGATTATTATTTGCTCTTAGATTTGAGTTTGAACCTGTATTTGGTCTTGAGGTAGAACTTGGTCTTTGAGTATTATTAGGTCTGCCGCCTCTTCCTTGAGGTTTTTGCAACTGTGGTGGAGGAACAGAATAATCAGGTTTTATGGCAAAAGGATGGTCTTCCACCAAAGGAATTTTCTTGCCAATCAACCTTTGAATATCTTTCAAATAGCCCAATTCTTCATCTTCACAAAATGAATATGCTGTACCATTTGCTCCTGCACGCCCAGTTCGACCGATGCGATGTACATAAGTTTCTGGGATGTTCGGAATCTCAAAGTTAATTACGTGAGCCAATTCATCAACATCAATGCCTCTTGCTGCAATATCTGTTGCAACTAAAACCCTTGTTTCTTTACTTTTAAAATTGCTCAAAGCTCTTTGACGAGCATTTTGTGCTTTATTTCCATGAATCGCCTCGGCTTTGATTTGGTGACTCAAAAGCATTTTTACAACCTTGTCTGCACCGTGCTTGGTTCGTGTGAAAACCAAAGCCGTTTCCATGTTTTTTTCTTTCAAAATTTCTAATAAAAGAGCATTTTTATCTTTTTTATCAACATAATACAGAAACTGATTGATAGTGTCTGCAGTTGAAGAAACAGGTGTAACGCTCACGGAAATGGGGCTGTCTAAGATTGTCGAAGCCAGTTTTACGATTTCGTCAGGCATAGTTGCCGAGAAAAACAATGATTGACGTTTTACGGGCAAAAGCTTGATTAGTCGCTTCACATCATGCACAAAACCCATGTCGAGCATACGGTCAGCTTCGTCCAAAACAAAAACTTCAATAGCGTTTAGACTGATAAAATTTTGGGTAATCAAATCAAGCAAACGCCCTGGAGTAGCAACCAAAATATCAACGCCATTATGCAATTCGTCGGTTTGTTTTCCTTGTTTTACTCCACCAAAAATAACAGTATATTTTAAGTCAGTATATTTTCCGTAAGCCTCAAAACTTTCACCAATTTGAATGGCTAATTCACGTGTTGGCGTAACTATTAGTGCCTTTATTTTTCTTCTACCTTTACGAAATTCACTATTTTGATGTAATTTTTGTATAATCGGAATTGCAAAAGCTGCGGTTTTTCCTGTGCCAGTTTGAGCACATCCCAAGAGGTCGTTTCCTGCCAAAATAATAGGAATTGCTTGTGCTTGAATTGGAGTTGGTGTTACATATCCTTCAGCAATAAGTGCTTTTTGGATAGGTTCAATTAATTTTAATGATTCAAATGACATAAATATTGGTTTTGTATGCTTACCCCAAATAGAGGTTTTTCACAAAGGTAACTATTTTTTTTCTGTTATCAGTAAACAGTTATGGTGGAGCTTTTACATAGGAACTACTGCAATTCTTAATTCTCAACTCTAAATGACTTTGTTGCAACGGTTGAATTAAGTGATAATTTTCTGTGATTCAGGTAATCCAAGTTGAGCAAATTTGTTAAGAATCTTACAATTTATACTC
>NZ_JAYWCU010000266.1:0-7365 GCF_043780375.1 Emticicia sp. | reverse complement strand
GAATCAGGCTTTTTTTGCTTTTTTCAGAATTATATAACTACAAAAATCAAATATCACCTTCTTGTGGACGCATGACAATATCTTCGATTACCGCATTTTTTGAAAGATTATAGGCATTCCAAATCGTTTGGGCAATATCTTCGGGCTTCATAAACCTTTCTTCGGGAATTCCAGCTCCAGCCCAACTATCGGTATATACTGCCCCAGGCATGATAGAAGTAACTTTTACACCAAAATGCTTCATTTCTTCACGTAAAACTTTACTGAATCCCAACAAAGCAAATTTTGAAATACTGTATGAACCGCCATTTGGATAAGCCTTCAAACTTGCTACCGAACAAATATTAAAAATATGCCCGATTTTTTGTTCAATCATTTTTGGCGTTAAGCCTCTGGTAAGATAATAAGCACTATAAAGATTGGTTTCGATGAGTTGTTCTAAAACTCCGTCGGCTTCTTCATGCACATTTCCCGGAATAAAAGCACCAGCATTATTGACCAAAACATCAACATTTCGGTTGAGTGAAAGAATGAAATCTATTAACTCAAAAACCTGTACTTTTATAGATAAATCTGCCTGCTTGATAAAACATTTAACGGCATATTTTTTTTCGATAAATAGCTGTAAATCTCCTAAATCTATTTCTTTTCGAGCAGAAATAACCACATCAAAACCATTTTGAGCAAACTGCTCAACTATTGCTCTACCTATGCCTCGTGTGCCGCCCGAAACCACCGCTAATTTTTGCATGATTATTGTTTAATCTTTTTCGGTTGAACCATTATCAGGGCTTATTTTATTAAAAACCTTTAATCTTGAAGCATCAACCTTGAACAAATCGTTATATTTGCAAATAACGCAAATTTTTAGGCAAAAACTATGTTATCAGTTGTAGGAAGATATTTTATATTTCTCGGGAAATTGTTTACCCGTCGAGAAACTCTCAAAGTTTATTGGGAAAGATTTATAGACGAATGTATCGGAATTGGTGTTAGTTCGGTCTTTATCGTGGCAATCGTGGCGGTTTTTATCGGAGCCGTGGTTTGCGTTCAAACCCGTGCCAATTTGGTGAGTCCAGTCATACCTGTCTATGTTGTCAGTAATATTGTACGAGATATGACTTTGCTTGAACTCTCATCGACATTTATGTGTGTGGTTTTGGCAGGGAAAGTCGGGTCAAATATTGCAGGCGAACTCGGTACAATGAAAATCACTGAACAAATTGATGCACTCGAAGTGATGGGAATCAATTCGGCATCATATTTAGTTTTACCCAAATTATTGGCTTCAATTTTTACTTTTCCTTTATTGGCAATTATCTCTGGGTTTTTAGGAATTTTGGGCGGATATTTAGCAGGAACTTTGTCGGGTATCATCACTCCTGAGGATTATATTTATGGCATCAGGTATTCGTTTATTCCATTCAATGTCTTTATTTCAATTATCAAAGCCATTGTTTTTGGTTTTTTAATTTCGACCATTTCGGCATTTCAAGGTTATAATACTCGTGGAGGAGCTTTGGAAGTTGGACAAGCCAGCACTTCTGCCGTTACTAATAGTTGTATTGCGGTGCTAATTGCCGATTATCTTTTGGCAGAGCTATTAACTTAATTATGAATAGGTGAGTTGGCAACTTTTAATAATAATTTAAAAAACTTTTTTACTTCTCTTTAGGGCTGGAGTTTATGATTGAAATAAAAAATATATCAAAATCTTTCAATGGTCGCCAAGTTTTGGACAACATAAGTGGCGTTTTCAAGAAAGGCGAAACAAGTTTGGTTATTGGGGCAAGCGGTACTGGAAAAAGTGTATTATTGAAATGTATGCTTGACTTGGTGCATCCAGAAGCTGGAACTACACTTTATGATGGTCGGAACTTTTATGTGGGCGATGAAGAGGATAAAAAAGATATTCGTCGAGAAATGGGCGTGCTTTTTCAAGGTGGAGCTTTATTTGACTCTCAAACAGTTCATCAAAACGTGCAGTTTCCATTAGATATGCTCACAAAAATGGGCGAAGGTGAGAAAAAAGACCGTGTAGAGTTTTGTTTGCAAAGAGTAGGTTTGGAAGGAACGGGAGGCAGAATGCCATCAGAGATTTCGGGTGGAATGAAAAAACGTGTAGGTATTGCCCGAGCAATTGTGATGAATCCAAAATACCTATTTTGTGATGAACCAAATTCTGGTCTTGACCCGCTGACTTCAATCAAAATTGATGAACTAATAAAAGAAATCACTGACGAATTCAATATTACAACAGTCGTTATCACGCACGACATGAACTCAGTTCTTTCGATTGGTGATAATATTATGTTTCTCTACAAAGGTAAAAAAGTTTGGGAAGGAAATAATAAAACCATTTTGGGTGACACGGTTCCTGAGTTAGAAGAATTTGTGTTTTGTAATAAAGCACTTAGTTTAATGCGGGCGGGGCGATAAATCAAAAAAGGCTTAGAAAATTATTTTCTAAGCCTTTTTTGATTTATAAAGTATTCTACTTCTTCATTACCTTATAAAGTTGCTCGCCAAGTTCAGTTCTAATATTTAAGGTACTAATTTTTACATTATCACGAGTTGGATAAACTCGATTACATAAAAACGTATAAACCAAGTTATATTTGGGGTCAATCCAAACGAAAGTTCCTGTATAACCAGAATGTCCATAACTTTCGAGCGATGCAGATTGTGGACCATTTGAAATTTGGGGATTAAAATCTAATTTGTCGAAAGCAATAGCACGGCGATTTTTGAGTGCTGGAAATTGATACTTTGTGCATTCATCTATCACTTCGGGTTTGATAAATTGCGTACCGCCATAGCTTCCTTTTTGTAAATACATTTGCATCAACTTTGTCAAATCATTCACATTTCCAAAAAGCCCAGCATGCCCCGAAATACCGTTTAGCATTGCTGCACCTTCGTCATGTACACGTCCATGAATCAATGTCTTTCTGAATAAAGTATCAAGCTCTGATGGCACTATTCTGTCTTTCGAATAAAAACGTAAAGGATTATAAGTCAGTGAATTAGCACCAATATTCTGGTAAGTTTTCTTTAAATAATCTTCCCAAGGCATACCAACTAAATCAGCAACAAAAGTTGGATAAGTATAATAATGCAAATCGCTATAAACGTATCCTTGCTCAGCTTTTACAGGAGAGTTTTTGATGGCATCAAAAATCGTTTTTTTGTAATCTTTATGCAACCAAAGCGTATCGGCAACTTGCACCGAAAAATCGGCTGATTGCTTGGTAGAAAGGGTGTTTGGCTTCCAAACCATTGTTTTTGGTGAAAGACAATCTTTCCAAAGTGTTTTATTTTCTTTGATGGCTTTAGTGAGCAGCAAGTTATACTTTTTCTTACTCATAAAAAACTTCTTTTTGTACTGAGAAGCATACGAGCGGTGTTCCGTTTTTTCATTGAAAACAAGGCTATTTTTTACAGTTTTTACAGAATCAATGCAATCCATCCAAAATGGAATCCAAGCTTTCAAGCCCGATTTGTGCGTAAGCATATCACGGAAACGTAAATTAGCTTTATTGCCATCGGCAAACTCTGCATAATAATCTTTGAAACTTTTATCCAAATCAAATTTACCATCACTCATCAATTGCATAATTGCCAAAGCCGAAGTACTTACTTTGGTAACAGAAGCAAGGTCATAAAGGTCGGTTAGACGAACAGCCCCCGATGGGAGAACTTTAATTCCATTTTCAGATGGAAAAGTAGTATTAGCACTTTTCTTAACCGCCTCATCCATTACATCATTTTTATTATCAGCCTTGAATTTTACCTCATTACTTGCAGATGCAGAATTGTTTGCTGCCTCATAAGTATGAAATCCAAAAGCTTTTTGATAAATCACACGTCCATCTTTAGCAACTTCCATTGTTGCCCCAGGATAGGCTTTTTGCGTAAGTCCAAGATTAATTACCGAGTCAATTCGGCGATTTAATTCTGCCCCATCAAGCCCAACCATTTCTGCAATGCCGTAAGCAAGCCTTCCGAGCGATTGGGTATTTTCACCCATGTCATATTTATAAGTAGCGTTTACTGAAACAGGTAATTTTCCAAGCATTGGTATTGCTCCAAAAATTGCTTGAGCCGCCGCTTCTTCCATATAATTGGTTAACTGATAAGCCATTACAATGGCTTTTGATTTTTCTAAATCGTCAAACTTATCAAGCGAATAAGGATTTCCGAAAATAGTGGTAATTGCTTTTCCAGTATTTATGAGTGCTTTTAGTGCCTTTTTGTTAGCATCTGTAATGCCATACTTAGCGGCTGGACGAATATTATTGAGATGTAGATTTACTAAAATCAAATCATAGTTTTTGGTTTGTTCCAAAACTTTACTGATACTCGAGTCTGCGGCATTTGGAGGAAGTAGAAAATGGTCGATAATTGTATAATTATCGACCATTTTCTGAAAGGCTGTTGGCTGTACTGCATCAATCGAAACGCTGGCGATTCGTTTAGTTAAATCCTTAATAGGTAATATCTTATCATTGTTTTTAACCAAAGTAATGGTTGCTTCAGCCAACTGACGATTCAATAAATCAGACTTTGTGGTGTTCAAATCAGCAACAAGGTTTTTGATTTCCGTAGGGCGATATTTATCAAGGCCAACCCAAGATTTTGCCATTAGTATTTTACGAACCCGAAAATCAATTTCTTCTATCGAAATTTCTTTGTTCTCAATAGCGGCTTTTATAGCTAAAATAGCACCCCCAGCATCTTCAAAGGTTTCCAAAATATCATTTCCTGCCAAAACCGCCCGCACGTTTGCCTGTCCTTTCGAAAAATATTTTATCGCACCTTCCATATCCATCGCATCAGTGAAGGTCAAACCCTTGAAATTGAGGTCATTACGCAAAATGTCCGTAACGATTCTTTTCGAAAAAGTTGCCGCTAAATTCTTGGTAGTATCCAGCACAGGAACGCTCAAATGAGAAGTCATAATACCACTTAAACCATTGTCTATCAACATTTTATAAGGCGAAAATTCAACCGAATCCAAGCGTTTTCTATCATGTGGAATTATTGGCAAATCGAAGTGCGAATCAACGCCCGTGTCGCCATGCCCAGGGAAATGTTTCGCCGATGTAAGCAAATGTTCGCTATTCATGCCTTTCATATACGCTAGAGCTTTGTTGGCAACATTTCTTGGATTTTCGCCAAAAGAGCGAAAATTTATTACAGGATTATTTGGATTAATATTGACATCAACTACAGGAGCATAATTAATATGCACACCAATTCGGCGACACTGTTTGCCTACTTCTACACCCATTTCGTAAAGCAAGTCTTCGTTGCCACGCATCGCACCGAGTGTCATTTGGTAAGGAAAACGAACGGTACTATCGAGTCGCATAGCCAAGCCCCATTCCAAATCCATTCCGATAAGTAGTGGCACTTTCGATAAAGCTTGTAGTTCATTCACAATGCGAGCTTGCACAGTTGGCGGAGCAGCAAACATCACAATTCCACCGATGCGATTATCACTTACCCAACGTTTCAGTTTTTCTACATCATGCGGTCTGCCCGAAGTATTGCCACGGGGCATGAGTAGTTGCCCAATTTTTTCGTCTAAAGTCAAGGAAGCAAAAACCGAATCTACCCAAACTTTATTATAGTTGGTTAGAAAATCAGGCTCTTTTTGTGCAAAACTTGATAAAGTGTTGAGAAGTAAGAGAGTAAGGAAAAATACTTTTTTCATTAATGCTTAAGGTTTGATAATTAGTGAACTGTTACTCAAAGTAAATAAAAAATCATCAAAAAACCTGCTTTTAATCGAAGAGCTCGCAGTACAGGAATCTAAAATTCAATAATTATCTTATATTTACCCCTATAATTGATAGCTCATAATAAAACAACAATGAAAAAAAACTTTGTATTTTTCATCGGTATGTTCATTTTAGTCGGACATTCGTTTGCTCAAAAAAAATCTGCTAATGTTTTCCCGGATGGTAGCATAATGCCAAAATGGTTTTCGGATTCGAGCAAAATACCACTCAATAAATTGGGCAAACAATTTGTTATTACCAGTTTTGGTGCGAAAAATGATAGCACTTTGCTACAAACAGTCATTATTCAGAAAACGATTGACGAAGCGGCAAAGAATGGCGGTGGGGTTATAATCATTCCCAAAGGCACTTTCTTAAGTGGGGCTTTATTTTTCAAACCTAAAACTCATCTCTATGTTTCGGAAGGTGGAGTTTTGAAAGGTTCTGATGATATTGTTGATTACCCAAAAATGCCTTCAAGAATGGAAGGACAAAGCCTTGATTATTTTCCAGCTTTAGTGAATGCTTACCGAGTAAATGGATTTACAATTTCGGGAAAAGGAACGATAGATGGCAATGGTTTACGCTTTTGGGAAGCCTTTTGGCAACGACGCAAAGAAAACCCTAATTGTACTAATCTTGAAGTATCTCGACCACGTTTGGTATTTATATGGCAATCTAATAATGTTCAGGTGCAAGATGTAAAATTGCATAATTCGGGCTTTTGGACGAGCCACTACTACCAGTGTAATTTCGTAAAAATTCTGAATGTACATATTTTTTCACCACATCAACCCGTAAAAGCCCCCAGCACTGATGCCATCGACCTTGATGTTTGCTCGAATGTGCTAATTAAAGGCTGCTATATGTCAGTAAACGACGATGCGATTGCTTTAAAAGGCGGCAAAGGCCCGTGGGCAGACTTAATTCCGAGTAATGGCGAAAATACAAATATTGTTATCGAAAACTGCGAGTTTGGTTTTTGTCATTCGGCTCTTACTTGCGGTAGCGAAGCCATTCATAATAAAAATATTGTTATGCGAAATTGTTATGTCAATGAAGCAACAAGAGTTTTATGGCTAAAAATGCGACCAGATACCCCTCAATTGTACGAATATATTATAGTCGAAAACATAAGAGGTCGAGCCAATAGTCTAATTTACGTAAAACCGTGGACACAATTTTTTGATTTGCAAGGTCGTAAAGATGTGCCACTTTCATATTCTGATAATATTACCTTAAAAAATATTGAACTGAAGTGTAATGTTTTCTATGATGTGGCCATTTCAGAACATGACCGTTTATCGAATTTTAAATTTGAAAACCTTACGATTGAAGCCAAAAATGCGTCAATCAATAAAAGTATCGTAAAAGGTTTTACATTGAAAAATGTAAAGGTTAATAATGCGATTGTTGAATAGTTTCTTGCTTTATCAGTGCTTTGGGCGAAAGTAAATAAAAAATCAGCGATAATCCTGTAAGGTAGGTTGTCTAATGTGTTAATAAGCTCTTTCATATTTTGAATGCTTTTTGTTTTCTAACTACCTGATTATCAAAGAGTTGTTTTTGTTTCCATTGT
>NZ_JAYWCU010000265.1:0-11231 GCF_043780375.1 Emticicia sp. | reverse complement strand
CTTAATTTAGAATTGGAACTCACTTTTATAACAGGCACCATCGACAAGCCATAAGGAGTGCCTCGACCAGTAATAAATACGTGCACATTCATTCCTGCGGCTAATTGTAGGGTACCACAAACAAAATCACTGGCAGGAGTTGCAGCAAAATTTAAGCCTTTTTTGCGTACTTTTTCTCCTGGAGCAACAACATCCACAATCGGACTGGTACCCGATTTGGCAATTGAACCCAAGGCTTTTTCTACCACATTACTCAGTCCACCTTTTTTGTTTCCAGGAGAAGGGTTTGCACTTCGGTCGGCTAATCCATTTTCGAGATAATCGTCGTACCATTGCATTTCATCTTTTAGCTTTTGAGCAACTTCGGTTGTAACTGCTCTTGGCACTAATAAATGGATGGCATCTCTTACTTCGGTTACTTCCGAAAACATCACAGTTCCACCCGCTCTTACAATTAAATCGGAAGCAAAACCTGCTGCAGGATTTCCTGTTATTCCCGAAAAAGCATCACTTCCACCGCATTGCATTCCAACTACCAAATCGGAAGCTGGACAGGTTTCTCGTTTGCGGGCGTTCAATTTTTTCAGATGTTTTTCGGCTATTTCCATCATTCCATCTATCATTTCCTCAAAACCTGTAAAGGCTTCGTCTTGCAAATAAAGTATAGAATTTTCTTCAATATTTTCTTCATTTGGTAATAAACGTTCTGGTCGAAGTTTTTCACAACCTAAGCCAATGACCATGACTTCTCCGCCAAAATTGGGGTTTTGAGCAATGTTTTTTATGGTACGAATGGGAATAATTGCCGCAGGAGCATTAATCGCAATTCCACAACCATAGTTATGATTGAAGGCAACGACATCATCAACGTTGTTGTATTTGGGCAGTAATTCTTTTTTGATTTTATTGGTTATGTAATTAGTAACTCCTGCCACACATTGAACACTAATGGTGATGCCCAACATATTTTTAGTACCAACACTGCCATCTGGATTTCGGTATCCTTCAAACGTATAATTTGTTAAGGGTTCAAATTTTACTTCTTTTGAACCGATATATAAAATATTTTCTAAATCTGGTGCTTGGGGCAGCGTGATTTTATTTTCATTAATCCATTCTCCTTTTTGAATATTGGTGTTAGCATAGCCAATTATTTGACCATAACGAATAACAGTTTCGCCTTCATTTATGGTCTCTAAAGCAACTTTATGTCCCATTGGAATATCTTGCACTAAAACTATATCGTTCTGAACAATCGCCCCTTTTTGTAAGCCAAAAGCATTACAAACTATAGCAACATTATCTAAAGGGTTTGTTTTTACGGTGATATTTTCCATATAGCTTTTAGCCATTAGCATTAAGCTATTGGCTTTGTTTTATGTAAGTTTATAAACAACCTTTTGATGCCAATTAAATCATTGGAAAAAATTGAGCGGCAATCATAATAAGAATTAAGCCAGTGATACCCATAATAGTCTGCATGGGAGCAATGGTTTTGAGGGCTTCTTTTTCGGTGAGATTGCTCGTTTTACACATAATCCAAAAACCTGCATCGTTCATCCACGGCACTAATTTTGCACCTGCTCCAATTGCCAAACACAAATACACAGGGTTAAATCCTAAATTGGCATTTTGAGCCATACCTGATAAAATTCCCGAAGCTGTAATAAGGGCTACCGTTGCCGAACCTTGTGCTGTGCGAACCACTGCCGTAATAATAAAAGCTAAGGGAATCAATGCCATTTGATAGTCTTTGGTCAGGTCTGCAATGTGATTACTGATGCCAGTTTGTTGCAACATTCCGCCAAAAGCACCTCCTGCGGCAGTAATCAAAATAATTCCACCACCACTCATTAATGCCGTTTGCACAAAGGCGGTCATACCATCCTTCATTGTCTTTTTTTGTTTGGCAAGTACAAATAGTGCAAATAAGGCCCCTGAAAACAAAGCAATATTTTTATCACCAAAAAACAAAACGAAATCAATCAATTTATTCAAAAAATCGAATTGTGTCAAAGGCATTTTTGGCGTTGCAAAAGCCTCAACTCCAGAACGAATACAAATTGTTACCAAAGGAAAAACGGCAGGTAAAAGAGCAAAACCCAAAGCAGGAAGCTCACTATCGTCTTTATTGGCAATTTTCTGAATCTCCTCCAATCGAGCATCTGGAGAATCTCGCAGCGGAATATCGTATTTTTTATTTGCCCAAATAGCAAAAAAATAGCCTACTGTAATTGTACACAGTCCTAAAAGTGTACCACAAACCATCATCAAACCAATAGGTACATTTAGTGCTCCGACCAAAAACAAAGGACCCGGAGAAGGTGGCACAAACGAATTTGCCATCACAGCCCCGGCAATAACACAGAGAACCAGTAACAAATAATTTTTACCTAATCGTAAACCCATTGCCTTCGCCAAAGGCATCATCAGGAAAATAACGGTATCAACAAAAACTGGGATGGTAAGAAAAAAACTACTAATTAAAAACCCAATAGGTGCTTTCTTTACCCCTAATGATTTGAGCATAGCTCTAATAATACGTTCGGCAGCACCACTTTCTAACATAGATTTGCCAATAATGGCCGACATCGCAATTAGTATACCAATTTTAACACATGTATTACCAAATTCGGTAGCAAGGCGTTCGCCTATACTTTTATGAGCAAGTTTGAGGGCTTCTGCGGTAGAATTTCCTTTTGATAAATAGAAAAGCTCTACTGTGGCAACAGGCGTGAGCAATGCAACCACTAAAGCTGCCAATAATAATGCTAAAAAAGGATGAAGTTTAAAGCCAAGAATACCTCCAACTACAATTACTACACCAACAAATAAGATAAATATTGAGTCCATATTTTTGATTAGAGGTTAGTTGTCATCGGTCACGTACAGGCAACAGAATTGAAACATTGAATTAAGCAAGGAAAGTTGAATGGTGTCTGTGCAAAGTCAAAGCCACCATTTCGGGTTAGACCGAAGACGTCAGACCTAATTTAAAAGTATTTAGTTTATTAGCCATTGCTCGTGCTCCATCGGCAACAAATGTGGCATCGGCTCCACAAGCGATGAACCTTATACCTATATCATGATATTTTTTATAATCGTCAGGATTAAAAAACAAGATTCCTGTAGCTTTTCCTGCATTTTGAGCTGCTTTTACTATGCTTTTTATTGCATCTAAGAAAATCGGATTATTGAATTGACCAAAAATACCAAGTTCCATCGAAAGGTCGGCTGGGCCAATAAAAAGCACATCAACGCCTTCAACAGCAGCTATTTCGTCTAAATGCTTGAGTGCTTCCACAGTTTCGATTTGAATAATTCCTAAAATATTCTCTTTCGATTCAGCATAATATTGGTCAAAATTTGCCCCAAATGCAGTTGCACGAACCATTTTGGCTACACCTCTATTGCCAAAAGGTGGATAATGAATGCCATTGATTACTTTTTTTGCTTCGTCAGCATTATTTATTTTTGGACACATAACACCTAATGCACCCATGTCTAATACACGAGAAATGCGAGAATGCTCGGCACTCTCTACTCTCACAAAAGCGGCTGTAGGCGTACTTTCTAATGCTTGAAGTTGAGAAAGCACGTTTTTTTCAGAACCAGCACCGTGTTCGAGGTCGATGAGTACCCAATCAAAACCTGATAATCCAACAATTTCAGCGGTGAGCGAACTGCCCAAATTTAACCAACAACCATTGACGGTTTCTCCTTGTTGGAGGCGTTTTTTAATGTTTTTCATAGAAGGGTTGCAATATTAAAAGCTGTAGTTTCTAAATTTTGTGCTGTTTTTGCTAAGGCTTCGGGCAATGAACAAGGTTTTTGAGTAATAGAGAAAGCAGCTTTTACACCTAAATCTTTTAAAAACATAGGAGATAAATCTAATGCTCCGCAAAGTGCTATGATTGGCTTTCCTTTTGCTCGCTCTGCTATTCCTGAAATAAGTTTACCTTGTAAAGTTTGGCTATCAAGTCGCCCTTCTCCCGTAAAAACCCAATCGGCATTTGTTATATGTTGGTCGAAATTTGCCCAATCTAAAACTGAATCAATGCCACGTTTTAGTTTTGCATTTAAAAAATATAGACAGCCAAAGCCCAAACCACCTGCTGCACCTGCACCTATGGTATTTGCTTTGGTAATTTCATTGGTAATTTTAGCAAAATGTTGTAATCCATTATCAAGTATTTCAATATCGTGGTCATTTGCACCTTTTTGTTGAGCAAAAATATATGCCGCCCCATTTTTGCCAAAAAGTGGGTTTTTTACATCACAAATTGCTTCAAAAACAATGTTTTTAGGGAAATTTTGAGGAGGGATAATCTTTTCAATTTTATCTAAATTTCCTCCAATTGGCAACAAGGATTCATTGTTTTCATCCAAAAACTGCCAACCTAACGCTGCTGCCATACCTATTCCTGCATCGTTTGTTGCCGAGCCACCAATACCAATAATGATGCGAGTTGCACCTTTTTTGATGGCATCATTAGTCAATTCTCCTAAGCCAAAAGTTGTTGTTTTAAGCGGATTTCGTTCTTCATTTGTTAGCAATTGTAAGCCTGAAGTCTTTGCCATTTCGATAAAAGCAGTTGTATTATCATGGCTAAGTCCATAAGTAGCATTATGATTTCTAAAAAGTGGGTCGCAAGTTTTTACTTCAATTTGTTTTAAATCGAAGTAATGTGCTGCAATATCTGATAAGCCTTCACCACCATCAGAAAGTGGTAGTTCAACAATTTCAGCATCGGGTAAAGCTGCAATTATACCTTTCCCAATAGCTTTACACACGCTAAAAGTATCAAGTGCATCTTTGAAACTATCAGCGGCAACAATAATTTTCATGAATGTTTGGTCAATTTTTTCAGGAATTAACATTAAAATAATCACTTCATATAGATTAGAAAAAGCTTTTTGACTGAAATCTATATCACAAATTATTCTTTTGTTACAATTTTATATAAGAATTATTAAATTTTAAGCCGCATAAAAGTATAACAAGTTAGTCATATTATGATTAAGGTATTTATATTTTTATAAAATTTAGAGATATATCAAAGGAAGAATTTGCGAGAAAGATTAAAGTTTTCCAATCATCCCCATAAGCCTATCTGGATTCAAGAATAGATAAATAATGAAGAAAAGGAAGAGCAATAAAAAGGCTTTTCTAAATATACCAACATCATAGAATTTTACACCAATTTTAGCTTCCTTGAAAATCATGTAAAATGGAATTTTCAAGTAATAAAAGATTGAAATAGCAGTATTGATTAAGCCAAAAAGCAAAACTACAATTAAAATTGAACTTCCAGAAGTTTGATAGCCTTCCCATAAAGCGGTGAATATCAAAAGTTTAGCTGTAAAACCAACCGTTGGGGGTAGTCCAACTAAAGCTATCATGATAATAACTGCTGCTAAACCCAAAAATATATTTTCTTGACCTAAACCTTTCAAGCTCTCTAATTCATAGCTTTCGGTTTTGAGTGCCAATAAATCAACTAATAAAAAAGCGGCAAGCGTAATAAAAAGATAAGATGCTATATAAAATATTGTGGCTTGTATTCCAAGTGAATTTGTCGCCAAAAGTCCCACGAGCATAAAACCTGCGTGAGCAATAGTCGAGTAGCCCAACATTCGTTTGGTATTGGTTTGCCAAAGTGCAGATAAATTTCCGATAGTGATAGATGCCAAAATAATAACGGCGATAATCAATCGAAAATCAATACTTAATGAACTAAAAAGGCGAATTAAAACCAATAAAACTGCTGCTTTGGGTGCAATTGATAAAAAAGCCACTACTGGCGTAGGCGTAGCTTCATACACATCGGGTGTCCAACTATGAAATGGCACGGCTGAAAGTTTGAAAAGTAATCCACCAATAGTCATAAATATAGCCACGTTTGCCACCCAAACAGGATTTTGACCAAGAAAAGTAGCAAATTCTTGACCAACAAAGTTAAGTGTTCCTGTCATTCCATAAAGCAATGAAATACCGTAAAGCATAATTGCTGAACTCGTTGCCCCAAAAAGCAAGTATTTTATACCTGCTTCGGCATTGGGTTTTCCTTTATTAATCACAACTAAAATATACGAACAAATTGAAACCATTTCTATTGAAACATAGAGCATCAGTAGGTTGGTGGTCATTGTCATAATAAAAAGACCCAAAATAAGTGCGACAAAAATGGCATAAAATTCGCCCAAAACTTTATAGCCAACTATCCAGACATGAAGCAAAACTGCTACGGCAGAAATTGTAATTAGTAATTTGAAAAATATACTTTTATTGTCTAAATAAATTAACTCTCCAAATAGTGTACTTCCTGATTCGAAATATTGTCTAAAAAAACCTAAGAATGAATAAAACACAAAACCAATACTAATTAAAATGCTAATAATGAGAGCGTTAAAAAGATTATATATACTCTCGTTATCTAATTTTTTTGAAAAAGAAATTGTTGCTACCACCACTAAAAATACTAATCCAAATATTAAATCAGGTAAAAGTACACGGGTACTGAAAAGAATATGTGTTAGTTTTTCGAGCATTATAAATAGCTATCAGCGTTTGGCTGTTAGCGAAAAATATTAAAATAAAATATCACAGAGTTTTAGATGTTGTTTAAGTTTTTTTTGATTTGGGTTTAAAATGCCCCTTTTTAACTTACTCTTCGTTCAAAAAAGTTTCATTTTTCTTACCAACAAAAAACCGACGAACCTCTTAGAGCTAATCGCAACATTAAAACTTCTCTAAAAACAATTTGACAGATTCGCCAGTAATATCAAATATTAGGCTTGGAAAAACACCAAATATCACTGCCAAGACTGCTAAT
Organism: Emticicia sp.; assembly: GCF_043780375.1. Classification (GTDB taxonomy): domain Bacteria; phylum Bacteroidota; class Bacteroidia; order Cytophagales; family Spirosomataceae; genus Emticicia. Next base: position 4,395 of record NZ_JAYWCU010000265.1, on the reverse strand, counting down.
GAATATAGCATTATAATTTCACGAAAATCTAAATCTCTTAGGTTTTGCTGTTGGTCACGATTTGCCCAGAATGTTCCGAAAAACATTTTTTGCAAAGTCCAAAGAAAATAACCTGCCGACAAGATAATACCCAACATCGCTACCATTGAAAACCAATCTGGTAAAACTTTCGACTGAAAGCCACCCATTAACGTAAAAAACTCACCAATAAAGCCTGGAAGGGCTGGCAGTCCTAATGAACCAAAAAATGCTACTGTAACAACCAATGTAAATAATGGCATTACACTTGAAAGTCCTCTAAAATTTTCGATTAATCGATTATGCGTTCGGTCGTAAATTACGCCTGCTATCAAGAAAAGCATAGCTGATAAAATTCCATGTCCAAACATCTGATAAATTGCACCATTAACTCCCTCAGCGGTCATAGATGCTAAACCTAATAGCACAAAGCCCATGTGTGAGATAGATGAATAGGCAATCATTTTCTTCAAATCTTCTTGTGCAAGGGCATTAAATGCTCCATAAATGATAGAAATTACGCCCGCCCCTGCCACAATATAAGTAAATTGATAAGCTATATCTGGAAAAAAACCATAGGCGATTCGGATAAAACCATAAGCACCTACTTTCAATAGAATTCCTGCTAAAACTACCGAAACAGGTGTAGGAGCTTCTACGTGAGCATCGGGCAACCACGTATGAAAAGGAACTATAGGAAGTTTTATACCAAAACCAATGATGAGTAAAACAAAAGCAAAGAGGCGTGCTGGTACACCAAAGATAAGCTGTTGCTGCACAGGATGAAGCAAAGTATTTGGGATATAATTCTGAAAATCGGATAATTGTCTGAAATCAAATGTATGCACCATTCCGCCCATTTCTTGTGAAAAAAATGAATCTTGCACTGACATTGACAGCCCAATCATGACTACCAAAATAAAAATTGAACCAACGAGCGTATAAATAAAAAATTTAATAGCTGCGTATTCTCTTCTTTCGCCGCCCCAAATACCAATTAAAAAATACATAGGTAGAAGCATAAACTCGAAAAACAAGAAAAACAGAAAAAAATCAAGAGCTGCAAAACAACCAATAATACTTCCTGAAAGCAATAAATAGAGCGAATGATAGGCTTTCTGACGGTGTCCGATGGTAAATGAAGCAACCGAACCAACCATCAGAATTATGCCCGAAAGCAGAATCATAGGCATATTTATACCATCAACACCCAAAAGGTAGTCAATAGAAAGAAAACCCAAATTACCCATACTCATACGTATCCATTCGTGTTGTTCAACAAACTGAAACTCCGTAATTTGGCGGTCGAACGAATTGTAAAGAGTAAAAATATTGAGCAAATTAATTATACTCACCAACAAAGAAATCCATTTGAAAGAATCTCGGTAAGCACTTGGCAACAACAACACCATTGCTGCTCCTGCAAGCGGCAAAAAGATAAGCGTTGAAAGTAAAAAATTATTCATATTTATATATACAGTCGTTAGTCTATTATCAACGGGAGATAGTTCTAAATAGTCCATTCTTGAAAATCCAACCTTAACAGTTTCTTAATCTGTGGACTTTTGGACTATCATCTATCGACTATTTCACCATCAATAAAATCATTATTAAAACCAAACAGACAAAAATCGTGATGATGTATGATTGAGCCCTTCCATTTTGGATTTGTCGAGTGTAGGTTCCAACTTTTCCAATTAGGTTTGCTGTCAAATTCACAAATTTATCAATAATTTCACTTTCAATCCAACTACTTATTAATGAAAGAATAATAGCTAATTTAGCGATACTATTCACTATATTATCAATCACTATTCTATCAAAAAGGTAAACCTTTGGGCTCAGCCAAAGGATTGGTTTAATGAATATTATGTGAAATAATTCGCTCAAATAATAATTATGGAAAATCATTCTTAAAATAGCTCCTCGTGGTTCAATTTGGTCATTATCAAGACGATAGCTCTCTTCTTTAGTAAAAATATAGCCTAATAAAACGCCAATTATTGAAACTAATATAGCTATATATGCTACCCATTGATAACTCTTAGATTGGTAATGAAATATGCTAAAAAACCATCCACTTTCTGCCGAAAATGGATTTATTGAAAACACAAAACCGAATGATGCTATTGCCATTACGATTACCGAAAGCTCCATTGGACCAATTTTCGACAAAAAATCGGCGAGTGTTGTTTCACTCTCATGAGCTTTTTCAGCATCTCTTCGTTGCTCATCATCCTCAACATTTACAATACTTTCTAATCGTTTGGCAACAGTTTTATAGATATTTTTAGCACTCGACGAAATGAGTTCGAAAGGGTTATCTTCTCGTTCCAAAAATATCAAAAACACTTGCCGCATCATGTAGTAAGCACTCATACCCGATACCACTAAGCACACGTTAGGTATAATAAAATATTCTTGTCTTTTCTGCTGAGCTGCCCATTCAAATGCCGCCACCACGATGGCATCTTTCGACAAAAAGCCCGAAAAAAAGGGAATCCCAGCCAAAGCTGCTGCACAAATCGTAAAAGTATAATAAATGATAGGAATTTCTTTTCGAAGATTTCCCATTTTACGCATATCTTGTTCGTGGTGTAAATGATGAATTACTGCTCCTGCCGACAAGAAAAGCCCTGCTTTGAAAAACGCATGTGTAACCAAATGAAAAAGGGCAGTATTGACCGCTCCAACGCCAATTCCTACCACCATTAAGCCCAGTTGAGAGATAGTTGAAAAAGCTAAAAGTTTCTTAATATCATATTGAATCAATGCCGAGCAAGCCCCAAAAAACATGGTTAGCGTACCGACAATTGTCATAATTAGTAGTGTGTCAGGCGAAAGAATAGGAAACATTCGTGCCATCAGAAAAATACCTGCGGCAACCATCGTAGCTGCATGAATAAGTGCCGAAACTGGCGTAGGTCCTTCCATGGCATCGGGCAACCAAATTTGTAAAGGCAATTGAGCTGATTTAGCAACACAGCCACAAAAAATCAAAATTCCGATAGTTGTCAGCATCGGACTATTATGTAATGCCGACGGAATGAGCTGTGCTTTGTAAATAATTTGAGTAATATCAAGCGTACCAAAGTAGCGATAAATCAAAATAATACCTATCAAAAAACCAATATCTCCTACTCGATTGACCCAAAATGCCTTCATCGCAGCATTGGTTGCTGATTTTTTTTCGTACCAAAAACCAATTAGTAAGTAAGAACATAAACCTACTAACTCCCAAAACATATAAATCATCAACAGGTTTCCCGAAACGATTATGCCTATCATTGCTGCAATAAACAAATTGATATAGGCAAAATATCTACCGTAACTTGGGTCGCCTTCCATGTATTTCATAGAGAAAACCTGTACCCATAAAGCAATAAACTGCACCAAAAAGTACATCAAAAATGTAAGCTCATTGACCAAAATATCAATCGTAAAAAGCTTATCTCCTATATGAAACCAATGATATGAGATTACCTCACCAGTAATATCGCTGAGGCGAATGCCCATCGAAAACAATACTCCAATGAAGTTAATTGTTACTGAAAGTAAGCCAATAGATTGTTCATTCAGTTTGTTTCGTTTGTAGAGAAAAAACGAAAAACCGAAAAAATAAAGTAATAAATTAATTAAAATGACTCTTTCTGCTGACATCCAATAGCGGGGTCTGTTTTTTTGCAAATATCAAACCTTAAAAGCGATAAAGCAAAAATGAAGCCTAAATTTGTAAAAGAAAAAGATAGGCAAGTATCAATATTTTTATAAAAAATCATAAGTTTGTGAAGTAATCTCTATTTAACCTATCATTATAGTATGAAACAATCTTTTCTTGGTCTTCGAACAACTATTTATAAAGTAAGCGATATTGAAAAAGCAAAAACTTGGTACAGCTCAATTTTGGGTATCGACCCCTATTTCAACGAGCCTTTTTATGTTGGTTTCAATGTGGCTGGCTATGAACTTGGGCTTCAACCAGACGAAAAAAATGAGGCAAAAGTTGATGGCGTAATTACGTATTGGGGAGTAAATGATGTGCAAGAAGTTTTTCAAAATTTACTCGCTTGCGGAGCTTTATGTTATGAAGAACCAACTGAAGTTGGCGGGGGAATAATAGTTGCTGCTGTAAAAGACCCGTGGGACAATGTTATCGGGATTATCTACAATCCTCATTTTTTGTTGGAATAGTTTTATTTAAAATTTGTTCAGCTTAATATTTAGGATTTGGGCAAATGTTAGCTTATTAACATTTTTACAGCTTAGTTTAAAAATATTTTGTCTTTCTCAATCAAAAAGCGGCCAATTCACACCCAGAAAGAAAGTTCGCTGCAAACCTGGGTAAGTTGAACTTACATAATAGCCACTGCTTGGAAA
>NZ_JAYWCU010000264.1:0-9734 GCF_043780375.1 Emticicia sp. | reverse complement strand
AATAATAGCCGAAACAACAACGCAAGAGGAAATGACAGAAGAAGTTATGATAATAGTAACAGAAATTCGCAAGGAAATTCTAATGAGTCTGGAAGATATTCAAGAGGTAGCTCGGACAATAACCGAAACTCTCGATCATCTGATTATGGCAGAAATTCGGAAGGCAATGAAACTCGTGGAAACAGACCAAGTAATGGCGTAGAGCCAAACAATCGTTCGCAAGGAAATGGTAACGAAACTCGTGGAAACAAACCAAGTAATGGCGTAGAACCAAGCAATCGTCCGCAAGGAAATGGCAACGAAACTCGTGGAAACAGACCAAATAGCAGCGTAGAGCCTCGTTCAGACAATTATGGCAGAGGAAGTGGTGTTGACAATAGCCGAAGCGAGCGTAATACACCAATACCGCAAGAATCGAATGGCAGAACGAGTAGAGGAGATCGTAGCCCAAACATCGAAAGACCAAGTAGAAGCGTAGAATCTGCCCCAAGTCAGCAAAACTCAGGTGGCCAAAGTAGAGGTGGAAGAAGCGAAAATGCTTCTGGCAATGATGGTGGAGGTCGTGCAGAAGGCCGAAGTAGGAGAAATAATTAAAATAAGTGACAGTTCTTAATCGTGGTACGTTTTTGAAACGTGCCACGATTTTTTTGTTTTTTTCAGTGCTGATAGAACGAAGCCCAAACCATATTTTTTTTCTTCACAAAAACTTAACGAAGTACCATTTCCATCTTGAAAATAAAAAATGCAATTTTGTTGAATAAACTCACCGCATCATTTCAAACATGAAAAAAACCTTTCTCTTTCTATTCTTCCCTTGCTTAACTTTTGCTCAAAAATGGCAAATTTCCGCTCCAGCAGGAAATGAACAAACAAAAATTGATAAAACAGGAAAATCAGTTATTCCGAATGGACGTTTTCTTACGCCCCGTGGAAAGCAAATTATGACTGCCCCGCACCCTTACGGATTGATTTTGAGTCCAGATGGCAAAACTGTCGTAACAGCAAATTCGGGAATTGTCCCTTTTTCGATTTCGGTTATTAATAATATTTTGGAGGAAAATCCACAAGTAAAACAAATTCCTGAAGGAGCAAAAAACGACAAAGGAATTTTAGAGGCTTGTTTCATGGGTTTAGCTATTTCGCCTGACAATCAAACGGTTTATGTGGCAGGAGGTGAGGCCAATAAAATTTTTAAATATGACCTCATTACTGGAAAGCAAAAAGGTTCAATCAATTGTGCCTTTAAGACATATAAACAGGATTTTAGACATGGGTATTTGGGCGATATGGTTTTGACCAAAGATGGGAAAATGCTTTATGTGGTTGACCAAATTGGCTTCCGAATGGTGGTAATTGATATAGAAAAAGAAAAAGTTGTTGAAAATATTCCGACGGGACGATACCCTTTCGGTATTTGCCTTTCGTCCGACGAATCGAAGATTTTTGTAGCAAATGTGGGCGTTTTTGAATATAAACCCTTTACTGACCTTGACCAGAAAAATCTCAAAGGAACGGCTCATAAATATCCTGCTACAAAATACAATTCTAAAGAAATGATTGAAGGAAATGCCGCTAAAGGCGTTCCTGCACTCGGCGATCCCAACGCCCCCGAAGCATTTTCGGTTTGGGCATATGCTACTAAACTTTCTGGCGAAAACAAACCAATTGCAACCATAAAAACAGGTTTTTTGGTCGGACAAATGGTTGAAGATTTTCCTGCAGTTGGAGGGTCAAGTCCAAATTCGGTTGTGGCAAGCAACGAGTATGTTTTCGTAAGCAATGGAAATAACGACTGTGTTTCGGTCATCGACATCAAAAACAATAAGGTACTAAAAAACATTTTCTTGAATCCTGAGCCACGTTTGGGCAATTTAAGAGGCATCATTCCTTTTGGCGTAACACTTTCGCCCGACCAAAAACGCTTATATGTTGCCGAAGCGGGTATCAATGCCGTGGCAGTAATTGACGTGGCAAAGCTGGAAGTTGTCGGACATATTCCAACGGCATGGTTTCCATCGAAACTAAAAGTTAGTAATGACGGTAAAAAACTCATCGTTGCCAATGCTAAAGGCTATGGAAGTGGACCAAATGCAGGAAAAAACTTCACGATGAAACAAGAAGGCAGCTATATTGGGGCTTTGATGAAAGGTAGCGTTTCGGTGATTGATATTCCAAGCGATGAGGAACTGAAGCAAGAAACAAAGGTGGTAATTGAGAATAATTTTAAGTTTGCAGATAGTAAAAACACTAAATCTATGGTGCAGGATTTGGGCATCAAACACATTGTTTTTATTGCCAAAGAAAACCGAACGTATGATGAGGTTTTTGGTCAAATTGCGGGTGGTGAAGGTGATGCTTCATTGGCTCGTTTTGGCAATAATGTAAAAGTTTCAAATAGAAAAGCGACTAAAATCATTCCTGATGCCAACGTAATGCCCAATCATATTGCTTTGGCAAAGCGTTTTGCAATCGCTGATAATTTTCACTGTGATTCAGATGTTTCGGCCGACGGACATCGTTGGTTGGTGAGTACCTATCCTAACGAATGGTGCGAAACTGCTACGGCAGCATCTTATGGTGGAAAACGTGGACTTCGTGATTCGTCTGTTGCTCCAGGAAATTTAGCCATTTATGGTTCGGCTGGGTCAATTTATGCCGAAGATTTTAATGAAGCTGGCTCACTTTGGGACCATCTGCAACGCAATAATAAAGATTTTTACAATTTTGGCTTTGGGGTCGAAATGGCAGGAGCTTACAGCGATAGCACAATGAAATATATTGGTGAACTTTATACCATCAATTACCCACTTCCTGAACCGCTTTTTGACAAAACTTCAAAAGTTTTTCCGACTTATAACATGGCGATTCCTGACCAATTTAGGGCAGATTTGTTTATGAAAGAATTTAATGAAAAATGGACAGGAAAAGGAAAAACCTTGCCATCGGTCATTACTTTGATGCTGCCAAATGACCACGGAACAAGCGAACGTCCACACGCAGGATTTCCTTTTCAAGCAAGCTATATGGCAGATAATGACTTGGCAGTTGGTCGCACGATTGAGTTTTTAGCTCGCACGCCCTATTGGAAAAACATGGCGATTTTCATTACAGAAGACGACCCACAAGGCGGAGTTGACCACATTGACGCTCACCGTAGTATTTTGCAAGTGATTTCGCCTTATACCAAAAAAGACTATGTAGGCAAGGTTCATTATAGTTTTGGTAGTATTTTCAAAACTTTTTGGCATATTTTGGGCATTCCGTACCTCAATCAATATGATGCGGGAGCAACCGACCTCTCAGATATGTTTACTGATAAGCCTGATTTTACACCTTATAATGCTGTTTCGTCTGACCTTCGTATATTTGACCCAGCCAAAGCTCTAACACCTTTCAATGAAAAATTTGACTGGAAAGCCTTTTCAGAATCAGAAGAACTTGACCGCACCGAAACCATGCAAAAACGCCGTGCTGAAGATGATGAGGAAGTGAAAAAGAAGAAAACTAAGAAGAAAAAACAATAATTTCGTCGTACTATAAGAAACAACCCAAAATGCCTGATTTTCAGCACTTTATCTTTTTTGCTTTAGCGGCTTTAATGCTCAATATCACGCCTGGAAACGACATGATTTTTGTTATTTCTCGTAGCTTGACAGGCACACGAGCCGGTATTTTTGCGGCATTGGGCATTGGTTTGGGTTGTTTTCTACATATTTTTGCTTCAGTGGTGGGGCTTTCGGTCATTATTCGTCAATCGGAGATTTTGTTTAATATCATTCGTTATGCGGGAGCGGCTTATTTGATTTATATTGGCATAAAAAGCATCATGGAAAAACCTTCTACCATGATTTTTAGTCAGAATGAAAATGATAAAAATACCAATCTCAAAATTCTGCGACAAGGAGCAATCACCAATATGCTCAACCCAAAAGTTTCGCTTTTTTTCTTGGCTTTCTTACCACAATTTATAGATAATAACGCTGATAATGTTACCACTCAAATATTATTTTTAGGACTTTGGTTTAATTTTTCAGGAACTTTGGTCAATGTACTTATTGCTTTGCTTTTTAGTAAAGTAGTAGCGAAATTGAGTAATTTTCAGCGTTTTTGGAAGATACAAAACAAAGTTTCGGGCGTTATTTTAGTACTTTTAGGCTTGCAGATTGCTTTGAGGAAGTGAGGTTTATAGGACGAGTTTTTAACTCGTCTTGGTCATTTTGAAAGATATTGAAAAAATACAATGCCGTTTTAAAGACGGCACCTACTAATAAACTCACAATTCTCCATAAAGCTCCATCAACTGCCCCGCAATTCGTTCACCTGAAAATTGCTTTACATGCTCTTTGCCTTTCAAAATTAAGTTATTTCGTAAAGTTTGGTTCGTTAAAACTTGTCTCATTTTATCAGATAAATCACTGACATTTAATGGGTTAGCATATAAAGCACCATCACCACCTGCTTCTTCTAAACACGAACCTGTTGCTGCTACCACAGGCACGCCACTATGCAATGCCTCAACAATCGGAATACCAAAACCTTCAAAAAAAGAAGGATAAACAAACAATGATGCACCTTGATATAAGGCTGGTAAATCGGTTGAGGGGACATTAAAAAGCCCCCTCGCCCCCGATGGGGGAATTTTAAACAACTCTTCTGCGTATTTCGATTTGCCTCCTATTAAAATCAATTCATAATCTTTCAAACCTAATTGCTGAAAGGCTTCAATCAAACGTTTTTGATTTTTTCTTTCAGAAAAAGACGAAACGCATAGAATGTATAGTTTATTTAGAGAATACTTTTTTAAAAGCCCCTCCCTATCGGGGAGGGGTTGGGGTGGGGCTTGAAATATTTCTTGGCAATCTTGATAAATCACTCGAATGCGTTCGGATGGAATTTTATAAAACTCCATAATATCAGCCTTCGTTTGTTGGCTTACTGCCACAATTGCATCGGCATTTTCGCAAGCATATCTAAACTTTTTATTATAGATAAATCGGTCAATAAAAGGGTATAATTCGGGATAACGCAAGAATATCAAATCATGAATAGTAACTACCGATTTCACGCCTGACTTTCTGATTCCAAAAGGGATTTCATTGCTCAATCCATGATAAATATCAATTTTATCACGCATTAAGTCATTGTTTATCAACCAACTACGCCAAAGTCCACTACCAATTGATGACGGTGTCTTTATCGTCAATTGCTTATCAAACATACTATCCTTTGTTGGCTTTGGGGTATATGCCAAATACGCTTGCTCAGGAGCATATTTCAGTAGCGATTCTATGATAAATCTACTGTAATTGCCTAAGCCTGTATTGTTATTAAAAGCTCTTTTTGCATCAAAACCTATACGCATTGAACTATAATTTACGAAAATTTGTCAATTATTATACAATTTGCTATTAGCAGTTAGCTATTAGCGGTTAGCTCAAAATACTTTCATTGATATATTTTGAGTAATTTTTTTTAGCTAAAAGCCAACAGCTAATCGCTAAAAGCTTAATTTATGACTGAATACCAAATACATACATTGCCAAATGGCATCCGAATTGCCCACCGACAAGTGCCTTATACGCAAGTTGTACATTGCGGCTTGATGCTCGACATGGGCAGCCGTGACGAAAAACCAAATCAAGTAGGTCTTGCCCACTTTTGGGAACACATGGCGTTCAAAGGTACAAAAAAGCGGAAATCTTACCACATTATTAATAGATTAGAGTCGGTAGGAGGAGAATTAAACGCTTATACAACCAAAGAAAAGATATGCTTTTATGCCTCAGTTTTGGATAATCACTTCGAGAAATCGGTTGAATTATTGGCCGATATTACTTTCGATTCGGTTTTTCCTGAAAATCAAATTGAAAAAGAGCGAGGTGTGATTTTAGAAGAAATGTCGATGTACCAAGACTCTCCCGAAGATGCTTTGCAAGACGATTTCGACGAAATCATCTTTGCCAATCATCAGCTCGGTGCAAATATTTTGGGTACGCAAGAAAGTGTAAAATCTTTTACTCGAAAGCAATTACAGCAGTTTATTGCCGAAAATATGGACACCGAAAAAATTGTATTGGCGGTTGTCGGCAACATTACTTTTAAGAAAGCGATTCGTGTTTCAGAAAAATACTTAAAGGATATTCCTGCAAAAAAAACAGAGATAAAACGCACACCACCAAGTAGTTACGAAGTAAAACGAGAAACAACTTCTAAGAAAATAACACAGGCTCATTGTGCTATTGGTCGCCCATCTTACTCCATGCACGACACACGACGTTTGCCTTTTTTTATGCTTACAAATCTTTTTGGCGGGCCGGGCATGAACTCTCGTTTGAACATGACTTTGCGTGAAAAATATGGCTTGGTTTATGGCATTGATGCCTCTTATTCTCCATTTACTGATACGGGTTATTTGGGAATATATTTCGCAACCGATAAATCGAATCTCGAAAAAGCCAATGCTTTGATTTTAAAAGAAATGCAACTTTTAAAAGAAAAACCCTTAGGCAAATTTCAACTTCATACTGTAAAAGAGCAATTGATGGGGCAATTGGCAATGGCAGAAGAAAGCAATCAAAATTTTATGCTGATGATGGCAAAAAGTATTTTGGATGTTGGAAAAGTAGAAACCCTCGAAAATATTTTTTCTGAAATAAAAAAAATAGAAGCAACCGAATTGCAGGAAATTACGCAAGAAATGTTTGACGAAACGCAATTAAGCTATCTTACTTTTTTGCCTGAAAATTAGGTATTAGCTGTTATGCATTAGTTCTTATCTTTTTTAAAACTAATTGTAGTGAATAATTTTAAGCTAATTGCAAAATCCTAACTGCTAAAAGCATAAAATATTCAAGAAAGAATTATATTTTTTAAAGCATTTATGGTCAGCAGAGTAACACTTTGGCTGACTTTTTTTATTTTTGACCTCTCCGAAACAAAAATCATGATGAAAAATATTTATTTTACCGCTGGTCCAGCCGAATTACACCCAAAATTTGAAGATTTTTTCCGTCAAGCACTTGACGAGCAAATCGGTTCAATTTCACACCGAAGTGGTCAGTTCCGTAAAATTTATCAACATTGTGCCGAAAATCTACGAGTGTTGATGAATATTCCCGAATCGTCAGGAATTTTCTTCACAGGGTCAGCATCAGAAGTTTGGGAACGAATACTTTTAAACTTGGTTGAACACGAAAGTTTTCACTTGGTGAATGGTTCTTTTTCGGAAAAATTCTATAAATATGCACTTTCGGTCCAAAAATATGCTCACAAGCAAGAAAAGCCAATCGGAGAAGGCTTTAGTTATGGCGAAATTGAAGTACCAGAATATGCAGAATTGATTTGCGTAACTCAAAACGAAACAAGTACTGGTGTGCAAATGCGTGAGGCCGATATTCATAAATTGAAACGTAGTAACCAAAAACGCTTACTGGCAGTAGATATGGTTTCATCTGCCCCAATTCCTGAAATAGACTTAGAGTTGGTTGATACCGCTTTCTTTTCGGTACAAAAAGCCTTTGGTTTACCAGCAGGTTTGGGCGTTTGGATTGCCAATGAAAAATGCCTCGAAAAAGCAAAACGACTTTCAAAATATGAGGGATTGAACATCGGAGCTCATAATAATTTACCAACTCTTTGGAAAAATTATGAAACATACGAAACGCCTGCCACGCCTAATGTTTTGGGTATTTATTTACTCGGAAAAGTTGCCGAAGACATGAATAAAACTGGCATCGAAAACATCAGAAAAGAGACCGACGAGAAAGCCAAGAAAATTTATAAATACTTAGAAACCAGCGATTTATGTAGTATTGCAATCAAGAATGTCGAGCATCGCTCGAAGACAGTGATAGTAGCCAATACCAAAAAATCATCGAAGGGAATTATCGAAAAACTGAAAGAAAAAAACATGATTGTGGGCAGTGGTTATGGTCCAAATAAAGACACGCAAATCAGAATATCAAATTTCCCATCAAATACAATGGAGCAAATTGATATGCTTTTGAAGGAATTGAAGAAGATGGAGTAACATTAAATTCTTTTCAAAAACAAAAAAACTGGAATATTACTATACCAGTTTTTTGTTTATAATTTCAACAAACCTTATTTTCCTTGATTTCCTTCTGTTGCTTTTTGCACTTGCTGACGCTCATAGAAATTAATAAAATCTTCTAATTTTTCAACAGGTATTCGGCGGGCAATGATTTTCTTATCTTTATCCAAAATATAGTTTGTCGGCGTTGAATAAACATCAAAATTATTTCGGAAATAATACTTGCCTTTAGAATCCCAAAGATTGAGTAAAGGCCCAGTTTTATAGGTATATACAAAATTATTCATCTTCTTAGTATCATAAGCTATACTTACGTTATAGATAGTTACTTTCGCTTTATTAGCATTATAAAATTCCATTAATTTCGGTGCAGATTCTTTGCAATGTCCACAATCGGGATCATAAAAATAGACTAAAGTATATTTAGTTTTACTTTGCATAGGGTTATATTCACGCCCCAAAGAGTCTACAACATTTAAGGTTGGAAATACTAAACCCGTTTGTAAAGGCTTTAAAATATCTACTCTCTCTTTAAATTTTGCCCTTTGGGTAGAATCCAACCAATCGGCATCTTTCAAGTAATAATTTTCGGCTAAATGTATAAAAACACCATCAAGTCCTACGATTTCGCTATTTTCATACTTATTAGTAACCCACCACAAAGCAAAACGATATACTTCTTGGTTCTTTTTAGCCATTTTTAAAATACGGTCGGCATCACGTTTAACAGAATCGGTGGTTTGGTAAACCAAATCCTTGAAATAACGCTCTATTCGAGTATGTATGAATGGAGAACGCAATAATCTATCGTCAGTAAAATCTATGTTATCGAAAAAGTGGTTTTTATAATAATTAAACAAATAGGTTGAATCTGGACGACCGTTGGCTTTTTTCGGCAATACGGTTGGCATTTCTGGTTCTATATTTCCTTTGATAACCTTTGCGGCAAAAGTACCTTCATTATTTTTCACCAATTCCTTCATATAAGTATCAACTTCTTTCTGAATACTCTCCATTTGCTTGCGACTCATTTCTTGAGAAACGGCATCGGTCTTCATTTTCGCTGTCACACTTATTGCTTCCGCTTCTTTACTTTTTGCTTGCAAAAATTTACGGTAGCCAAAAAGTAATTCGTTTTCTTTCGAGCCTTTAAACTTCACATTTGCTACAAAATCAGTTGTATCGCTCTCTATTTCCATAAACTGCTCTTTGCCATTAATGGCAAAGTCATAATATTTTGAAGGAGAAAGTACAATTAAATAAATACCACCTTTGAGTGGGTCTTTACCTTGAAACGCCAATTCGCCGTCTATTACTTTAGCCGAATCAACTTTTATATATTGATTATAGCCAAAAAAATGAGCCAAATGACATGTTTTTCCCTCCGTAACCCCTTTCATACGAACTTTAATTGAGTGCCCGATTTCCTGAGCAAAAACATTGTTAGCAAAAATAAGGGTGCAAATGAGTAAAATCCTCTTTAAGTATATGTAATTGATTCGCATATTTTGATAATTTTTAGGCATTTTATTATTATTTCACAAAGATAAGTGCTTAATTTATTCGTTGTTGTTAAATGGTTGTTAATTATAAGAAGTCTATGAATGGTTAGTAATGATCAATAGTTTTTCTAAATTTTTCTGTATTCTAACGAAATTGGATGTTTTATATTGTTGTTTCT
>NZ_JAYWCU010000263.1:0-11282 GCF_043780375.1 Emticicia sp. | reverse complement strand
AACGGTCAGAAAGGAGTTATGCAGAAAATCATCATTGATTCGACCGCTAATAATTATGCAATTTTCTCGCTAAACGATATTCACACACTCAGAATTCCTGCCAATCGCTACCAAAATCTTATTCCTTTGAGCAGTATTACAAAATACTACCGAGGTGATAAAACTTGGCAAACGCTTGATAAATCAGCTGTTGGATTAGGCAATGTTGATAACACAAGTGACTTGAGCAAATCTATTTCAACTCTTACTCAAGCTGCCTTGAATGCAAAAGAAAATAGTATTTCATTAGGCTCAACTGCTCAGTATTGGCGTGGCGATAAATCTTGGCAAACACTCGACAAATCAGCGGTTGGGTTAAGCAATGTTGAAAACACGGCTTTAAGCACTTGGTCTGGCACAACAAATATTACAACTATCGGAGCAGCAACAGCATCAGGCACTTTTCGAGTCGGAGCTTCGACGCCATATATCACAATGTCAAATTATTTTGGCACATCACCAAGAATAGTGTCATCATCAACATTAGATTTTGTTGCAAATAGTCAATTTATCTGGTACACACCAGGTGATATTCAACAAATGAAACTCACCAGTACTGGCCTAAAAATAGGATCAGGTTCGGCAACTTATAGATTGGATGTAACTGGTGATGTAGGTTATCAAGGCTTGATTTATGTCGGCAATACCAGCCGTGGGGTATCAATGTCGAGCGGCACTGTTGGGCAATTTCTTAGAAAATCTACTATAACTGATGGGTATTTTACACCGCTTACGATTAATCAATGGGCAAATATTGGCACGGCTGATATATCGGACTGGAGTAGTGCTTTTGATAGTCGCTTAGGTTTAACACTCAATAAGTTTAACAATGTTACAATTCTTGATAGTGCCTCTTTTACGCATTCATTATCAAGCACAAAATTAGCCGTAATGTTTTTTGAAAATCAGACAAAAGAAGTTGGTTTCATTGACTGGTATCCCGATACAAGTAATACAATAAAAGTCTATTTACCTCATAGAGATAAGCCAACGAAGTACAAATTTGTGGGCGATGTCTATATAATCAAACGATACTAATTTATGAAAAAAATTATTTTAATATTATTACTGCTATCTTTTTTTGATGGAGAAGCACAACGAAAAAGGCGAACGTTATTTGATGCTGACGTGAAAACTCCTGTGGATTCGGGCTTTTACGGCATTGGAATTATTGATAATCAGGCTTATTTGATTAATCACAGAAAAGATTCAGTCAAATTCAAGATGGAATATCCTTATATACGAGCTTGGAATACAGGTAAAGATTTAGCGATTACACTTACTCGAAATCATCCAACACTGATTTTTGCCGTAAAAGATTCAATAACTTTTACCTTGCCATCTGCTTCTGATACTCTGAACAAATACGTGAAATATGACATTCATTATCTTGGTTGGCGTGGTGGTACTGGAACAAATAAATATGTGCCTTATGATTCTAATTATAGAATGGTATTTAGCGACAGTATAAGATTTTTCAATTCTGCTACGCAAACGACTTATCGAACTTTGGAACTAAATCATTTGAGTGCATATAATTGGTTTAAGCTCAGTCCATATCGAAGGTTTGCTCTTGAAATAATTGCCAACAAATGGTATCTAACTTTTGCAGGTTTTCATTATTAAATGACAAAATATCCCGAAATAAACGAAGTAAAGTACCTGAAAGCAAATATCAATTATACTGAAATTATGCTTTTAGATGGTAAAATAATAATTAGTGGCTATACATTAAAAAAAGTCATCAAATCGCATTATCAAAACTTTCTTAGAATCAATCGTAGTATTGCAATTAACCCAAAAATGATTGAACACAAAGAAGGAAATCAAATAAAAGTAAACAACCAAATATTTACAATTTCAAGACGAAGATTATGAAAACTCTTATTTTACTGTTGCTAAGTTTAGTTGCATTTTCACAAAAAGACACTACAATTACCACCAAAAAAATAATAGTGGTTGATAGTGTTTATTATGTACAAACAAGTGCTACTTCTATTCGGCATGAAAAACTAAACACTCAGTTGCTTCAAAAAGTAGAGTACATTGAGCAAGAAAAAGCCAGAAAAGTCGACGAAAATATTAAGAATGAAATCGAGCGAAAAGAACTGGTAAAGCTCGTTCAGGAAGCTATCAAAAAAGGCTATAAACCTAAGTCAGATAACAGTAGCGATGACACAATTTACAATAGAATTATAAACAAAATCAAAAAAGAAAAACTATGAAATCACTATCAATCTTGTTTTTAATGCTCATATCATTGATGAGTATTACTTCAGTACCTATTCGCACCGTTTCAGCATCTACAACGATTAGCTCTGGCGATGATACTGGATTTGTAACCAATACTGGAGGGGCAGTTACCTTTACACTTGGCACTGTATCAAGCGGTTTTAGTTGTACTGTGGTCAATCACGGCACAGGAATTATTACCTTTTCAGGTTCGGTTACAGTAGCCAATGGTACAACAATTACAACTTTAAGCAAAAGTGCTTCCGAAATACTACCAAATCAAATAGGCAATTCTATTAACCTATTTTACGACGGCACAACCTGGCGTGGTCAATGAAATTTATAACCATTTAAAAAAATGAGACTCTCAATGAAAATCCACTTTGAAACAATGTTTCAGCCCATAATATTAAGTATTATCTCTATGATATCGCCAAACTTTGCTGTTTCTGTATTAGCTGTTTTTGGAAGCTTGACATTCATATTGCTCAATATTTCAAAGCTAAAATTTGACATCATAGACAAAGATTTCAACGGCAGTTGGATAGCCTATTTCAAAAAACTTTTTAATTTCAAGTAACAATGCGAGAATACTTCATTAGTTTACTCAAAACCCGCAACTCAGTGCTGAATGTCATTGCCTTGGTAATGGTTTGGGGTTTTATGTTTGATACATCCATGACCATTATTTATTTGATCATCAAGATTGACAAACTTACGCCCGATAATATCCGAATAGTAACAGATACACTTTCGTTGCTCAAGGAAGTAATGTTTTTGGTATTGGGTGCATTAATTCAAAAAAATGTAATTTCTGAAAAAGAAAATCATAAATGATGAGTTTTGAAACAGAATAAAAAAGCTTTGATTACTCAAGGCTTTTTTTATGTCCTTCCAACAACTAATTTATCTTCCGAAATTAGTAAAATGAAAGACCCGATTGAGCTAAATAACGACCTCGTAAAGTACGTAAACGAATCGGCCGAAAAAACCGAAAAGATTGTTGGGGCAAAAATTGCCCGAAACACCAAAATTTCAAACGGCTCACGACCCAACATCAAAGTTGCGGTCAATATCATTGCCGATGGTATAATTGAGCTGCAATACATCTACCGTGATTCGCTCAGGCTCAGAGATATGGGAGCTGGGCGAGGCTATACCAAAGGGCAAGCCATCGGTAGCCGCAATATTCGAGGTCGCCGACCTGTACGAATCACCAACCGCCCAATTTTTGCACAAATCAATCGTATGAGTGAGATTGTAAATGGTGTATTTTATGATTTCATGGTACAAGAAACCATACCAGAAAACCTTCTAAAAGTGAATAACAATGGCTAATGATAAAGATGAAGTTCAACACACGTATCGAATTGATGGTAAGCAAGGCTTAAACGAACTTTCAAAACTACAATTAGAATATAATGAACTTACAAAGTCAATAAAAAAGCTCACCGATACACAGGAAAAAAACATTGCCAAACTTTCATCAATGAAAGAGGGTACAAAATCTTTTGAAAAATTAGACAAATCTATAAAGGAAAGTTCTGAAAGATTAATTGTACAAAAATCCCTACTTGATAAAATCAAAACCTCTTTTGCCGAGCAGACTAAAGAAGTTAATTTATCATCAGTTTCTATTCAGCAATTGAAACGTTATTTATCAGTGCTGCAAGACCAATATTTAAAATTAAATCCGAGTCAAAAAGATTTTGTTGAACAACAAAATAGATTACGAGCTGCCGCCGCTGCCGCTAATACAGAACTTGAAAAACGTCAACCTTTACTTCAAAAACAAAAAAGTTTCATGGACTCAATCGGTTTACCTACTGCCTTGATTGGTGGTGGTATGGCTGGTGGAGTAGTCGGAATTGCAGGCGATATAATAAGCAGGGCATTAGATACAGCAATTAGCTTTATCAAAGGAAAAGCAGCAACCGAAAAAGCCTACGGTGGTTTATCGGCAATTTTAGGGCTTGATTTCGAAAAAGACAAGGAATCTTTGAGTTTCTATAAAGGTGCAGTGTCGGAACTTGGGCAGGAATTTAAAATAGCAGGGCTTGACATTATTAAGACAATTCAAATTGTTGGTTCATTAAAACCCGAATTGTTAAAACAGCGTGAAGCTCTCGTAAGTGTAACTTCAGATGTCATTACCCTTTCAAAAGCATCGGGCGATATGCTTTCGATGCAAGATGCTGCCGAAGCTGTAACGGGATCGCTCAATCAGTTTGGCGAAGAAGCAAATCAATCTACAAGATATATCAATGTGTTGGCGGCTGGCTCAAAAGAAGGAGCTTCTGAAATTCAACAAACTGCTGAAGCTTTCAAAAAATCGGGTGCCGTTTTGCGAGCTTCAAATGTAAGTTTTGAAGAATCGAATGCACTTGTTCAGGTTCTTAGTACCAAAATGATTCGTGGTGAAGAAGCAGGTACTGCCCTTCGTAATATTTTCTCAAAACTACTCACTGGAGCTGATGAATTAAACCCTGCCATCCACGGCACAGGCACTGTTTTGGAAAGATTGTCGAAACTTTCGCCTGCCGAAATGATGAAACTTTTCGGACAAGAAACAGTAATTGCCGCAATGGAATTGGTCAATGCTCGTGGTAAAGTTGAAAGCATGACCAAGGCTATTACTGGCACAAGTGAAGCTATTGAGCAGTATCGCAAGCAAACAAATAACTTGCAAGGTGATTTAGACGAACTCTCAGCAACTTGGAAGAGATTTATTTCAGACGTTCAAAGCTCCGAAGATGGTTTTTTGAGAAAAGCAATCGTTGGCACAACCATGCTTATTGACAACGTTAAAGAATTTCTAAAATACAGTAGTTACCTACATGGTGCAGAAGGACCTGAGCAAAAAAGGAATGACCAAAGAAAAGAGATTATTAAGCAAACCAATACTCAAATTCAAAGTTCGGCACAATCAAACTACCAACAAAACGTGCAAGATATTTTGCCACTTCAAAAAGGCAAAAACAAACAATTAGATGCCAACAAAAAAATACTTGAACAAACTCGTGAGCAATTCAAAATAGCCGAAAACGAGTACAATAATTTAACACAAAAAAAAGCCTCCCAAGACGAAATAAACGCCGCAGCGGCTAACCGAAAAAAATTAGGTTATATGCTTAAATACGGAAAAGAAGAAGCCGCAAGACTTGAAAAAAATGAAAAAGAGAACGCAGAATTAGTAGCTAAAATTAAAGCCGAAAAAGAGAAATCAGGCAAAGATAAGGAAGCAAACAAAGCTACTCAGCTAAAAGAAGACCGCATAGCCAATACTGAAAAAGTAGCCGAAGAAATCTACCGAATCAATATTGCGGCTATTGATGATGAGAGTAATAAAAAGAAAGCGAGCCTCGAAGCTGATTTGTACTATGAGCTACAAAATCGACAAAAATTAGTAGCCGAAAAGAAAATGCTACAAAGCGATTTGGATGCGTGGTATGCTGCCAAAGAAAAAACCTTGAACGAAGCCATTGCCGACATTGACACCGCCGCCGCCGATAAACAAGCCAAAGCCGACAAAGAAATTGCCGAAAAAGTATCAAAAACAATTCTCGAAACTCGACTTCAGTTAGCTGAAGCAGCAGGAGAAAAGGAACAAATACTTTTTGCTAAAATTGCCCTCCGTCGCCAGCAATTTGAAATTGACATTGAAAAAGCAACTGCCGTTGAAAAGCAATCTATTTACGCAAAATATTTGGCTGATATTCAAGGGCTTACGAATAAACATCAGGAAGAAGGAGCAAAAGAGCGAGCCAAATGGCAGGAAGAATCTGACAAAGCGTACTTTGATGAGTATACGAAAATGTCGGGCGATAACTACAAAAATCAAAAAGAAAATGAAAAACGAAGCGAAGAAGATTTAAAAAATGCCAAAGTAAAGTTTGCCGAAAATGCCGAAAACGCCATATTTTCAATCGTAGCAAGTCGTTTCATTAAACAAGAAAATGAAATTACGAGGTCGTATAACAATCAATCTAAAGCTCTCGAAAATCAGAAATCACAAAACCTGATTACTGAAGAAGAATACACGCTCCAAAAAGCTGAAATTGATAAGCAATATAACCGCAAAATGGCAGAAGCAAAACGAAAGCAAGCCATATTCGACAAAGCTCAAGCCCTTACACAAATTGCAATTGATACTGCCGTGGCCGTAATGAAAATTACAAGCCAAACAGGTATAGCAGCTCCGTTTACCATTCCACTGATTATTGGAGCTGGAGCTTTGCAAGCTGCTGCCGTTTTGGCAAGACCACTGCCCGAAATACCAAGTTTCTTTGATGGTAAAAGTTCAAACGATGTTTCAATGTTTCAACGAAGGCTTCCTGCCAACGATGGCAAGGGCGGCTACCATGCAATTTTGCATCCCAGAGAAGCTGTTATTCCAGAAAAAGTTACTCGCACACCCTTTTGGGCAAACATTGAGCCAATAATTAACCAAATGCGAACAGGCTCGGTCAGCTCAGTGCTTAACCGTAGCTCAACTCCGAAACCTGATTTTAGCTCAAGCAGTAGCTCAGTTAGCTCAAGCAACAGCTCTCAACAAGTTATTATGCAGCTACCGCCCGAAGTTATGGCATGGTTTGCGGCGACTCAAGCAAAAATAGACACCGGCATTCCGATGACATACGGCACAATGGCGGAATTTTTGGACAAGAAAAAAGAAGTGGAAAATTTGCATTTACGCAGCTTAATAAGCAAAGCTCCGAATTCATTGTAACAACCTAAAAACAAATTCAAAAAATGCTACCAGTTTATTTTGGTCAAAATGATATAATTCATACAGTGACTGGCTCACCGAGTGGTCGCCACAAAGCCGACGTTGTAATTGAAGATTACCAAGGGAAGTATAATTTTGCTACATCCCCTTTTCCCGCTTTAGATTCGGTCTATTTGTCGGGAGTTGGTTATAGATTTAATTTAAGAAATCTATTTCATAATTTTTCAGGATTCAACCTTCCCGTACCGAGCAATTCTCAGCTTCTTCCTGAAGCCGTGAAGGGCAATATTGTAAAAGTGAAAGTTCGGGTACAGTCCGTTGGCACAATTGCACTTTATGAAAACATATCGAATGTTTTTGCGATTTTGAACGGTGGAATGAGTGAATCAGATTTTGCAAAATTAGGAAATTTGTTTTTTGATATTTGGTCCCAGGTCAAAGGGCCTTTTTTGACTTGGCAACCAAAAACAAAGCGAGTAGAAATACAAAGTCCCGAACATTTGTATTGGCTACAAAACATTGTCAATGCTGAAATTGCCATCACGATTCGTTATACCATCAACCGATTAACGTTCAACGGCGTTGGATACGTAAACGCCACGACGGTGATTGACAAAACATTGGCGGTGAAAGCTTATGAAATGGCTTGCATACCTGTTAGACCAGAAATAGTTAGGCAATTAGATAGCAACATAGACCCAATCAGTATTCGCAATATTACTGTTCAAGTTATTTATGCTGCCACAAATTATTTATCAGAAATTCGAGATTTCAAAGTTTTTGATACTTCCAAAGGTTCGGGAAGTCCATTTTCAATGGCGGCCAATTCTGACACGCCAATCTATCTTAAAATACTCAACTCTTTTGGCGTTTGGGATACGCTTAGGCTCTATGGGAAGTTGAAAATGAGTACCGAAACCGAACGCTATACAGTGTCTTATGAACGCCGCATGAGTTTGCTCGACGTGGAAGGATTCGACCTGTTGGAAGCCAATACCGGTAGCCTTGACCAAGACTGGCTTCGCTACATGAAGCAATTATTGTACGCTCGTAAGATATACCACCTTACGCCAACTGGAAACCGTGAGTTGATTCTTGAAACAAAAAAACTACCAACTTTTGAAACCAACGTAGGCGACGAAAATGCTACATTCGAGTTTAGATATGTTGAACAAAACTCAAATTATTCAAACCTATGATACGAGTATTTGCAAAAAACAGCCAAATTGATTTGGCCGATAATCCCGCTATTGAATGTCAACTTAATAGCCCAATTTTGGGTTTGACTCAGCAAGGCTCAGTCGTTTATCCGTTTTCATGCCCTTTTACTGCAAACAATGATAAAATATTCGAATATTTCCGCCTTCCTGAAGCCAATATTGACCGCACAAAAACACTCACAGGAAGCATTTATGATGATAATATTCTGATTACAGAAGGCATTCTTTCAATCAAAAAAACAGATACAGCATATAGCATTGAAATTGCTGGCCCACCCGCAGGAGTGCCTGAAAGTTTTTGGAATAAAAAAATAAATACAGTTGATATAGGTACGCATGAATTTGAAAAAAAAGGAGTTACGACAAATTTGTATTCGCTTAAAATTACCCCTGAAATAGAGCCGTATTTTGGATTGGCAGGAAGTATCGTTAAAATTTATACTGGAAGTAAAATATTCGTAGATTATTTATTTCCTACGTTTGCTAGTACTCGTTATAATGAATTATATAATTCTGGTAGTAATCGTACTTTTGGGGAAGTTATGCAAGAATTAGCTTATGAATTTAATCAATCTAACTCATTATTCTTAGAAGGATATGAACTTGTAATTTCGAGTAAAGGGATTAATTTCTTTGGACCTGATAATTTAACAGAAACGCTTAATATAAAAATATCAGTATCATACCGCATTGCCGAACAAATTGGTTCAGGTACACTTGTAACGAAAGTGTTCGATTTTCAAAGAGTAATTTATTTGGCTCCCATATTAACAGGCTTACAAAACTTAACTCCTCTTAATAGTGCTTTTGTATGCCCAACTATTTATAATAAAGGATTTTACAACGAAAAAAATAAAATTTGGTCAAAGTTTGTCAATTGGTATGATGGAAAAATTTCAAAATATGGTGAAAACACCTTTCGAAACCCAACTGAATATACTTTAGTGCCGATGCTTAGCCTACATTATGTTGTTAAGCAATTTCTTACTTTGATGAATTATCAGGAGGTTGGACAGTTTTTTTTGGATGAAACTTTTAAACAGTTGATTATAGAAAACACAAGTAGTATTGACAAACAATGCGAAAGTTGCGACTTAACTTTTAATATTTTTAACACTAAAATTGACTATAAAACTCATTTGCCAAATTTTACGGTACAAGAATTTTTCGACGAACTTAAACAGCATTTTGGATTAACAATTGAGTATGATTTTATCAATCGAAAATGCAAAATTGATTTTATTCAACCAATACTTGATTCTACTGAAAATGAAGATTTTAGCGAAAAGGTAGGTAAAGTGGTTTCGTTAGAAACATCAAAAATTAAAAAAATACAATTTGGCTATGCTTATTCTTTTGTGCCTGATGCAGATAAAGCACACGAAATTAATCTTCCAATACCATCTGACGAATTGGTTGAAATCTCAACTGATGATTATACAATTTTCAAATCTAAAATTGGTTCTTTACCAGTGCAAGTATTTGACCCAGCCATTGAAACTATATTTATACGACCAAGGGGCAATGGTGTTCCAGTCTCAGGACCAGGCACAACGACAGTAACAACTGGTGTAATAAGAATGTACCCGTATTGTAACCAGTTAGGTAATTCGGTTCTTTATGAGCAAGATAAACAAGAGTTTGGAATGAGGTTATTGATTTTTATAGGCAAACAAACTGATCCACAAGGTGTTGAAATAATTCGTGCGGACTATAAAACTGCAAATCTAAACCTGTCGTTGTCACAAACCGACCCAACGAGCCGATACAATCGCTTTTTGGCTAATTATAAAACCTACCTAGAAAGTGCCGTTGAAGCCGTAACAGATGTGTTTTTGAGCGATGCCGAAGTTGCTGCTTTTGACTGGAAAAAGAAGAAATATATCAAAGGAATTAATTATTTGGTGCATCAACTTTTGCCCATTTTGCCAATAAAAAGAGCATTTAAAATGAAGATGAAGCGGTATTGAAATATAAAAATTTATTCCAAAAATAGGTTTTGTATTGCTCAAAAATCCCTCAAAAATGATTGGTTTAATTTAGTAGATTTTGGTCAAATAAAAAGTAAGCTGGATATGTAGGATATTCTAGAAAAATATTTATACTTTTGAGGACAGACTTTTCAGTTTTTTGATATTCAAATAGAAGGTATAGTTATATGAAATATAACCGCCAATATTCTTAAAACACTGAGTTTATGGCGATTATTCACTCGTTGGCGGCAAGCGTAAGACCGACCTGAACTAATAACAAGACACTATTGAAATTCAACAAAATGGAAAAGAACAAACTTGAAAATAGAATTAAGGAATTAGAGCTCGAATTGAGCTATTTAAGTGCATCACGCAAGTTGATGGAACAGGCTAACCACCCTATTCTAATTTTGAAAGGTGAGGATATGATATTGGAATTAGCGAATGACGCACTTTTTAAAATATGGAATGTAGGAAAAGAAGCATTAGGCAAATCGTTTTTAGAAATATTACCCGAAATGAAAGACCAGCCTTTTATGGGGCTGTTATTAGATGTGTTTCATAATAGAAAAACACAATATTGTAATAATCAGCGGGTCCATTTTACTCGTGCCAATGGTGAAATAGAGACCATTTATTTAAACTTTGTTTACCAGCCATATAAAGAAATAGACGGAACCGTTTCAGGCGTGTTGGTTTTTGCAAATGATGTAACTGAGCAGGTAAAACAAAAGATAGACTTTGAAAAAGTCATTGCAGGAAGAACTTCCGAATTATACGAAATAAACAAAGAGCTTGTTTTTGAAAATGAGGGGAATGAAAAACGGGCAACTGAATTAGTCATTGCTCGAAAAGAACTTGTTTTTCAAAACACAGAGAAAGAAAAACGGGCAACTGAATTAATCATTGCTAACAAAGAACTTGCTTTTCAAAATAAGCAGAAAGAAAAACGGGCAGCAGAATTAGTCATTGCTAACAAAGAGCTGATTTTTCAAAATGAAGAGAAGGAAAAGCGTGCCGCAGAATTGATTATTGCAAATAAAGAGCTTGCTTTTCAAAGTGAATTGAAAGAAAAACGGGCAGAGGAAA
>NZ_JAYWCU010000262.1:0-4490 GCF_043780375.1 Emticicia sp. | reverse complement strand
ATTTATGGCAGGTTGCGATAGCCGCTTAGATGTGAAACCAACACAATCTATTGAAGAGTCAAAGGCTCTTGCTACTTCTCAAGATGTTGAAGTAACACTTATTGGTGCGTACGATGGACTTAGTAGTATCAATCTTTATGGTGGTGCTATTCAGTACTCAGGCGATTTGTTGGGTGATGATGCCGAAGTAAGATTCGGTGGAACTTTTGCAACGTTAGATGAACTATGGCGTAAAACCATCACTACTAATAATGGTCAAACCCAGGCTACTTGGTTACAAGCATACACTACAATCAACCGTGCGAATAATGTCTTGGCATCGCTTGATAAAGTAGAAACAAGTAAGAAAAGCAAAGTAGAAGGTGAAGCTCGTTTTATTCGTGGCTTAGTTTACTTCGATTTAGTAAGACTTTGGGCAAAAGCATGGGGTGATGGTGATAATAATGCCAATTTAGGTGTGCCACTTGTAACAACACCTACACGTATTGTTAGTGAAGCAGATAGTCGCCCGAGAGCAACTGTGGCTGCCGTTTATACACAAGTATTGGAAGATTTAACAAAAGCAGAAACATTGTTAGGAAATATCTCAGATGCTGGTTTTGCTTCAAAAAATGCGGCACAGGCGATTTTGGCGAGAGTTTATTTACAACAAGGCAATTATACTGCTGCTCGTGACGCTGCCAACAGAGTTATTACAAGTTCGCAATTTGCTTTAACACCGACATTTGAAGAGGCGTTTGAAGATGCTACAAATGATAGTGAAATGATTTTCAAAATTCTTGTTAGTGACCAAGATGGTGGAAATGATTTGAATAACTATTATGCTCCATCAACTTTTCAAGGGCGTGGCGATATTCGTATTCAAGCAAAACATTTAGGCTTATATGCTACTGGCGATACGAGAGGTCAGTTCTTCGTCAAAGCATCAAACAATAACTATACAGCCAAATTCTTAGATCAATATGGCGATGTGCCAGTGGTTCGTTTGGCAGAAATGTATTTGATTCGTGCGGAAGCTAACCAACGCTTAGTAACAAGTGTAGGTGCTACACCATTGAGCGATGTTAATCTGCTCCGTACAAGAGCAGGTGCAAGAACCTTGACTACTTTAGATTTGAATGCAATTTTAGCCGAACGTAAGTTAGAGCTATCTTTTGAAGGATTACAAGTACACGATGCGAAACGTTTGAAAAGAAACGTAGGAACATTGGCTTTCAGCGATAATAAATTAGTAATTCCGATTCCACAAAGAGAGATAGATACAAATAAGGCTCTTGTGCAAAATCCAGGATATTGATTTTAGAAAAATATAGTAAACAAAAGCGACGAGTCATCAATGGCTCGTCGCTTTTGTTTAGGTGAAAAGAAGTGGGGCTTTCATGCTTATTAAATATAAATTCGTAATCAGTTGATAGTCAACCAATTATGTGTTTTGAATGTGACTGGAGCCGACAAATAAAAACATTTATAAATACTTACGTCTTCTCTGTCTTTTACCAAACCGTGATGCGTTCTTTTTCGGGTTTATACATTTTATCGCTTGGCTGAACATTAAATGCCTTATAAAAAGGTGTAAAATTCATCAAAGGACCATTCACACGCCATTGGGCAGGCGAGTGTGGGTTAGTGTTTACATACATTCTCATAAATGCGTCTTTAGTTTTTACTCTCCATATTCTTGCAATAGAAATAAAGAAACGCTGCTCTGGCGTAAAACCATCAATTTTTACATTACTCTTTCCTTGCTGGGTCAATTTAAAGGCATCAAAAGCTATGGCTATCCCAGCAATATCTGCCGTATTTTCGCCTACTGTCAAGGCTCCTTTTACATGCACCGAATCAAGTACCGTAAATTGATTATACTGCTCTATTACTTGCTGAGTTTTGGCTTTAAATTTCTTAAAATCATCTTCCTTCCACCAATTTCTGACATTACCAACTTTATCATATTGAGCACCTTGATCATCGAATGAGTGCGTAATCTCATGACCAATAACCATGCCTATTCCCCCGTAATTAAGGGCATCATCGGCATTCAAATCAAAATAAGGCGGTTGCAAAATACCAGCGGGAAACACAATTTCATTCAGTGGAGGGTTATTGTACGCCGTAACGGTTGGCGGAGTAGTTCCCCATTCGGTACGGTCAACGGTTTTACCTACTTTTGATACCGCATAAACAAAATCGTTTTGATTGGTAGCCAAACGGTTTTCAAAGTAGGTCGTACGATTGATTGTCACCTTTGAGTAATCTCTCCATTTATCTGGATAACCGATTTTTTCACTGAATGCATATAGTTTTTCTTTTGCCTTGGCTTTAGTCGAATCGCTCATCCAGTCCAGATTATTAATGCGGTTTTCAAAGGCTGTTTTCAAGTTATCTACCAATACTCGCATGCGTTTCTTTGATTCTTCAGGAAAATACTTTTTTACATACAGTTGTGCAAGACCATGCCCGAGCGACCTATCTACCGCATCTGTGATTTCTTCGCCACGTGGTTTTTGAATAGATTGCCCTGTCAAAATCTTTGAATACTCAAAAGATGCAGTTGTAAAATCTTTGCTTAGAAAATCGGCATAAGTAATAAGCGATTTTGCTTTTAAATACGCTTTCCAATCTGCAATTGACACAGAACCCAGTAATGAGTTCAAACGCTCATAATATGCTGGTTGCTGCACATTCAGTGAGTCTATTTTCACGCCTAAACCATTAAAATAAGCCACCCAGCCTATGTTTGGTTGTTTTGTGGCAATAGCTGCCAATGCCATTTTATTGTAATTGGCCTGCACATTTCTTCGCTCAATATTAGTTTTGTGCGATGCCGCCATTTCTTTCTCAATACCATAAGCTGCAGATGCCATTTTGGCAGCAGCCAATGCTTCTGTACCCGATAGTTTCAACAAAGTAGTAACGTAGGTTACATAAGCCTTCTGAATACCAATGGTTGAAGAGTCGGTTTTGAAATAATAATCTCTTTCGGGTAATCCGATGCCTGTTTGCCCTAAATTTACGATGTTTATAGAGCTATTCTTAGTATCAGGGCCAACCCGAAACCCAATAATAGAAGCATTATTAAACTTTTGTTGTTCAGCTACAAATTTCATCAACGAAGCAACATCCGTTATACCATCGATAGTTTTAAGTAAAGGCTTAATAGGCTCATAACCTCTCTTGTTGATAGTAGCGATGTCCATGCCTGAGGCATAAAAATCTCCAATTTTCTGTTCAATACTTCCTGCTGGATTTTTAGCGGCAGAAACACTATCCAAAATTCCTTGCATACGAATACGCTGCGGGAAATTCATGAATGAATAAGACCCCACGCCCGTTTGGGTTGATGGAATCTCGACGGAATCGTACCATTTTTTGTTTACATACATAAAGAAATTGTCGCCCGGTTTTATAGTCGGGTCAATCCCTGTGATGCTTACGTGCTGAGCCAAAGAGGCTTGTGTACCAACCAAAGCAAACAAAAGGACTAAAGAAAGAGGAAAGCGTTTTTTCATGTTTTATTTTAGGATGTTGAGTATAAGTGATTTTTAACGGAAAAATACAAAAATTATTCTTCTGTGCCAAAAAACAAATCGTATTTTGAGACTATTACAAGGGTATTAGAGAGCAAGTTTGGGTTTTTGAGTTTGAAGAACGCAGGACATACCGGCTGAATTAAAATTCTGCCAAACAGGAATAGTAGTATTAAATACCATTTGATTGAGTCGATAACGAAATCTTTCCACCCATTTTGATAAAAAACTGTTATAACCAGTTTTTTATATTCTGTTTTAAATGATTTATTAATTCACTAACATTTTTACTTAATAATTTATACTCATTAGTTATCTGCTCTTGACTTTTATTTGCAAGAAAAAATAATTTTGAAGAAATCAAGTTAATGACCATCAAAATTTCTGCGTCATCAGAAATGGAATTTTCATTTTTCCACCTTTCGATTGATTTTAATGACAAACCAATCAATGGAAAAGAAAGCTTTTTTTCTTGATTAACAATGTTAATCACTTGTCTTTGAGCAGTAATTCTATTTAAAAATTCATCCATTTATTTTTTCTAATAAGGTGTTAAACCAAGCTTCTATATGTGGAAGTTCTTGTGTTATTTTATTAAACGTTTCTTCCGAAGTTATACTTCCAATACCTCTTGTAGATAATAATCTTGCTTTCTTTAGACTTTCATAAACATAGGAATCAATATTTAGCGAATAATTGCCGATTTTTATTGCAGAATCTCTGGAGAAATTATGTTCTTTTATAAAACCAAGAGTAAAACAAGATGCAAAGTTTCTAATAGCCAAGAAAATCATTGATAAGTCAAAATCAATTGAATGTTTGTCTGTCATAATTGATTCTTTGGAATCTTTATATAACTGATAAAACTTTACAGGGTTTGTTCATAAAAAAAAGATAGGGATTCAAAAAGCTGATATATTTGTTTTAGGAACTAAACATCAATTTATGAATCCCCCCAAAACAAAC
>NZ_JAYWCU010000261.1:0-58678 GCF_043780375.1 Emticicia sp. | reverse complement strand
AAAGCTCTATTAACTATTATTTCTTAGAATTTAAAGCCTTTTGAATTTCTTCATTATTTAGCTTTATTGGATATTTAGTTACCAAATCTTCATTAAATTTCTTTTCCAAAGATTTTTGATAGTCTGAAAGAACTTGTCCACGTGCTTCACGAAGACTTTTATAACGTGCTGCTTCTACTTTTTCGATAATTACATCAACAAATCTGCCATCCTTTACTATTGATTGAGTACCAACTTCCCATTTGGCTATATCAACAAATTTGTTATCTCCTTTTTTAAAATAACCCTCATCAATAACAACCTTATTTGGCTCTTTAGAGTTGAATATTTTTTCAACATCTTTTTTTGAATTAGTGTAAAATCTAAATGTTACTCTTTGATTTTTTGTCCAATCAAATTTATTAGCAGGAGTAGTTTTTACATAATCGTTTTCAATAATTCGTTCGATATTCAAACCATTGGTCATCAAGTATGTTTTCACTTTTTCGATACGTTCGGCCGAAGCATTTTCTGCTTCATTTTGGTCTGCATGTCCCCCAATTTCAAGTACATAGCCTTTATTGCGACGCATGACTTCAAGCACAGAAACCAAAATAGTTTTATGTTCGGTTGTCAAATCACTTAAATTTTTAGCATAATATAATGGTTTATTGTATGCTCGTTTGAGGTTATAAGGCGTGCCTTTCGTAAAAACATCTTTTACTAAATAAACTGTTTTTGCATCTTTAGAGGCTATTACTGTTGCCAAAACTCGCTCAGGCATACGGTATGCTTCTATATTTTTTTCGTAGAAAACTCTTTGTCCCGTAGTATCGGATGTTGATTTTTCATAAATCAAATCATTTAGTAACTGCATTTTTAGCAAACTTGTTGCATATTCATTAAGCAGCAGTTTAAAATCAGCGTTTATGTCTTCTAAATGTTCTTCTGCATAGGTTTTAACGGTATTCTCAACAAACTTCTTATAAAAACTTCGCATCGTTATTGAAGGGGTATAACTCGCAGGAATGCGTTCGAAGGTTTGTCTATCTACGGCAAAATCATAAAATAATTTAGTATCATACCGTTTTTTGCCAATACTAAAAATCGTTTGATTAGTAGTTTCATCATTGAGGGCATAATTCCACTTTTTTCTCAATAAATTAGTATCAGCAGCAGCAATTGCTTTTTTTACAACTTCCTCATTTTCAACGAATTGCATTTCTTTTTTCAATCGTTTCAAAGCATTTTCTTTTACCACATCGCCCCGAGAATCGGTTACCATTTTCTCTTTTATTTTTGGATAAATGGCTTCAAAAGATTCTAAAGGTAATTTTTGATAAAGTTTAATAATATGCCAACCCGCAGATGTACGAACAGGTTGCGAAAATCCTCCTTCTTTTAGAGCAAAAGCCGCTTGTTCAAAAGCTGTTTCTTCTCTTGTGCCAATTCCAAAAGCAGGTAAAAAACCTCCGTAGTTTTTTGTTTTGTAGTCGTCCGAATATTTCTTACATAAATCTTCAAAAACTCCTCCTTTGTTTAATTGAGCATACAAAGAATCTATCTTTGCCTTTACTTTAACATTGACCGAATCGGGTGCATTTAGAGCAACCATTTTTAAAATATGTTGCACTCTCACATTACCGCTAAACGGACGACGCTCATTGACTTTGATGATATGATAACCACCTTTAGTTTTGAAGGGCATTGAAACCTGACCAATGGGTGTATTATAAGCTGCTTTTTCGATTGAGTAAACAAACTGAAGGGCTTTGAACCAACCCAAATCTCCGCCAATGTTACTTGTCTTTTTATCTTGTGAAAATTGTTGAGCCAATATTCCAAAATCTTCCCCTGTCAAAGCTTTATTACGAATATCAATTAATTTTTGATAAATAGCGGCTGTATCGGCAGGTTCAGCAAATTCAGAAATTTGGTACATAATATGTGCCGCCCGGATCTCTTGCTTCATCCAATCGTAAGTCTCTTTCAACAAATATTTTATTGTGGTACTGTCGGTCAAATATGCTTCTGCCAAGATTCCTCGATAGGTTTCCATTTCATCTTTAAAATCTTCGTTTTGGTGGTAACCTCTTTTCTTAGCATCGGCAATGATTCGCTGGTCGTAGATAACTTCTTCCAAAGCACTTTTGGGTGAAATCGAATCATCAAGCATTCTTTTTTCAACTTCTAACTGTAATTCTGAAGTTGTCAACTTATTGGTTCCAACAGTCATTGCCACGGGTTGAAACTTTACGTCTTCGATTGGCTGACTTTTAACTGTAGGGGCAGATGTTTGAGGCATAGCAAAAACATCATCAGTTTTTTTAGGGGCAGATTGTTGAGAAACCCTCCTTTGTGGCGTAGGTTTTTTTGAAATTTGGCAAGCAAACTGAAAAAAGGCTACTAATATATATATAATGGTATTTATTTGCTTCATATAAAGGCACAGATGAATCATCTACAATAAAAAACTGATAAGGTTAAAATTTATTGTGATGAATATAAACTTTGTTTGGGTAATTAAGAGCTTTTAACAATTAGCCATTGACTTTAGGCTAAAGAAAAAGATTAAAATTTTATTCAAGGCTCAAAATTAAGCGAAAATTCTTCGTTTTACGAAGTTTTTACAATAATTTCTTCAATTATTGATTCGCCAGATGAAAAATCACCACTTGTCCATTGCCATTTTTAGTGCAAATTTACCAATCCATTCAACAAGATTTCGGGAATTCAATGACAAATACCTTCATCAGTTCACCAGCGATGTTGATATGTTCATAAGGCAAATCTAAGGAATTGTTTTCTAATGTTCGTGCAATCAAGAAGCCTTTCACGATACTTCCACCGCTATATTCTGCCCAAACTATTTCACATTTTTGTTTGTAATGAAAAAGTGTTTCTAAACTCACCTCTCCGTTGGTAGTATTAGAGGTTGTTTAAGTTTTTTTTTGCTGGAAAAAAATGATACTTTTTCAACGAAGACTATGTTAAAAAGGTGCATTTTAAGCCCAAATCAAAAAACTTAAACAACGTCTTAAGCTACTAACTTGAATGTTTTATTGCGGTAATTCATTTCAAGTTTTAAAAATTAGAAAGTGGGAGAGAGGTTTTTATTCTTTCAAGAAACAAAAGCTACACAATTGGTTCTTGTTGCGAAAGGCAATGAAAACTACCCAATCCCCAAATAATTTCGGTGGCATCAATTCCTACTATTTTTCGCTCAGGAAAACAACCTTGTATGATTTCTAAAGCAACTTCATCTTTATTGCAACGGTAGGTTGGCACAATGACCGAGCCATTGGTTATCAAGAAATTAGCGTAAGATGCTGGCAGTCTGATTTCACTATCATAAACGGCATTAGGCATCGGCAATTCTTTGATATTCAACTGTTTGCCATTCAGCAAACGCATTTTATTGAGGTCTTTTAGATTTTGTTTGAGCGGCTCATAATTATCGTCAGACTTATCATGTTCTATTACTGTCAATACCGTATCTTCATTTACGAAGCGAGTAGTGTCGTCAATATGTCCGTCGGTATCATCACCCACAATTCCTTCTGTTACCCACAAAACTTGCTCAACGCCATAATAATCACACAAATATCCTTCAATTTGGTCTTGGTTCAAATCTGGATTTCGATTCGGATTTAGCAAGCAAGATTTACTTGTCAACAACGAGCCTTTTCCATTAAATTCTACCGAGCCACCTTCCATAATAATTCCTGGCACAACGTATGGCAATTTTAAGTAATTTGCTATTTTAACAGGAATTTGGTCATCGTCATCAAAAGGTGGATATTTCCCTCCCCACGCATTATAGCCCCATTCTACTATCATTCGTTGTTTGGTATCAGTGTTTATCAAAAACGCTGGGCCGTGGTCTCTGCACCACGAATCATTATTTGGATGAATCGGTATTTCAATTTGATTTTTATCAACTTCATACTTATCCAACAAGCTTATTATCAATGCTTTATGAGCTTCGTTAGTAGCATTAATACACACTTTTTCACTTTCAGAAATTGCTTTGATGAATTGTAAATAAGCAGGATATATTCGCTCCAAACGCCCGCCGTAGTCCCACGAGTCGGAACTTTGTGGAAAACTTAACCAGGTCGCTCTGTGTTGATGCCATTCGGCAGGAAAGAAAAAGCCTTGTTGTTTTGGAGTCATTTTTCAGAAATCAATTAGAGATTATAGTAAATAGTTGGTGGTTAAAAAGCCTTAATCTTGTTAAATAAGTACAAAGATAAGGTTAAAATCTAAAACTATAAATCCAAACTTTTCGATATATCGTAAATGAATGAGAACAACAAAAATAGTTGTTATGAGGTTTTGTAGTTTGAGTGAATCTTCAAGGGGTTTTAAATTGAAACCTCTTGTTTTTAAAGAAATTTTTGGAAAAATGAGAAGAAACCAACATCTTTGAGAAAATATTTTTATTTAGTCCGAAATCAAAGAAACGTTTGGCACGACGCATTAGCATAGCAGAAGAAGAATTAGTGTCTTTGTTGAAAAACAAAGACCAGAAGGGCTTTAATATCCTGTATAATAATTATTCAGGGGCGTTGTTTGGTGTGGTTAATAAAATCGTACAATCAAATGATGATGCCAATGATTTACTTCAAGATACTTTTTTAAAGATTTGGAAAAACATTGACAATTATGACCCTTCGAAGGGGAGTATCTTTACGTGGATGATGAATATTGCTCGAAATTTGGCAATTGACAGGGTTCGCTCTGCAGATTTCCGAGATTCATCACAAAATATTTCGATGGAAGATAATGTTATCTTTCAAATAGACAACGAATATCAGACTGTACAAGACATTGACGCAATAGGATTACAAAATGTCATAGAAAAACTCAGGCCTGAATATAAGCAATTGATTGATTTGGTGTATTATAAAGGATATACACAAGCGGAGGTTTCGGAAGAATTTGGCATACCTCTCGGTACTGTTAAAACAAGAATAAAAGCAGCAGTTGGTACTTTAAGAGCAATGTTGTAAGACTGAAATTAGTAAATTATATGTGTAACTAATTTATAATAAGACATTTACTTGTTAAAGAAAATCAAACAAAGGAAAAAAAGAGTGAAAATTTCACTCACTTAATAAATATAATGAATATTCAAGAATACATAGCATCGGGGGTTTTGGAGAGCTACGTACTTGGTTTAGCTAATGAAACAGAAATAGCTGAAATCGAGCAGTTGGCCGTACAATCACCTGAAATTAAGGCTGAAATTCGAGCTATCGAAGATGCCTTAGAAAGCTATGCTTTTGCTAATGCTGAAGCCCCTCCCGCCTATTTGCAAAGTCAAATTTGGGATAAAATAGCGGCAGAGTCGGATGTAAAAACGACAAAAGTAATAGACTTTGAGAGTGGAAAAGAAATTAACGCAAGTGAACAACAACCACCAAAAATAACAGGATTCTTTGGTAATTACCTCCGCATTGCAGCATCGTTAGCATTGTTGGGTAGTATTTTAGCCAATGTTTATTTGGGAACTCGCTGGAATGAAAGTAAGGAAAATCTTTCGTTGGCGATAAATGAAAATATAGAATTACAAAAAAATGCAAAATCGCAAGAAGGGGCAATAATGCCGAGTGAAGTAAATATGTTAATGAGTCCAGAAATGAAAATGAGTAAGTTGGTTGGTCAGAAAGGCTCTGAAAACTCGACTGTTATGCTAACTTGGGATACCAAAACTAATAAAGTTTACCTGATTCGAGGCAATTTGCCCATACCACCCGATGGTATGCAGTATCAACTTTGGGCAATTGTCAACGATAAACCGATGGATGCTGGTGTTTTTGACATAAAAAATAATACGCAAGAGTTAAAAACAGTACCACAGCCGAAAGCTTTCGCAGTAACACTCGAAAAGAAAGGAGGAAGTCCAGTTCCTACTTCTGATATTATGGCGGTGGGAATTTAAAAATATAGTTGTTTTTTCAGAAACGCAGCATTACCAATTTGGTAATGCTGCGTTTTTTTTGTCAAAGTAAAAGTTTAGCGTTTTACGTTTTTCTCAAAACAAAAAAACTTCATTATTTCTGTAACCTTTCTTTTTTTGCTAAGTTTCCACTTTCAAATAACCGAAAAAACGAACATTCTATTGAACGCATTGACTGACAACAGCCTTATGCTTAAAGTAAAAGCAGGAGATTTAGATAAGATGGGTTTGCTTTTTGAGCGTTACCATCGGCCTTTGTTTGCTTTTCTTTATCACTCGACGGGTCAGGCTGCACATAGCGAAGATTTAGTACAAACGGTTTTTTATAGAATGTTGAAATATCGTTACACATTTACCGAAGTAGGTGAGTTTAGAACTTGGATGTATCATTTGGCACGAAATGTATTGAATGATGCCATCAAAAAAACTACCGAATTATGTATCACGCAGATGTAACTGTAATGAGTGAAAGAAATCTCTCAGAGCCATCGGCAGGTATTCAGGTAGAAAAAAAACAAGAATCTGAAGCCTTGCATGAAGCATTGACCAAACTAAGTTCCGAACACCGAGAGGTTTTAGTTGGTGGCTCCAATTTCATATTGTTATTAAAAAAAAATCATGCTTTAGGTTTATTCTTTAGTAAAATCAAAGTTGCCACAACCATATCAAGGAATAATTTATTTGATAGCGGCTAAAATATTATTTATCAAGCTGGTACATTTGTTGAAATATTGCCAGGTTTACGAATGAGAGAGTAGTTTTTAAAACCCAATTTGGTGGATATAATTGAGTTTTCATGTGATTAAAAAAAAACACCTAACCAAATTGGTCAGGTGCATACAGTTTTTAGTTTAGGGTTGTTGTAAGACTATTTTTGAGTTAGGGGTTATTTCTCTACAAAATTAAATTTATTATTGAATAAATACAAATTTTTTGTAAAAATTTTATGTAGATACATATAATTTGTTTTAGATTTTTTTTGATTTAGCAATAAAACTCAAAACGCCACCTCAGATTTTTCCGAGATAGCGTTTTGAACTTTTAGTTTAGAGAAATTATTCTTTATCTTTAGGTTGAGTGCTAGCATATACCCAACAACCTCCTGCCATCACTAAATCTTTGAGTACCTGAAACATTGCCATTTGATCTCCATCTGTTACCTTTGGTAAGTAAACCGTCAATGCAAAAATAATAAGCATTAGTCCTAATAGTGTAGCTGCCAATCGGGTATATTTTCCTATAATAATAGCTACTGCAGCCGAAAGGTGAGCAATTCCTGTAAGATATACCCAAAAAACACCGCCAGGTAACCAACTCGGAACCATTCCAACCATATTTTTAGCAATCAAAAAATGAAACATACCGAAAACTGCAATCGGTATAGCTATTAAAAAGTGTCCATATTTTACGATACTATTCATGTTGATAGGTAGTTAAGGTGAATAATTTATTTATTTCTTTGAAAAGTTAATTTTTATATTGAATAAATGCAAATTTTATTTAACTTATTTTTTACTAATTATTTGAAAT
The DNA here is from genome assembly GCF_043780375.1 of Emticicia sp. Lineage (GTDB taxonomy): Bacteria > Bacteroidota > Bacteroidia > Cytophagales > Spirosomataceae > Emticicia. Next base: position 51,204 of record NZ_JAYWCU010000261.1, on the reverse strand, counting down.
ATATTCATTTACAAAACAAATTCTTTGTTTATATGTTTGGATAACAAAATGGCTTCTATATATATGTCAAAATCATTACTCAAATACAAAAATTACGACGTTCATTCTGTTACAACGGCTCATGGTAAACACTTAAATGCCAACATCGTCACATGGCTAATGCAAGTAGCAATGGGCGGTAAAATGCTTTGTGTAGCTCTTTATAAAATTGATTATACCATTGAGTTGGTAAGGGAATCTAGATTACTAAATATCAATATTTTAGCAAAGGAGCAAACTAACTTAATTGCGAAGTTAGGCAGGAAAAGTGGGCGAGATTCGGACAAATTCCGAAACTTAAAATATGATTTAGATGACCGAGGGATTCCTTTTTTAACAGAGGCAATCGGTTATATTCAGTGTAAAGTATTACACTCTACTGATAGCGGTGACCACGAAATTTTGGTTTGTGAAGTTTTAAAACAAGTCATTCTTAATTCTGAAAAAGAAGTAATGACCCATCATTTTTTGCGTGAAAAGGGATTAGTACGTGGATAATCGTAGGCTACCCAAATAGCTTGCTTTAGAGAATCTGATATTTTATTGAATATCTTTTTATTTGTAAGTTGCTTATGGTCAATATGTTAATTTTATTTTAAAGAAGACCAACACAAAAAAAAGCCTTCCCTCAATGAAGAGAAAAGGCTGGGTATATTGTGGTGGTGATTTTATTATAAAATATCGTCAACTTCGGTCATTTCCAAGCCCCACGCATCGGCAACACCTTTGTAAACAATCTTTCCGTTGGCAACGTTGAGTCCTTTCTTCAATTCTTCATTTTCGTTACATGCTTTTTTCCAGCCTTTATTAGCCAACTGCAAAGCATAAGGTAAAGTTGCGTTGGTCAATGCAAGCGTAGAAGTATAAGGTACAGCCCCAGGCATATTGGCAACGCAATAATGTACGATGTCGTCAATCACAAATGTAGGGTTTTCGTGTGTTGTGGGTGTACAGGTTTCAATACAGCCGCCTTGGTCAACTGCTACATCAACTACAACTGTTCCGGCACGCATAAGTTTCAACATATCACGAGTGATAAGGTGTGGAGCTTTAGCCCCTGGAATCAATACTGCACCAACGACCAAATCAGCTTCGGCAATTGCCGCACTAATATTATAATGATTCGACATCATGGTTGTAACATTTGGCGGCATAATATCTGACAAATAACGCAAACGAGGTAAACTTACGTCCATTATCACTACTCTTGCACCCAAACCTGCTGCCATTTTCGCTGCTTGTGTTCCTACGATTCCACCACCTAAAACTAAAACTTTTGCAGGTGGAACTCCTGGAACTCCTCCTAAAAGAATACCTTTTCCTCCAGATGGTTTTTCTAAATATTTAGCACCTTCCTGAATCGCCATACGTCCTGCTACTTCCGACATCGGTACTAATAAAGGCAAGCTGCGGTCAGACTTCTCTACGGTTTCGTAAGCCAAACAGACTGCTCTACGCTTAATCATGGCATGAGTCAATAGCTCAGAAGAAGCAAAGTGAAAGTAAGTAAATAATAGTTGGTCTTTTTTGATGAGCGGATACTCCGAAGCAATGGGTTCTTTTACTTTAATAATCATTTCGGCGATGCCGTAAACCTCTTCAATGGTAGGCAAAGTTTCTGCACCAGCTTTTACGTACTCATTATCACTAAAACCGCTACTTTCTCCTGCACTTGCTTGTACGTATACTTTGTGTCCATACTTTTTCAACTCTGCAACACCTGCTGGGGTGAGAGCTACACGATTTTCGTTGTTCTTGATTTCTTTTGGTACGCCGATTATCATTTCTAAATGTTTTTTTGATGAAGTGTAATTGATCTCCGCTACCGTAATCGGTAGTGGAGATGTATATTTTTAGTATGAAGTGTAATTGCACTACAAAATTAGTGTATTAAGAAAATATTATGGCTATCTATAAAAAAATAAGAAATTATTGTTTTAAAATGTTATTTTTGCAGAAATAATTCCTGATATTATGCTTTTTTGCATTTCCGAAAAGAAAAAAATTCTGATAAATAAAAAGCAATAAATTATATGCTTCGGTTTTTAGCAATTTTTCATAAAATTTCATTCAAAAAACATAATGCTTACAGCAAAAATATAAATAATGAATCTTGACGAAACTGACAAAAAAATTTTACGGCTACTTCAAGAAGATGCCCATTTGACCTTGAAAGATATTGCCAAGCAAATTAATCTTTCGCTTACTCCTGTGCATGACCGTGTGAAGCGTCTGAAGCAAGAAGGGATTATTGAAAAGTATGTTACAATTTTGAATAAAAAGAAATTAGGGAAAAATCTAACGGTGTATTGTCAGGTTACGCTAATAAAGCAAACACATGATACTTCAGAAGGTTTTAATCAACTCATTCTGGATTTACCTGAAGTGGTAGAATGTAATTTTGTATCAGGAAGTTTTGACTATATGCTCAAAATCGTAGTGCCAGATATGGAAAGTTATCATCAATTTCATCAATTGAAACTTTCTGTGCTGCCCAGTGTTTCACTCATACATAGTTTTTTTGTAATGTCGGAAGTAAAAAGTACGACAGTTTTACCGATTTAGGAAGTACGGTGTATGATTTATAGTTAGGTTTAGGAACTGATTTAAAGAAATAGAAAAAACAATCATTCATTCACAAATTCGCTCATTCTATAATTGTCTTTCTCAACACGCAAATCGAAACCCAATACCGTGTACATTTTCAATTTTTATTGATGTATCTTCGGCGAGCATTTTGCGAAGACGAGTAACAAAAACATCGAGGCTTCTGCCTAAAAAATAATCATCACGACCCCAAATGGCGGTCAAGATTTCATCACGCTTGATAACTTGGTTTTTTCGTTCACACAAAAACTTCAAAACTTCGGCCTCACGGTGTGTAAGTTGTTCTGTTTTTGTAGTAGATTGTAAAGTAAGTTGTTGATAATCAAAGGAATAGAGTCCAATATTCCAATTATCTACTCCACCAACTACTTTACTTACTTCTTTACGTTTTAGAAATATTTTTATTCGCAGACTTAATTCTTCAATGCTAAAAGGCTTCGTTACGTAATCATCTCCACCAATTTTTAGTCCTGCAATGCGGTCTTCTTGCATAGTTTTGGCAGTCAAAAATATAATAGGAATGTGCAAATTCTGTTTTCTTATTTTTTCGGCTAACGAAAAACCATCCAATTCAGGTAACATCACATCGAGTAAACAAAGGTCATATTTTTCTTTACTAAAACTTTTCCAAGCCTCTTTTCCATCTTGAAAATGAACGATTTCATAACCTTCGAGTTCGAGGTTATCTTTCGTTACGAAACCCAAATTTGGGTCGTCTTCTACATATAGAATTTTAGGCATTATTTCAATTTACGATTTACGAGGTACGAACGGTTCGCCATTGCGATTACGATTTGGACTATCCTAATAATTACAAATTACTGTTTTCGAGAAAAAAACCATAAATTCAGATGGGCATTGTAACTTTAAATGTACTTCCTTCACCCACTTCGCTTTCTACATTTATTTGCCATTTATGTGCTTTAACAATTTCATTCACGTAACTCAAACCCAATCCAAAACCTTTGACATTGTGCAAATTTCCTGTTGGTACACGATAAAATTTTTTGAATATCTTATCCAGACTTTCTTTCGGAATACCAATGCCTTTATCACTCACCGAAAAAACAATTGTATCGCCAATATTTTCAGTTTTTATATAAATACTCGGCTGTTTTTTCGAGTATTTTATGGCATTTTCAACTAAGTTTCTTATAAGACTGAGTAATTGTGTGCGGTCTGCATAAACACTTGATTTTGAGGCATTTAACTCCATCTTTAAATTATCCTCTAACTCTGCTTGTGTACCTTCTGTTACTTCATTTATCAAACTATGAAGCTCCTGTAATTGTATATCCAAATTCATTTTTCCACGTTCCAACTTAGCCGTATTAAGTACTGTTTCGACTTGGGTTTTCAAACGATTGTTTTCTTGTCGAATAATCTGAACATACTTTTTGAAGCGTTCGGGTTGGTCTATAATCTTCGCTTGACTCAATACATCGGTTGCAATTCGGATGGTCGAAATAGGAGTTTGAAACTCGTGCGTCATATTATTCACAAAATCTCGTTGTACTTCGCTCAAGCGTTTTTGACGTAGAATTATAAACATAGCATAGCCAAAAAATACTGTTACAACCAGTGTTATGAGTGACGAAATTAACCAAATATCTAAGCGACTGGCTAAATAGCTCGTTTTACTCGGAAATCTCACCCCAAAATAGTTAAGGTATTTATCGGTTTTGGGTAGTGGTTTGGCTGCTACCTCGCCTTCTTCAAAATTTGAGTTGATATATGCTCCATAAACAATTTTTTCGGTATCGCAGTCGTAAATGCCATATTCAAAGTCGGTGTTTAAATTTTGCTTCTTAAATTCATCTTTTAGATAATGTTCCAACACGGCAGCTTCCAAAGGAATTCGGAGATTTGCCACATAATAATCTGACGAAAGCTGACTAACTGGATTTTCAAATTTTGAGAGTTTATAGAGCGTAGAAATTCTGTTCGCCACATTTCGCAATGAAATCATTACGGTTTGACGAAATTGTTGTTCTTTAAGGTCGAAAGCACTTTTGACCCAGTAGGCTTGCACTGCAAGAATCCCCGTAATCGAAAGCGTACCCAACAAAATTAGGAGCCTGATTGTATTTCTATTCAAAACGGGATAGTTTTTTTGTAAAATTATAAAAAAGAACTTTGAATGTCAAGAATTTTGAAATTTGTTAGTGAATATTAAATTAAATAAATGTCTGAAAACCACCTGATTTCTTCTTAAAGCAATTATTTTTCTTTGAAAAAGCAAATTTTCTACCTTAATTTGCTTTGCTATAAAAATATTATTTTGATACTTATTACATTTAACCCTAAGCAATATGCAAAAATTACAAACGATTGATTACTTGGTTTTTCTCTTCTATTTTATTGTTGTGGCGGGATATGGCTTCTGGATTTACAACAAGAAGAAATCGGCACAAACTTCAACTAAAGACTTCTTTTTGGCCGAAGGCTCGCTTACATGGTGGGCAATTGGTGCTTCATTGATTGCTTCTAATATTTCGGCCGAGCAAATGATTGGTATGTCGGGTAATGGTTTTTCGATGGGTTTAGGTATTTCTACTTACGAATGGATGGCAGCAGCTACTTTAATTATTGTAGCTGTATTTTTTATGCCAATCTATCTGAAAAATAATATTTCGACCATGCCTCAGTTTTTGAGCCAACGTTATAACAAAACGGTGAGTTTGATCATGGCAATATTTTGGTTGTTGCTTTATATTATGGTAAATCTTACTTCTATTTTATATTTAGGAGCATTGGCAGTATCGGGTATTTCGGGCTTAGATTTTTATACTTGTATGGTGTTTTTGGCAATTTTTGCCATTATAATTACCATAGGTGGCATGAAAGTAATTGGCTATACCGATGTTATACAAGTGTTTTTCTTAGTAATTGGCGGTTTGGCGGCTACCTATTTAGCGGTAACACTTGTGTCTTCGAAATATGAATTGACTGGGCTTGTCAATGGTTTCAAAATGATGACTCAAAACCACGATGACCATTTTCACATGATATATCCAAAAGGAAATCCAAATTATATGTCACTTCCAGGCCTAACTGTACTTTTTGGCGGTATGTGGATTGTGAATCTAAACTATTGGGGCTGTAATCAATATATTACGCAACGGGCATTAGGTGCCGACCTTGATACTGCACGGAAAGGTTTATTGTTTGCGGCATTCCTTAAATTATTGATGCCCGTAATCGTTACTTTACCCGGCATTGCGGCTTATGCTCTTTACCAAAAAGGAATGTTCCAACAAGAAATGTTAGGAGTTGATGGTACTTTCAACCAAGACCGAGCCTATCCCGTATTATTAAATTTATTGCCAATGGGGCTAAAAGGTCTTTCATTTGCGGCACTTACTGCGGCAGTTGTTGCCTCGTTGGCTGGTAAAGCCAATAGCATTTCTACAATTTTTACTTTAGATGTTTTTAGACCATATTTTGCAAAAGATATGAGCGAAAAAAGCCTTGTAATGGTAGGTAGAGTAGTAATTGTTATTGCCATGATTTTGGCAATCGTGATTTCCCCATTCATGGGAATTGAGAAAAAAGGCGGCTTTCAATTTATTCAAGAAATGACAGGTTTGCTTTCTCCAGGTATTTTTGCGGCATTTATCATGGGCTTTTTCTGGAAAAGAACTAATTCGGCAGGGGCATTTTTTGCCATTGTGGGTGGTTTAATAATAGCAGTATTAATGAATTTTGATGGTGATGCAAAAGCATTGGAGGTTTTAGGTTTCAATAACTTATTTCCATTTGACGATTGGAGTTTAATGCCATTTTTAGACCGTATGGGTTGGGTATTTGTAATATGTATAGCTGTTATGTTTATTTTGAGTTTGGTATTGCCCGATGAGAAAAAAGGACTTGAAATAGATGCTTCTATGTTTAAACCATCTACTGGTTTTACTATTGGAGCAAGTATAGTTATTATTATCATTATTTCTCTTTACACGTATTTCTGGTAAAACTTCGAGTCGATGGTCAATAGACTATAATCAATAAAACAATAAGAATGAGAAAGGTACTGCGAGAAATTGTAGTACCTTTTTTATTTTCTAAAAACAATTAAAGCGAAATGATTACTTTTGCGAATCTTATATATTTAAAAAAAGGCTATAAACCATCAACTATAAATGAAAATTGCCGCCATTGATATTGGCTCAAATGCCGCACGAATGCAGATTTCGTCGGTATTGACCAACAAAAAAACAATAAGTTTTAAAAAAGTAGAATATGTGCGTTTTGCCCTGCGTTTGGGTATGGATGTATTCAACTCGGGCAAAATTTCGTCAGGTAGTGAAGCCCGAATCAAGAAATTATTGCAAGCATACCAACTTTTAATGGAACTCCACGAAGTAGATGCCTATATGATTTGTGCCACAAGTGCCATGCGAGAAGCAGAAAACGGAGACAGTATTGTAGAGCGAATTAAGAATGAATTGGGTATGGAAATTCACTTAATTGAAGGCGAGAAAGAAGCGGAACTCATCAATAATGTTATTGTAGTTGTACTTCAAAATGACAAAACTTATTTGCATATTGATGTAGGTGGCGGAAGTACTGAACTAAATATTTATAAAGGACAGCAGAAAATTGCAGCAAAATCGTTTAAAATTGGCTCAGTTCGCCTACTCGAACACAAAGAAGCTCCTGATGTTTGGAAAAAAATGCAAGCTTGGGTCAAAGAAAACGTGCCGACTCATGTAGAAGTAACAGCGGTAGGAACTGGCGGAAATATCTCGAAACTTTTCAACATGATTGAAAACAAGAAAGATAACAAAGCAACCTTGAAAGATGTTGAAAAAATGCGAAACTACATCGAAAAGTTTAGTTTGGAAGACCGTATAAACAAACTACAACTCAACGCCGACCGTGCCGATGTCATTGTTCCTGCGTCTGATATTTATCTTTCTGTGATGAAATGGGCAGGTGCAATCGAAATCATAGTACCTGATTTAGGGCTAAAAGATGGGATTTTATTGCTTGTTTATGAAACTTTGATGAATGAAGAGTAGGGCATTATAAAAACAAAAGTCCCGAAGATGTCGGTACTTTCAAAAAAGATTCTAAAAATTGCTAATGACTTAAAAACGTTTTATAGTATCAGAAATTATTTCAACACAATCCCACATTTGAGATTCGGTCATAACCAATGGTGGAGCAAGGCGAATTTTATTGCCATGAGTAGGTTTTGCCAAAAGTCCATTGTCTTTAAATTTCATGCAAATATCCCAAGCTAAATTTGAATCTTCGTGCGAGTCAATCACAATGGCATTAAGTAAGCCTTTTCCACGAACTTGTGTTACTATATTTGTTTCCTGAATGAGCTTAGTCATTTCATGTCGAAATAATTTTCCTAAAAAGTCTGCATTGTCTGCCAATTTCTCATCTTTTACAACCTGCAAAGCCTCCATTGCTACGGCACAAGCCAACGGATTTCCGCCATAAGTAGAGCCATGTTCACCTGGTTTTAGGGTAAGCATAATTTCATCATCAGCCAAAACTGCCGATACTGGTAAAACTCCTCCCGAAAGAGCCTTACCTAAAATAATAATATCAGGACGAACATTATAATGGTCTGTTGCCAACATTTTTCCAGTACGAGCAATGCCTGTTTGAATTTCGTCAGCAATAAAAAGTACATTACTTGCTTTGCACAAACGATAGGCTTCGGGCAAATAATTATCGTCCGGTACAACTACACCAGCCTCTCCTTGAATTGGTTCAAAAATAAAACCTGCAATATAAGGGTCATTGATTAATGCCTCTTCTAATGCTTCGATATCATTATAAGGCACAACTTCAAAACCCGACATAAATGGGCCAAAATCTTGGCGGGCTGTAGGGTCGGTCGAAGCGGAAATTACTGATAACGTTCGTCCGTGAAAATTGCCACCAGCAAAAATAATTTTGGCTTTGTTTTCAGGAATTCCTTTTACTTGATAAGCCCATTTGCGACAAAGTTTCAAAGCCGTTTCAACTGCCTCAACGCCTGTATTCATTGGCAAAACTCGGTCATAGCCAAAGTAATTGGTAATATATTCTTCATAACGCCCCAATATTGAGCTATAAAAAGCCCGTGAAGTAAGCGTTAGTTTTTGCGATTGGTCAATCAAAGCTTTGATGATACGTGGGTGACAATGCCCCTGATTTACTGCCGAATATGCCGACAAGAAATCGTAGTAACGCTTGCCTTCAATGTCCCAAACATACACACCCTCACCACGGTCGAGCACTGCCGAAATAGGGTGATAATTATGAGCTCCGTAGCGTTCTTCTAATTCGATAAGTTGTTCGCTTATTGATGTATTTACTAACATACTCAAGAATGATTAATTGTTAATTACAAATGTTCGCTAATTTCCGAACACATTATTATAAATTCTTTTTAGAGAAATATTATTTAAATATGTTAAAATGACTTAATATTTTTTATAAATAAGTTATATTTACTTTATTTTTAAATTTTAAAGTAAAAAATACGCTATAATATGTAATTATAAATTATATTGACTTATGATAACTGAAGACTTGCTGGATGAATTTGATAGAAAAATTTTGCTCCAACTCGAAAAAGATGGTAGAAAACCCTATTCGGAAATAGCCAAAAACATGGGTATTTCTAATACAATGGTGCATCAACGAGTTACTCGTTTGAAGAAAATCGGTGTGCTGAAAGGAGCAGGAATTATTTTGGATGAACGAAAATTAGGCTACGAATGGAGTGCATTTACAGGACTTGTTTTGAAAGAAGACTCTGATTCAAAACTAATTATTGAGGCTTTACGAAAAATTCCAGAAGTAACAGAATGCTATTACATTACGGGCCAATATACGCTTTATATTCGTATTGTGGCAAAGTCGAGTGAGCATATGAGAAGCGTACTTTATGATAAAATAGACCATATTGCTGGCGTACTCAAAACCGAATCAATGATTGATTTTGGTGCGGCTTTTAAAAGGAATGTAAGCGTAGAATTGTAAGATATTTGATATATTGCCAAATAAAATTTGTTTTAGTCTATCAAAATTGTGGGTTGTATATTTGAAAACCAAATATTATTTTTGTAAAAATCTTTTCCCAGTTCGATAAATAAGTTATACCAATGTCAAAAATTTATTTAGATAATGCCGCTACAACTCGCCTTGATGACGAAGTTTTACAAGTGATGTTACCACTAATGACCGAAAATTTCGGAAACCCATCATCTATCCATTCGCATGGGCGACAAGTGCGTTCGGCTGTTGAAAAAGCTCGTAAAACAGTGGCAAGCCTTATTAACGCTTCACCGTCTGAGATTTTTTTTACTTCGGGAGGAACAGAGGCAGACAATACTGCCATTATGTGTAGTATTGATACTTATAATATTAAACATGCCATTACTTCACCAACTGAGCATCATGCAGTATTGCACACGCTCGAATATTTGGCAAAACAGGGTATCATCGAGCTAAGTTATGTAAATCTTGATGAAAAAGGTCATGCTGATTTAGCTCATTTAGAGGAGTTATTAAGTACAAAGCCACGTACTTTAGTGTCGTTAATGCACGGCAACAATGAAATTGGTAATTTGATAGATTTGGAAAGAGTAGGGGAGTTATGCAAACAATACGGTGCCATTTTTCACTCCGATACAGTGCAGACAATGGGGCATTATAAGCACGATGTTCAGCTATTGAATATAGATTTTCTGGTAGGAGCTGCACACAAATTTCATGGACCAAAAGGGGTTGGATTTTTATATATTAACGCCAACAATAAAATTCATCCATTCATTCACGGCGGCTCACAAGAGCGAAATATGCGTGGTGGAACAGAAAATGTTTATGGCATTGTAGGCTTAGCAAAAGCCCTCGAAATTGCTTATGCAGATATGAAAGAACACAAAAGTCATATAGAAGGTTTAAAACAACGCATGATTGAAAAACTTCAAGTAGCCATTCCTGACGTGCGTTTCAATGGAGATTCTGCAAATTTGGAGCGTAGTCTTTATACTGTTTTAAACGTAAGTTTACCGCAAAGTGATGATAATGATATGTTACTATTTAATTTAGATATTGCTCAAATTTCTTGTTCGGGTGGCAGTGCTTGTACGAGTGGGTCAGATGTAGGTTCGCACGTGTTGGGAGCATTAAATGTACTGCCAGAGCGTGGAAATGTACGTTTTTCTTTTGGAAAATATAATACCGTTGAAGAAGTTGACAAAGTGGTAGAGGTTGTGGCAGGTTTGTATAAATAAAGGCTAAAAAATATCACAAAAAAAGTCCCACTTCTTTCGAGGTGGGACTTTTTTTTATAATTATTCGATTATCAATTAGTTAAAGATATAACGTAATGTCAATTGAGCATTCCAAACATCACCCGAACCACTTCTGTTTTGGAAAGTATCTTTCAACAAACCGGTTGTAGAAGTTGTGCTAATTCCATCGGTGTTTAGCGTTCTTGTTGTTTGAGTATTCAAACGATATTGAGGAACACCAACAGCAGTAACACTTACAAAAGCCAAAGGCGAAGTATTACTTACAAACCGACCAACACCCCAGTCGCTATTTAATAAGTTTGCAAAATTTTGAATATCTGCACGTACTTGGATTGTATTACGCTTTCCTTTTATGTTTACAAAAAACTCTTGGATGAACGATAAGTCATATTGATTCAACCAAGGAAGGATAGAACCGTTACGGTCAACGTACTGACCACGTTTTGTACTCAAATATGGGTCTTGGTCAATAAATTTATCAAAAGCTTCAGCTTGTTGTGCAGGTGTATAAACCACTCCACCAATGGCAAGGGTGTTTACAAAAGTCAAATCAGTTGCTTTATTTGGCACATATAACAATTCGTTTCCTGCAATACCGTCACCATTCATATCACCAGAAATTGAATATGAATAACGTGAAGTACCCGAGCCACCAACATAACCAATTGAAACTTGGGAAGAACCACCAAATTTCCCACCATATTCAAGGCGATAACTCAATGCACCTACAACACGTTGAGGAAGGTCAAAATCACTCGTAGACAAACCTAATCTGTTATTCCCATTGACACTTCTTGCACCAGTAAATGAACCTGAAGCAATAGAACCCGCTGACATTAAATCACGTGTTTTGCTATAAGTATAAGCAACCATACCATAGAAACCTTTAGTCCATGGCTTTTCTAATTTGAATGTCAAGGAAACGTTTTCACCTGTATTATTACTTCTCAAAACCGCCGCACGAGACACATTATCATTAATACGGATAGCATTTGTTAAGTTAGCACCAGTCAAACCAGAACCTGGGAAACGGTCACGAGTATCAGGACCAGTAAACTTACTGGTTGCCGGCTCTAAGTTTGCATCGAAATATTGAGCTGAATTCAAGAATTTGTTATACAAGAAATCTATCGAACCAACTAAACCAAATGGTAATTTTTGGTCAACTGCAATATTGGTTTTCCAAACTTGAGGAAACTTGTAATCTGAGTCAGTTGCAGCAATATCAAAAGTAGTTGGTAATGTTGGCGTAGTTGGAGCATAAACCGAAGCATCTTGCACAAATGGATATGCTTTCGTATTACGAGCCTCTATAAACCCTGTCAGAATACCGTTATTACCAATTTGATTTGAAATGAATACATAAGGAGGACGACCAGTAAAGATACCTGAACCACCACGAACCTGAGTTGTACGTTTTCCAGTAACATCCCAGTTAAATCCAAGACGAGGCTCAAACAAAATTTTCGTACCAGGCATAGTACCTGTATTAATTTTGTATGCCGCACCTTCTGTGTCTTTATAGGTTTGTCCCGAAATAGTCTTATTTTCTAAAGCTGTATTGCCTAATGCTATTACGCTTGCTCTCAAACCCATTGATAATTTTAATTTACGAGACACTTGGTAATCATCTTGACCATAAAAGTCAAATTTATTAACTTTCAAAATCTGTAATGGTTCTGCACCACCTTCCAATGCCGAATAACGATATTGGAACAAGTTTACAGTAACATCTTTATTTCCATTTGCTGAAGCATAGAAATCTGCTAATGAGTTAAATACCCAAACACCATTTGAAGCAGGGAAGAATAAGTTATTAGATTTGTAATTCTCGTAATTAGCTCCTACTGTGATAGTATGTTTGTTTTTAAACAAAGTATAGTTATCTGTGATGTGAAACGTACCATAATTCAACTTATTACTTGGTGTAAATGGGTCGAAACCAGTTGCAATATAAGTTTGATTATTGTTCAAAATATCAACCGTTGGGAAAAATGCACCAGCATAAGCACGGTCTTCATTCTGTTTGTCGTAACCAATAATGAAATTATTGGCTGCTTTTCCTTTGAAAGTTGAGTTCAATTCAGCTACAATCGAGCGAGTATTATCTTGAATCAAATAACCAGAGTTTTTGAACGACATTGAGTTTGCAGTGATACGGCTACCAAAACCAGCCGAAGAGCTGTTACTGATAGTAACGTAATCTTGTGAGTTGTGGAATGTATAACGTACCGTAGCCTTATGGTTATCACTAATGTTATAATCTAAACGAGCCAAAAATTTATCAGAAGAAGTTTGGTCATCATAAGCCTCATAAGGGCCTGTTTCATATCCAAACTTTGTTTGCATAAATGTACTCAAAGCGTCAATATCTGCTTTCTCTACACGTGTCGGGTTACCAGGGTTATTAGAACCTTTTGCCACAAAAGCCGATGCTGGTGATGTTCTTCTTTGGAATTCACCATTCACGAATATAAACAACTTGTTTTTGATGATTGGAGCTCCCAAACGGAAACCAGTGATTTTCTCATCAAATGTTCCGATAGTTACTGGTAAACCTTTTGCTTCTGTACCTACAAAACTTTTACCGTTATTACGGAAACTGTGATAAACCGAACCTTGTACTTCGTTTGTTCCTGAACGAGTTACGGCGTTCAAACCCGCACCAACAAAACCTGATTGGCGTACATCAAAAGGAGCAATACTTACTTGAATCTCCTCGATGGCATCCAACGAAATAGCAGTTGAATTTGTACGTCCACCAGCTTGAGAATCAGAACCTAAACCAAATCCGTTATTAAATACCGAACCATCAATAGTAAAGTTGTTCAAACGGCTATCTTGACCACCGAACGAACGACCATTACCCTGTGGATTATACTTAGTAAAATCATTAATCGAACGGCTACCAATTGTTGGCAACGCTTGTAAGGCTTGCTTACCAATTGTTGTAGAAGCACCAGTACGGTCAGAGCTGAAAATGTCACTGCGAGTAGATACAACTTTGATTTCATCAAGGAATGTTCCTTCCTCATCTAATTTAACGTCAACGTTAGCAGCAGTTCCCAAACTTGTAATCACCCCTTCTTTTACGGCTTCTTTGAAACCAATGAAAGTAAAAGTAATTTTATATGGACCACCGATACGTAAAGCAGGAAGCGTATAACGACCCGATACATTTGAAACGGTACCATACTTTGTACCCGATGGTACGTGAATAGCAACAATCGTTGCACCTGGTAAGCCTTCGCCTTTAGCATCTGCGACTAAACCGCTGATTGATGAAGTAGTAACCTGTGCAAAGCCTTGAAAAGCAAATAGAATTACTGTAAAAAGGCTAAACGCTGTCTTAATAGCGAAGCGTCGCCCGAAAGTAAATTTTCGCATCATTTTTTTTTGGAGTTAGAAATGTTTGAAGTAAAAATTATTTAGTGGTTTTTAATTTTTCTATACAAAGGTCACATTTTTTTTCTCTAAAAAAAACAAGCACCTATCCTTTTTATTTGGATAAGTGCTTGATTTACAACAATTTATATGATTTTTAATGAAAAATGTTGGTAAAATTCTATTTTGGTGTATTAAAAGATTGTTATGCGTGCCGAATATTTTTATACTCCCAAAATTTCATGCCCCATTTTGTCTCTTTTAGTCTGCAAATATTTTTCATTGTGAGGATTAGAAGAAATCTCAATCGGAATCGATTCTATTATTTCCAAACCATAGCCAATTAAACCCGCCCGCTTTTTAGGATTGTTTGAAATAAGCTTCATTTTTTTGATGCCCAGATTACGTAAAATTTGAGCTCCCACACCATAATCCCGCTCATCCATATTGAAACCCAATTCGAGGTTTGCCTCAACTGTATCTCGTCCCATTTCTTGCAATTTGTAGGCTTTGAGTTTGTTTAAAAGTCCTATTCCACGCCCTTCTTGATTCATATACAATATGACCCCTTTTTCTTCTTTTTCAACAATTTCCATGGCAGCGTGAAGTTGAGCACCACAATCGCAACGGCACGAACCAAAAATGTCACCAGTTACGCAAGAAGAGTGTACACGCACCAAAATAGGTTCGTCGGCTTCCCAAGTACCTTTGATAAGTGCCAAATGCAATTGGTCATTGTCTAATTGTCGAAAAGCAACCATATCAAAATGTCCCCATTTGGTAGGCATATCAACACCTATTTCTCTTTTTATCAGGCTTTCTTTTGATAAACGGTATTCTATCAAATCTTTGATACTAACCAATTTGAGGTCGAATTTCTTAGCAATTTCAAAAAGTTGAGGTAAACGGGCCATTGTACCGTCTTCATTTAAGATTTCGATAAGCACACCCACAGGCTCTAAACCTGCCAATTTTGCCAAATCAATAGCGGCTTCGGTATGCCCTGAACGACGTAATACGCCACCTTCGGCAGCACGTAAGGGAAATATATGACCAGGGCGACCTAAATCTTCTGGTTTTGTGTCAGAACTAACCAATGCTTGAATTGTCTTTGCACGGTCACTTGCCGAAATGCCCGTTGTACAGCCATTGCCAAGCAAATCAACGGAAACCGTAAAAGCTGTTTCATGCTGGGCGGTATTTTTTCCTACCATCATATCAAGTTCTAACTCTTCACAACGCTTCCGAGTAAGCGGGGTACACATCAAGCCACGCCCTTCTTTTACCATAAAATTGACCATTTGGGTCGTAGTTTTTTCGGCAGCACATATAAAATCTCCCTCGTTTTCACGGTCTTCGTCATCTACGACAATGATTATTTTTCCATTACGTATATCTTCAATTGCTTCTTCTATGCGGTCTAATTTCATTTATCTATTATGGTATATATGTATTTCTGAAAAAACAGTTTTATGAATAAAAACGTTTGTAAAGGTAATAGATTTCGGTAGAACTGTATTTGTATGAGGTAAATCAAATTTATTTTGAGAAAATATGTCAATTTCCACGGTGGCTAAGCGATATGGGCAGGTTGTATATTTTAAAAGGCTATTAAAGCCTTTGCTTGTTTTTCGAGGAAGTTTAGATAAACATCGAAGATAAATTCTTCGCCATTAAAATGAGTGTTCATGTTTCCTAATTTAATACGCAGACCAAGTACGTCTGTTCCCATGTAACTCAAAATATCATTGAGATGCCCTAAACCTACGGCATTGCCCAAAACTCCTGCCGAAATTCCTACAAGAGCTGCTTTTTTATTATTAAAACTATCGGGATAGCGTAGCCCATCAAAAAAACTTTTTAAAACCCCAGGAAATGAGCCATTATATTCGGGAACAATAAAAACAAATTTTGTGGTGTCATCTATAATTTTTTGAAAATCATTAAACGCTTCATTTTTTCCTGAATTGTGATACAGAGCCGAAAACACAAAGTCTTGTGGGAGTTCAGCTAAATCTATAATTTTACTTTCTTCGCCTAATGTTGTTAATAAATTTTGGTAGCTTATACCTACTTTTCTCGAAATTGAATTGTGGCGATTTGTGCCTATTATGATGCCAATCATTACAAACTATTTAATATTTATACCTAATAAACTAACAAAAAATAAAATAAAATGTTCACCATCGAAAAAAACTCAACTCGCCTTGCTCGAATCTCGTATCTTTGTTATACAAAAATCAATCAGAAATTTTATGTTAAGAACTACTTTAGGAAAATTTAGGACAATAGCTTTTTTAGAAGGTTGTTCGTTTATTCTTTTTGGCATAACAATGCCACTAAAATATATGATGGGAATGCCAAAACCTAACTATTTTGTTGGCATGACACATGGCGTACTTTTTATCAGCTATGTTTTGCTTTTGGCTTTAGTTAAGATTCAATATAAATGGTCATTGAAAAAAACTGCTTTGGCTTTTATAGCTTCCCTTATTCCATTTGGCACTTTTTATGCCGATAAAAAGTTGTTCAGGGAGCAAGAGAATTAATAAAAAATAAGCTTGAATAGTATAAAATAGCCGAAGGGTCAAAAGAAATAATTTCTCTTGACCCTTCGGCTATAATAAGGCTCAATATTTATTTTACAGCTAATTGTCCTCTAATTTCACCATTTGGTGCAATTTTACTGTGAATGTTTACATAGAACAAGCCCGCTAATAAATCAGCTTCTTGGTCGGTAGTGAGTGCTACTGTAGAAAAATTAAATGGACTTGTAAATGTTGTTCCCATATCTAATACAACAGGACCAGCGACTCCAACTGCACCCTTGTGAATATGCCATGCCGTAGGTGTTAAACCTGCATAGGTTACAGAAACTTTCAAAATCTTAGTTCCTTTGTTATAAGTACCGCTTACTGAACCTGTAGCTGTTGTAGCTGCAACCGCTAATTGTCCTCTGATTTCACCGCCTGGAGCTTTGGCACTATGAATATTTACATAGTTTAATCCACCAACTAAATCAGCTTCTTGGGCAGCAGAAAGGGCAGCCGAAGTAAAAACAAATGGAGTTTTAAATTCAGTGCCAAAATTAAAAACTACCCCACCAGCAACTCCAGCAGCAGCTTTGTGAATGTGCCATGCCGTAGGTATAACACCTCCATAAGTAACGGTAAGATTTAAAATTTTGGTGGTTTTGTCAAAAGAACCAACCGCATCTCCAGTGGCAGTAGTTGTTACCGCTGGTACTTCATTAGCTCCTGAAAGCGTAGTTGTTGCATAGAGCATATTGCTATTTCCAGCGAGTGTACTTGATACAACTTGGTCTGGAATTGTCTCATCTTTTTTGCAACCAATTGCCAATGCTAAAATGAGAACGAACGAATAAAATAAGTGTTTTTTCATTTAATTAAGATATTTTAAATTTAAATTTAAAAATTAAGTATAATGAGTAGAAAATAATTGATCTATCATACAATACGTAATAAACTGAGGAATGGTTGAAAATGTTATTAAATTTTTTTTGTTTCGCAAATTTACTCTATAAAAATTAAATATTGGTTGAAAAGTGATTTTAGAAAGTAATTAAATAAACTTTAGAAAATAAGAATCTACGTAGTCGATTGCCGATAACACAACGCTGACCGTTCTATAAGTTCATAGATTTTTCAATACCCATACCACTCGGCCCACCAATTTTGCAATTGTTTTCTAATTTCGTTTTCACGGGCATTATTGCTTGGCTCATAGATTTTTGTGCCTTTCAATTCGTCAGGCAGGAAGTTCTGTTTTGCAAAACTTCCTTCATAATTATGCGAATATTGGTAGTTTTTGCCATAGCCTATTTGTTTCATCAATTTGGTCGGAGCATTTCTGAGAGCCAAAGGAACTGGCAAATGTGAAGTTTTTTCAGCCAAAGCCATTGCTGCATCAATCGCTACATAAGAAGCATTTGATTTGGGTGATGTTGCCAAATAAATTGCTGTTTGCGACAAAATAATTCGACATTCGGGGTAACCAATTACCTTCACGGCTTGCATACAATTATTTGCCATAATTACTGCTGTTGGATTGGCATTGCCAATATCTTCCGATGCTAAAATTAGCATTCTTCGGGCAATAAATTCGGGGTCTTCCCCTGCCACAATCATGCGTGCCATCCAATAAAGTGCGGCATTTGGGTCGGAACCACGAATAGATTTGATAAATGCCGAAATAATATCATAATGCTGTTCGCCCGATTTATCGTAGCGAGCAATATTGCGTTGGGCAACTTCTTCTACCAAATTATCATTGATAATTATCTCATTATCAGGAGGATATGAAAAAGTAATTAGCTCCAAAAGATTCAATAATTTCCGTCCGTCGCCACCCGAAATTCGCATCAAAGCATCATAAGATTCTACTTTTATGTTTTTTTCTTTCAAAATTACATCTTTTAGTAAAGCCCTGTTGGTGAGTTCTTTCAGTTCTTTTTCACCAAAAGATTCCAAAATATAAACTTGACAGCGAGAAAGTACCGCACCGTTTAGCTCGAAAGAAGGATTTTCGGTCGTTGCACCAATGAGAGTAATATGCCCTTTTTCTACTGCCGTCAGTAGCGAATCTTGTTGAGATTTATTATAGCGATGAATCTCATCAATAAAAACAATCGGAGGGAAGAGTCCCGTAGCTTTGCTGATAACTTCCCGCAACTCTTTTACACCCGAACTAACCGCATTGAGTTGGTGAAATTGTCGTTTGGTTGCCTCGGCAATTAGCAAAGCAAGCGTAGTTTTGCCAGTACCAGGTGGTCCCCACAAAATCATTGAAGGTACAAGATTGGCTTCAATGGCAGTACGAAGAGGCTTATTTTTACCCAAAATATGCTCTTGTCCGATATATTCATCTAATTTTTTTGGGCGTAATCTTTCGGCTAAAGGGGCTGACATGGGCTATTGGTGAATGGTGATTTTGTGAATGAGTGATTTGTTCTTTTGTTAATATTTTAAATATCATGTATCAGTTGCAACATCATCCCATTCAATTATTTCATTTTTCTGTGAATATCCATAATTTCTTACCCAATTTAATGTTTTATGTCTTTCAAATGAAACGTAAGCATCACACTTAGGAATTGGTTTTTTTAAACCAAAACTAATATCCCTTAATGTTGAAGTTATTAATTCATTAAATATATTCTCTAAGAAAATCTTCTGTTTATCAATAGTAGCAAATTCTAATTCTTCTAAAAAATCTTTTAAAGATTCACCAATTTTAGGGATTTTCTCATAAATCTCGTCAAATTCAATAGGTTTATTAGGGTCTAAGTCTTTATCGTAAAATCCTAAAACCCAAGCAAGTATGCTTGCCCTCTCTATTGCCCAATACCATTCTCCCATTTCCTCATCGCTTAAAGAAACATCACCAAAAATATATTTTTCTGACTCTGATAATTCTTCCCAAATTGCTTCTCTTTTCAACCAACTAATAAGTTTTTCTTTATTTTCTGGATTTTCAATTAAATATATTATTGAGTAAAATGCATAAAGTCTTCTTCCTATTTTATCTGGTTTTTGAAAACGCCATTTGGACTCTTCTAAATAAGGTATAAAATTAAAATGGCAGTCGTTGATGTTTATCTCGGAAAGTTTACTTTGTAAATATTGTTTTTTTTCAATATGGTTCATATTTATTAAATTGGGATTTTTTGTAGGGTCAAAAATAATGTTTGATTCTTCTCCACTCAAATATAAACCATTTTTTGCATTTCAATTTTAAAAAACTATTTTTACAATCCAATACTTATAACCTTGTTAAAATTCAACCTATGGCAAAGAAAATAGTTTCTACTAAAAAAGAAGCAACAGCAAAAACTGAACAACCAGAAGTAAATATTACACCAGTTTTCAACAAAGTAGAACCTTTTAGTTTACTAACTGACTTTGATATTGGACTTTTTCGTTCAGGAAAACATTTTAGATTGTACGAAAAATTAGGTTCTCACGTAGTTGATAATCAAGGAGTTACAGGAACACTTTTTGCCGTTTGGGCTCCAAATGCCAAATACGTTTCGGTGATTGGTGCTTTCAATGGATGGAATCGTGGTGAACACCCACTAAATCCTCGTTGGGATGGCTCAGGCATTTGGGAAGGTTGGATTCCGAATATCGGTAATGGCGAAGTGTATAAGTATTTTATTGCGTCAAATACTGGTGCTGATATCGAAAAAGGTGACCCTTACGCTCTTCGTTGGGAACACCCTCCAAAAACTGCATCCATCGTTTGGGATACTTGGTATGAATGGAAAGACCAAGATTGGATGAAAACCCGCAAAGCACATAATAACCTGAATGCTCCAACATCGGTTTATGAATTGCACTTTGGTTCTTGGAAAAGAGACCCTTCAAACCCCGAAAGATGTCTCAGTTATGGCGAAGTAGCCGATACGCTTGTGCCATATATAAAGGAAATGGGCTTTACGCATGTAGAGTTTATGCCTATAATGGAGCATCCTTATGAACCATCTTGGGGCTATCAAATTACAGGATATTTTGCTGCGAGTAGCCGTTTTGGCACCCCACAAGAGTTTATGTATTTGATTGAGCAATTACACCTCAACGGCATTGGAGTAATACTTGATTGGGTACCGTCGCATTACCCAGGCGATGCTCATGGAATTTATAGATTTGACGGAACTGCTCTTTACGAACATGAAGACCCACGTGAAGGCTATCATCCCGACTGGAAAAGCCATATTTTCAACTATGGTCGCTATGAAGTACGTTCATTTTTAATAAGCAATGCTCTATTTTGGTTAGATAGATTTCATGCTGATGGTTTGCGTGTTGATGCAGTAGCTTCGATGCTTTATCGTGATTATTCTCGCAATGAAGGCGAATGGATTCCAAATATGTTTGGGGGCAGAGAAAACCTCGAAGTGATTTCATTATTCAAAGAATTGAATGAAGAAATTTATCGTAGTTTTCCTGATACGCAGACAATTGCAGAGGAATCAACCGCATTCCCGGGAGTTTCACGTCCAGTTTATACGGGTGGACTTGGCTTCGGCATGAAATGGATGATGGGTTGGATGAACGACACATTACGTTATTTCTCGAAAGATCCAATGTATCGAAAATGGCATCAAAACGACATTACTTTTAGTTTGGTTTATGCTTTTTCTGAAAACTTTATGTTGCCATTTTCGCACGATGAAGTGGTTTATGGAAAAGGCTCAATGATTGAAAAAATGCCAGGCGATGAATGGCGAAAATTTGCCAATTTGCGTTTGATGTACACCTATATGTTTACACACCCAGGAACGAAATTGCTCTTTATGGGAGGCGAATTTGCTCAATTTGCCGAGTGGAATTTCGAAAAAAGCCTCGATTGGCATTTGTTAGAAAACCAACCAAACAACGGCATGAAAGAGTGTGTAAAAGGTTTAAATAGTCTTTATCGCTCAGAAGCAGCACTTTTTGATAAACAATTTAGTCCAGAAGGTTTTGAATGGATTGACACCAGCGACCGTGAAAATGCTGTAATAGTTTACGCAAGAAAAGGTTTTAACGAAAAAGAAAACGTATTGGTAATTTTGAACTTTACGCCAGTACCTCGCTCAAATTACCGAGTGGGCGTGCCAGCGGCAGGAACTTACGTAGAAGTTTTCAATAGCGATAATCAGAACTATTGGGGAAGCGGTTCGCTAAATGGAGAAGTGAAAACCGAAGCTAAGCTATCGCATGGCAAAGAAAATTCAATTTCATTGACTTTACCACCGCTTAGTGGAATTGTTTTGAGGTTGAAGTAAATACAGTTTTGAAATGATAGAATTAATGAATGATAGAGCATTTTAACTTTTAAAAACACTCAATGTTCACTCATTAATTCTGTCATTCACTCATTAAGTTAATACCTAATCGCCCAATAAGGATTTCGCTGCGATTTGATACTATCTCGAATATGATTTCTCAACAAAGTGTCATAATCTTTGTCTTTGATCTTCTTGCCTTTGGTTTTCGGCAAAATTAGCTCTTTATCCAATTTCTTGAACTCCACTTTTGTTGCTTCAATCAACACATCGCCATCATTGATGTCTAATTCCAAGATTACCCCAGGAAGTCCGAAATAAAGTTCGGGTCCAGCAGGTACAGGAATATCGCCCGTAAACCATGCGGTGATTTTTTGTTTTTTAATGGTATCTTCCGCTACGGCTTTCATGCAAATATAGCCCGCTACATCTTTTATTTGATTCATTATTTTCCAACTTGGCGTGTGCAATGAATCTTCTATGACATAGGTTTTTCCCAACATTTCTATAACATCAGTTTTTTTTTCTTTTTCAAAATCTCTGGTAATAATATAATCATCGTTTCGCCAAGCATAAGTACCATCTTCGCTTTCGGCTTGCTCATTTAGGTATGTATATAAGCTCTTGGTAGGACTAAATACTAATTTCATTTTTTCTTTCCATTCATCATCGCTTCCTTGTCGCATTTTTACACGGTCTTTTTCTTCTTGGCTCAAATACGGTAATCGAGCAATGATTTTAGAATAATATGTTTTTCGCTCAAAAGAAATAATTCCCTCTGTTTTTTGGGCAGAAGCGAAGAAAGAGCAGAAAATGATTATAATAATTGAGTATATAATGATATGATTTTTCATATAGATTTTACTAAAAATTGATAATTTTTCATTAGTAATTGAATTAATCCCACGAATTACGCTTACGAACTTGGGCTTTTATACCTCTCATGTTATAGGTAAAACTTAACATAAAATACCGTGAAAGCGTCTGAATTTGCTCTTGTGAAACATAATTTTGGCTTGCCGATTGAGTAATTCCGAGGTTACGTTTGAAAATATCATAGGCCGTAAAACGGAGTTCGGCTTTTTGGGCTTTCCCCACAATTTTATAAACCGACATATTCATCAAAGGTATTTTTTGGTCGAAGCCGAAGCGGGCATTTTTATAAACTCTATAATTGAATTTAGTATTGAAATAAATACCTTTTGGAAACTTTACATTCATTTCTCCGCCGTAATTATTATTAAAAACCTGTTGATTTTGGGCAGTATTGATAGAATATTTAGTATTACTGATACCAAAATTGGCATTGCCATAAAACGTAAATACATCGCTTGGCGTAAGGTCTAATCGTAAGCCAATATTATAATTATCGCCATTCGTATTGTTCAAAACATTGTTGATGTAAGTCAGATTTTTACTGTAAAACATACTTCCATTCAAATTCATTGTTGCTTTTGTCTTTTTCAAGGGAAACCCAAAACCAAAATATGGACCACCCGACCAACCACCCGAAATATTGACAGGTTTGGTGCGAGTAACAAAATTTGCATCAATATTTTGGTTATAAATCACTTGATTGATATTATAATCATACGACAAACTCACATAAAGATTAATAAAAGTAGCGGGGTCAAATTTATTATAACCTACATTAACCAATTTTCTGATTTGTGGCAAAAGGTCAGGGTTTCCTTCTGAAATATAACGTGGATTGCTATTGTCAACAATTGGTTGTAAATCTCGCACTGAAGGCTCTTGCACACTTACATCATAGCCGCCATAAAGGTATCGGTTGTTTTTAAGGTCATAATTAAGCGAAACATTAGGTGCAAATGCCGAAAAATTACGGCTCACAATTCCCTTTGTTTGGGTGAGTTTATTGTTGATAAATTCGCCTCTTAGGCTATAATTTTGCCAAGCCAAACCACCCGCCAAGTTTAAGCCTTTGTAGGTGTAGCGAAGGCTCGTACCCACTCGATTATAAGTAATTTCATTGACATAATTTCTACTCAACTCATTTATAATTCCAAGAGCCTCTTTTTCATTTCGCACAAAAATACTATCTACATCACGATTGACGATACTCTTTTGAATACTCAAATTATAAAATGTTTCTAAGAAAAACTTTTTACTAAGCGGCTCAACAAACAATGCACTTGCTTTGTATTGATTGGTTGTTGTATTAGTTACATTGAGCTGTCTAATATTCCTCAAAGCATTATTTACCGTTGTCGAATTATAAAAATCATTGAGAGAAATTTGTCTTGCATTAGCATCCGACTCATTCATGTTATAACCAGCACTTAAAGTAAAACTCCTGCCTTTTTTCTTGAATTTATGGCGAAAAATTGCCGAATTGACTGTGCCAAATGAATTTTTATCACCACTATTATTAATTGCTGTCTGACTTGCCAAAAGATTATTTCTAAAATAATTCTGATTACTACCATAAATATTATTTGCATCGGTAAAGCGGCTATTGCTTATCACAATTAAGGTATTTAATGAGTCAATTTCTTTTTGAAACCTCAAATTAACACGATGATTGCCACTGAAATTTACTCGATTGCTCGAATCACGGGTATCGAACGACTCATTGTTTTGCAAAAAAGTCTTACGATTGGCATAAGAATCCATCACCGTACGAACTTGATTATAATAATAGCTCGAAGTAAATTTTGTTTTTTTAGTGTCATAATTATAGTTTACTCCTGCCGAACCGTTTGTGGAAAAACCACGATTTCGATTGCCTCCACCACCAGGCGAAATGCTTACACCTTCATCCTCTTCACCAAAATAAATAAATCTTCTACCCCCGCTAAAACCAAAGTCGCCGTCATCGCCCCAATTGAATGAACTACTTCCTTTGAAGTCCTGATAATCGTCCCACGAAATGCCACCTTGATTGGTATTATTGAGCGTACCGATGAATGCAAATTGCTGTTTTGAGTCAAATTTATTATAATTTCCTTTGAATTCGCCTCTTTGGTCTGTTCCGCCAGCTACCATAACTTTACCAAAACCGCCTTTTTTGAAACTTTCTTTTAGCTCCAAATTCATCGTTTTTTCTTTTTTTCCATCATCAATTCCAGTAATTTTCGACTGCTCAGTTTTGTCATTAAAAACCTGAATCTTAGTTATAGCATCCGCAGGAAGGTTTTTAGTAGCTAATTTTGGGTCAGTTCCAAAAAACTGTTTGCCATCAACCGTTACTTTTTTTACATCTTGCCCTTGGGCTTTTATATTGCCTTCTTGGTCAATTTGTACACCGGGTAATTTTCGCAATAAATCTTCTACTGTCGAACCAGGTGGAACTTTAAAAGAGGCAGCATTATACTCAATCGTGTCGCCTTTGATGCTCAGCGGAGCCCTGGCTGTTTTGATAACTACCTCCATCAATTCTTTAGCAATGAGTTTGAGTTTCAGGTTTCCCAAGTCATTAATTGGCTTTTCGGAAGGCGTAATTTCTTGCTGAAAAGGCAAATAACTCATTGACGAAATTTTGAGTAAATAGTTAGTATTCTTAACGTTTTTAAACTCAAAAACGCCTTTTTCATCGGCACGTCCAAAATTAACGAGCGTAGAATCTTTGGGCGTCAGTAGCATAACAGTTGCGAAAGGTAAAGTGCCATTACTCGAATCAATGGCAGTACCTTTAATAGTAATACGGGCAGGATTTTGGGCAAAAACTGCCTCATAAACAAGCAGACTCAATAATAAGGTAATAGCTTTTTTCATAATTAAAATTGATGTGTTTTAAAATTTTGCGGTGGGTAAAATGTCTTTTGATTAGTCGTAATTATTATAGAAATGTTGCAAAAGATGGAATTATTTTTAACTAATTTCTTAGTTAAAAATAATTTGTTAAAGTTTGCTTGTTCAATTATCTTACTTCAAAAGCTGTAAAAGGTTACAGTTTTGATACAAAATTAATTTGAAATGAAACTAAGAAAAGAAAAATGTTTTGAAAGGAGTCAGAAATATGACGAAACGTTAATTAAACGATACTTGCGAGCATTGAAGGTAACAGATTTACCGAGCGTAAACTACCCGTGAAAGATTGTAAAGGCTTTTTCATAAATATGTCTTATTGTGTTTGACGAAAAATTAACTAACTATTTAGTTGATAACGAGAGCCATGATATGGTTATTTTATATACGTATGTATTTTTTTAAGAAAATTTAGGAAATATGGTTATTAAACAAAAAAAGTAGGACTAAGCCTACTTTTTTGTTTGTATTGGGTAAGAAATAACGTTATTGATCCATCGTAAGCATGAAATAAATAAGCAAGAAACCATTAAAAACAGGAATCATGCTTATTTTAAAAGCAAAGCTATAATCCATTTGATAATAGGCTCGCCAAGAAATAATTCCACAAATTATAATCGAAAGCGGCAATGCTACGGCAGTTCCAGCGGTCCACCACAGGCGGTTGGTTTCTTTGGCGGCAAATATCATTGGCGAAGTAATAGCTATCATAATCGACGGAATTAAGACAATGATAAGTAAAATGTTAAGAATTAAAACAATTGTTTTCATTAGTTTTGGTTAGGTTTAGAAGAACTCAAATATAAAACATATTTATTTAATTCAGCACATTAATTCCTAAATCTTGATATTGTTTTAGTACTGCTCCTTGCTCATCTGTCACCAAAACATCAACTATTGTTAAAGGTGCAAACTTCAGATATTTATCTTTACCCAACTTGCTCGAATCGCAAAGTAAATATGTTTTTCGAGCATTTGCTGCCATAGCACTCGTGATTTCAGCCTCTTTTTCGCTTGCGGCACTCAAACCATTTTCGACCGAAATGCCATCAATTCCCACAAAAGCTTTGTCGGCTTTGTAGCGTTCGATATGTTCAACGGCAATTTTTCCATGAATCGATTGGCGTTTATCGTCTAATTCGCCACCAATCAAGTTAATAGATACTTCAGTATTCAATAATTCATAAACAACTGGCAGTGAATTAGTTATGATTTTAATTCGTTTGTTTTTGATAAATTGGCAAAGCCTAAAAACCGTACTTCCGCAATCCATGAAAATAATATCTCCGTCCATAATTTCCTGAGCTGATAATCGGCAGATATAATCTTTTTGTTCGATGTTTATGGTAGTTTTATGTTCAAAACTCACCGGAATATTTGCCAAACTTAGTTTCATTGCTCCGCCATGCGTACGAAAAACAAGCCCATCACTCGCCATTAATGTTAAGTCCCGCCTAATAGTGATTTCAGAAATATCTAGCACCTGAGCCAATGTTTTTACATCAATTTCGCCTTCAGTTTCTACAATTGTTAAGATTTTTTGCTTTCTATTTTGATAACTCATTGTTTTTAGCTTAAATTTGTTCAAATATAATCAAAATTAATCAAATATGGTCATTATGAATTCTAATGTTAAAGTAATTGAAGAAAAAATTCTTTCCAACAATTGGTATGTACTAAAAAAAATAACTTTTGATTATAGAAATCAGTCGGGCGAATGGCAAACCCAAGCAAGAGAGGCTTATGATAGAGGAAACGGGGCTGTAATTTTGCTTTATAATGCTGATAATCAAACAGTTGTACTGACTGAGCAATTCCGTATGCCAACTTATATTAATGGGAACGAAACAGGAATGTTGATAGAAGCCTGTGCTGGGTTGCTCGACAAAGATAATCCCGAAGCTTGTATTCGTCGAGAAACCGAAGAAGAAACAGGGTATAGAATAGGGGAGGTACAAAAAGTTTTTGAAGCATATATGTCGCCAGGTTCAGTTACTGAAATTCTTTATTTTTTTGTAGCGGAATATAGCAAATCCATGAAAATCAATGAAGGTGGCGGAGCAGAACATGAGCAAGAAAATATTGAAGTACTAGAGATTCCATTCAAACGAGCCTTGGAAATGATTGAAACTGGTGAAATAAAAGATGGTAAAACAATCATGTTGCTGCAATATGCCCAAATAAAGGGTTTACTTTAGGTTTTTGGGTATTAGGATTTAGAAATTAGAATAAATAGTGTTGAATATAAATGCTTGAAAGACAGTGTGTTATCAAGAAAAAAGTAAAAAGTTTATTTTTTTTTAGAAATTTTGGCATCAGATTTGTTAAAAATTAAAAACAGTGTTTTATATTTGCACTCCCAAAAAGGAAAAGGAGAGATGACTGAGAGGCCGAAAGTAGCCGTTTGCTAAACTGCCGTACCTCATAAGGGTACCGAGGGTTCGAATCCCTCTCTCTCCGCAAAAAGTTTTCGTGTAAAGTTTGAATTAAGAAAAAAACATTCTTACCTTTGCACTCCCAAACAAAAAGTAACCCCTCGGGGAACATCCATTCGGGGTGTAGCGTAGCCCGGTATCGCGTCTGCTTTGGGAGCAGAAGGTCGTCAGTTCGAATCTGGCCACCCCGACTGAAAGCCTGTCTGAAAAGACGGGCTTTTTTTGTTTTTCTTACTGCTTTGAGAGTAGCAGTTCGTCAGATTCGGCATTCAGGTTCGAATCTGTCCACCGCCAATCGCATTGCCCGACTGAAAGCCTGTCTGAAAAGACGGGCTTTTTTTGTTACATCTTCACCCTAATCACACTCGTATATTGCCCTTTGATAATAATCTCATTGCCATCAACAACTAACTTTACAACTTTATTAGCAGGGTTATGCCCCCAGTAGGCAGTATAAAGAATATCTTTGCTGTTGTTGTCACGTTTTTTCATCACCAATGGAAAGCCTTTTATGTAGGCTTCGGTAGGAAGTTTATTATCGCCTGTAACTGTTCTGCCGTCGGGTAAAATTACGTCTGGGTATTCGATCGGTGTATTGGCTTCAAGGATGTCTTTGTTCATGCTCATTGCCCACACGCCAGCCATGAGCCAATCAATATTTTTTTGCGATTGAAACGGATAACTCGAAAGTTTTTCACCAAACCTATTTTCTTTGTATTTATCCCCTTCGAGGTCTTTCGCTTTACTTCCCCACAAGTCGGGGTTATCGACTTTTGTATTTGGGTCACTCCACATATCCAAACCATCGAGCCACATGCTCCAAACACCCCAACTTTGCATCAAATCGGGCGGAACGATTGGTTTTACTTGTACTCTAAACACCTCACCACTCGAAGTTCGGTGGTTTTGTTCGCCCAATTGCCAGTTCATTATTTCTACTTCGTGCCAAATATTTGCCAAGACTTTTTTAGTAGGTTCAATTTTTTTAGAAACCAAACCTTCGGTCATTAAGTGATAAATTGTGCCAACATTCCGCAAATCATTACAATAGCCACCCACTTGTGAAACAGTAACTGCATCTCGCACAAAGCCCCAAACATTAGAAGTTCCCATCGTTGGAAATGCCCGATTATATGCTTCAAAACCGCTGCCTTGCCATTTCAGTACTTGGGTCATGCCTTGTGCATTTCTATCTCCTTCAAACATAGCTCGGCTAAATCCTTTTGGATTTAAGCTCCAAATTGCAAACTCACCCTCAGCTTTTTGATTTTTTAATTCTTGCAATGCAAAACCAATTTTGCTCACGCTTTTGCTACCATTCCAAATACCGATTGGCTCAAAATTTAAACTCAAATAGCCTGTTTTTATATTAGGGCCGACAACTTGCGAAAAATTACGCCTCAACACATTCGCATCTACTCCTTCGAGCCATTTATTAACTACTTCTTGCGTAACAGTATATGCTTTTGGGCAACCAGCATTGAGCAACCACCCGTCATAATCCATCAAGGCTTTTTTTGTTGGATTTTGTGCATTTTGCACGAAACTTACCCCTCGTTTAGTCGCTTTTTCGCCGCTAATATCGGTGCCTGATGAATAAGAGAACTTAACAATTTTGCCTTTTGGGAGCGAAAATTCAGGAAAAGAATCATAAAAATCAGGTAAAATGCTTTCACTTACTTGTTTACCAGGATTCCAGAAATAGACCGATTTATTGACCGTGTCGGTAACCATTCTTTTTCCAGGAATAGTGACATAATGTTGAATCCAAGTTTTACCATTCCAATATTTACCTTTTTCGGTATAAACTTCAACCACACTGAGGTCGAAACCTGCCATTGCCGAAACATCCAAATTCTGTAAAGCTGATGTATTTGACTTTGAGCCAAGCCCGATATAATAACCTTTTTCGTAACTATTATCATTATAAAAAGAACGATTCCATTGTTCATCGGTCAATTTGCCATTATCAATTCTTAATTTTGAAACAACTTCCTTCACTGAGCCGTCAGCTTTCAAAAACCTGTATCCATCGGTTATTTTTGGATAGCCAGACGATTTCATATCAATGCCATTGCCTCGTCTTATTGAAGAAGGTAGAACGCCACCCGATTGATTGTCATTTGATGAAGTTGTTGAGGGAGGCGTTGGCTGCTTTATAACTGGTGGAATTTCTTTGGCTTTATCACCACAAAGTATCACCGATGTGCCGTCTGGCGTAGTTTTCATAATACAAAATCTTGGAACGACGAAACTTTTGGGCATCTCCAAACCATTATTTTCTGTGGTTTCTGTAAAATATTGAGAGTGGTTTTTATAGTCACTAACTACGTCTGTTCGTGTCAGCATATTAGCTCCTCTTACCACAAAACTGTCCATTTCGCCTTGAATCACAAATAATCTATTGCCATCAACCCAAGCCCTGAGTGGCTGATTATTTACTTGCCATTGCCCAATGATTTGCCCGTGTTTGGGTCTTAAAACTAATTTTCTAAATTGCCCAAAAGTGTTTAAAAGCATCAAAGAAAGGAACAGAACAGCTATTATTTTTTTCATCACAATAATTTTAAATTTGAGCGAATTTATGGAGTTTAAATTTTAAAACGGCAGTTTATGAACGATGTTGCTATCAATAGATAATTATTCACGCAATCATTTTTTCATTATCTTTGGCATTCAACCTTAAAATTGACCCTAACAATCAGTCAAAATGAAAAAAACAACTTCATTCGTCATATTTTTACTTGGAATATTTGAACTAAACGCACAAATGACTACGATTCCGATCGAAACGAGCCAAAATGCTTTAGTACTGCAAACTGACAAAGATAATCGTTTAGGAATTATACATTTCGGCAAAAAACTTAGCCAATCTGCCGAGTATGCCACCATTGGACAATCCTTTAAATATAATGACAATAATGCAGGAATCTACAATTCTATTTATACGCCCAGTGGTTCATGGAGTTTGGTAGAACCTGCTTTTGAAGTGTTACATGCTGATGGAAATACTTCATCGGAATTGAAATATATTAGCCATCAAACAATTAAAATTGATGAAAATGTAAGTCAAACAAGCATTTTATTGAAAGACCCCATTTATCCAGTCGAGGTAACTTTGTTCTTTAAAACTTACGCCAAAGAAAATGTAATGGAGCAATGGAGCGTAATCAAGCACCAAGAAAAAGGGATTTTGATGCTCAAAAAATATGCTTCTGCCAATCTTTATTTCGTAGCCAAAGACTATTATTTGCACCATTATCATGGAGGTTGGGCAAAAGAAATGAAGCCCGAAGACACCAAACTCACGGCGGGAATCAAAACGCTCGACTCGAAACTCGGCACGAGAGCCAATTTGTTTCAACCGCCAACTTTTATGCTTTCGTTCGACCGCCAAGCAACTGAAGATGATGGAAAAGTTTTGTTAGGAACTTTGGCTTGGTCGGGCAATTTTAAGATTGATTTTGAGAAAGATTCTTACCAAAATCTTCGCCTGATTGCAGGCATCAATCCTTTTGCATCGGAATATTCTTTGGCTACCAATGAAGAATTTAAAACACCTTCATTTATTCAAACTTATTCAGAAAATGGAAAAGGTGAAGCGAGTAAAAATATGCACAATTGGGCAAGAAAATACCGTTTGTTAGATGGGGAAGGTTCTCGTTTGACACTTTTGAATAACTGGGAAGCAACTTATTTTGATTTTGACGAAACAAAATTAACGAGTCTTTTTAAAGGGGCAAAAGAATTGGGTGTTGATATGTTTTTGTTGGATGATGGTTGGTTTGCCAATAAATATCCTCGAAATGGTGATAAATCAGGGCTGGGCGATTGGCAAGAAAACAAGAAAAAACTACCCAACGGCATCGGTTTTTTGGTAAAAGAAGCCACTAAAGCAGGCGTAAAATTTGGCATTTGGGTAGAACCAGAAATGGTGAATCCGAAGTCGGAATTATACGAAAAACATTTAGATTGGGTAATTCGGGAGCCAAATCGCCCCGAAACTTATTTTAGAAATCAATTGCCTTTAGACTTGGCAAATCCTGAAGTACAAGACTTTGTTTTTGGCGTTTTAGATGATTTATTTACCAAAAACCCTGAGCTTGCTTTCATTAAATGGGACTGTAATGCAGTAACTTACAATGCCCATTCGATGTATTTGGAGCGAACAAAAAAGCCTCAAACCCAATTATACGTTGATTATGTTAAAGGTTTATACAAAGTTTTGGAACGCATTCGTGCCAAATATCCAAAAGTGCCGATGATGCTCTGCTCGGGTGGCGGTGGTCGAGTAGATTATGAAGCCTTAAAATATTTTACTGAGTTTTGGGTTTCGGACAATACAGACCCGCTTGAAAGAGTTTTTATGCAATGGGAATATTCATATTATTATCCAGCCATTGCTCAGTGTAACCACATAACCGATTGGAGCAAGGTTGGCATCAAATATCGCACCGATGTTGCCATGATGGGCAAAATGGGTTATGATATTGTAGTCAGCAAATTAGATGAAAAAGAACTACTTTTTAGTCAAAATGCATTAAAAAACTACACAAATTTGAAACAAACAATTTGGCACGGAGATATGTATCGTTTGGTCAATCCTTTTGAAAATCAGATGGCATCGGTTCAATTTGTCAATGATAAAAAAGACCAATCTGTGATGTTTAATTATTTGACCGAAAATCGTTATGACCTTAATTCGCTGCTTCAAAACATAAAATTGAAAGGTTTAGATGCCAATAAAAAATACAAAGTCAAAGAGATTAACCTTTACACTGGGGCAAGAACGCCAATTAATGAGAACACGATTTATTCGGGAGAATATTTAATGACCATTGGCTTCAACCCAAATGTTTCAAGCCGACGAACAAGTGTAGTGATTGAAATCAATGAAGCCAAATAAGCTATTTTAATCAGATTATAATGTTATGCTTCAAAATTGGTTATATTTTTGTTGTTTCAAGAGAAAAACTTCCAACATGAAAAAATACTTTTTATTAATATTACTAGCCATTTCAAATATCGCACAAGCACAAACGATTTTGGAAGACCAGTTTCACTTTAATTTTTTAGCCTTAAATCCAGCTATGGCAGGGGCGACAGAAACATTTAGCTTAAATGCCATGCTCGGCAATCAATTTAATGGCTCACTGAAACCGCAGCAAATTTACCAACTTTTTTCTACCGATGGAGTCATTCAGCAGGGGAGAGGCGGGCTTGCTCTCCAAGCCTTTAATAGTAATATTACTGGTTTAAATAATTCGGGCGTGAAAATGGCTTATGCTTATCGCAAAAAAATTGGCGAATTATTTACCGTAGGAGTTGGAGCTGATGCGGGTTTTATTTATCAACCAACAATTGTAGTGGGTTTAGGTTTAAAGCAAATGTATCCTTTTGCAGGGCTGGGTGGGCTTATTACTGCCGATCGATTCTTTTTAGGCTTGTCGAAACCTGTACTTTTTATGAATAGCGAGGGACTTTATAATAGCAAAAAGCCATTTTATACCCAACTCGGCGTTTCCTTAGGCAATTATGAAAGCACCATGCTCAATCTTAGTGCTTTAATTGAAACAAATAAAAGTGTAGGAAATAATTTTTATTTGAATGCTAAGGCGTGGTTCAACCAAAAATTTGGTTTGGGTGTTTCTTATCGTTCGCAGGAGATAAGTGGTACACGAACAGGCAAAGTAGTGCCGATGGCAGAGCTACAACTATCTGAAGCCATTCGTTTGGGACTTTCGTACGACCCTAAGCCAGCCAATTATCAAACTACTGGCACACAAGGGAATTTCAAACAAAATGGTATTTTACAGCTATATTTTCGCTATGAAGGGCGGCAAGATGCCCGAAGCACTAATCGTTTAAAGTTTTATTAAACCAACGCCTCTCAGAAATGAGGGGCGTTTTGTTTGATTTTTGCAAAAAAAATGTTACTTTATAGAATACGTACCGTAACTTTGCGACCGTTTATAAACTTTACTCATTTCGACATTTATATATAGTTCAATGGACCAATTTTCATACATAGCCAACGCCGACGTAGCCACATTGGATGCTCTTTATCAAGAATACAAACAAAATCCTGCTTCAGTTGACGAAAGTTGGCAGAACTTTTTTAAAGGGTTTGAATTTAATCAAACTTTCAATGGCAATGGTCATACCAACGGAGTAGGAACAGTTAGCCCATCAATTAGTGCAGAGCATACCCGCAAAGAAATGGAGGTTGTGCATTTGATTCGTGGTTACCGTTCTCGTGGACATTTGCTTTCAAAAACAAATCCGCTTGGTGGAAGAAAAGACCGCCAGCCAATGCTCGAATTGGTAGATTTTAAACTATCGGAAGTAGATTTAGACACCGTTTTTGAAGCAGGAATCGAACTTTTTGGCGAAGCAGCCAGCCTTCGTAAGATTGTTGATGCTTTGAAAAAAGTATATCTGGGTAAAATTGGTTTTGAATACCTATATATAAGAGATAGAAAAGCCAAAAACTGGTTACGCAAGAAAATTGAGAATGAATATCTTTATTTTGACCCTTCTCGTGAGCAAAAATTGCGTATTTTCGAGAAACTTAATGAAGCGGTAAACTTTGAAAACTTCATCCACACAAAGTTTTTAGGAAAAAAGCGTTTTTCACTTGAAGGAGGAGAATCAACGATTCCTGCACTCGATATTGCAATCAATCGTGGAGCTGAACTCGGGGTTGAAGAAGTTGTGATTGGAATGGCTCACCGTGGACGTTTGAATGTTTTGACAAACATCATGCAAAAACCTTATGAGCAAGTTTTTAATGAATTTGAAGAAAATGTTGAGTTAGAATCGTACAGTGATGGCGACGTGAAATACCACATGGGGTATTCGAGCCAGGTCGAAACGCCAGAAGGCAAACGTGTGAGTTTGAAGCTAATGGCTAACCCTTCGCACTTGGAAGCGGTAAATCCAGTAGTGGTTGGTTATGCTCGTGCGAGAGCCGATGCTCACTATGAGAAAGCCTCAATTAAGCCAAATGACCGTGATGATATTTATGATAAAGTATTACCAATCCTGATTCACGGCGATGCTGCCGTTGCAGGTCAAGGTATTGTATATGAAGTAACCCAAATGTCGAATCTGCCAGCCTATTACACAGGTGGAACTTTACATTTTGTGATAAATAACCAAGTTGGTTTCACAACCGATTTCGGTGATGCTCGTTCATCAATTTACTGCTCCGACATTGCAAAAATCATTGATGCACCAATTTTTCACGTCAATGGCGATGACCCCGAAGCAGTAGTTTATGCCATGAAATTGGCAACCGAATTTCGCCAAGAATTCAACCGTGATGTGTTTGTGGACATGGTTTGTTACCGTAAATACGGGCATAATGAGTCGGACGAACCACGTATGACTCAGCCAACCATGTACAAAACAATAGATACTCATGCCAATACTCGTGAAATTTATTTGCAAGAATTAATGACTCGTGGTGAAGCTGATATGAAGTTTGCCGAAGAAATGAAAAAAGGTTTTGAAGGCGAATTACAAGATTTATTGGCAAAAGTAAAACAAAAACAGCTCCCTTATCAAAAACCAAAATTAGAAGAAGCGTGGGCGAAATTGCGTCGTTCAGTTCCTGAAGATTTTGAACAATCGCCAGCCACAGGTATTTCAAAAAAAGTAATCGAAAAAGTTGGAAAAGCCTTGTCGAATGTGCCACAAGGTTTTAAACCGCTCAAGCAAATCGAAAAGATTTTGGAAGAAAGAAAAGCGATTTTTGCTCAAGATAAACCGTTCAACTGGTCAGTCGGAGAATTGATGGCTTATGGTTCTATTCTCAACGAAGGAAAATTTGTTCGTTTCACAGGTCAAGACGTCCAACGTGGTACTTTTACTCACCGCCACGCAGTGCTGCACGATTCGGATACTAACCAAAATTATAATAACTTAGCTCATTTGGGCGAAGGTCAAGGCAAGTTTGAAATCTATAATTCGTTACTCTCTGAGTACGGCGTAATGGGTTTTGAATATGGCTATGCTATGGCAAACCCTGATGCTCTCGTTATTTGGGAAGCTCAATTTGGTGATTTTGTCAATGGGGCTCAAACACTGATTGACCAATTTATTGCCGCTACCGAATCGAAATGGAATACCATGAATGGTTTAGTACTTTTGTTGCCACATGGTTACGAAGGTCAAGGCCCAGAGCATTCAAATGCTCGTCCAGAGCGTTTCTTGCAATTGGCTGCTGAGTACAATATGTATGTTTGTATCTGTACAACACCTGCCAATATTTTCCACATGATGCGTCGTCAGTTGGCATTGCCTTTCCGCAAACCATGTATTCACATGTCACCTAAGTCAATGTTGCGTCACCCATTGGCAGTTTCGACAATGAGCGATTTTGCAGAAGGTACACGTTTTAAAGAAGTAATAGGTGATAAATATGCCGACCCTAAAAAGGTAAAACGAGTATTGCTTTGTAGCGGAAAAGTATATTATGATTTGCTCGACAAACAACAAAAAGAAGGACGTACAGATGTAGCAATTGTAAGAGTTGAGCAATTACACCCATTCCCGAAAACACAAGTTGAAGCAGAATTAAGTAAGTACAAAAAACCAGAAATCCTTTGGGTACAAGAAGAACCCGAAAACATGGGTTGTTGGTCGTTCGTACTGCGTGAATTTCCTGAAATTGGTTTAGGAAATGTAGTTGCTCGTAAGTCAAGTGCTTCACCAGCAACAGGCTTCACAAAAGTACACGCCAAAGAGCAAGCCGATATTGTTGAAAGAGCTTATGCAGGAAAATAATTTTTTGATAATTAACTTATTTTAAATAATTATGAAACTAAAAGTAATTATCCATGAAGCCGAAGAAGGTGGTTATTGGGCAGAAGTTCCTGCAATTCTTGGGTGTATTTCTCAAGGAGAAACCTATCAAGAGTTAATTAAAAATGTGCATGAAGCCATTGAGGGCTGTCTTTCAGTCGATATTGAACCCTTTTCACTTGCCAAAAATGATAGAATTTTAGAATTAGCAATATGAAAAGTGTGTCTGGAAAACATCTTGCAAAACTTCTTGAAAAACGAGGTTGGATTCTTGCACGAGTAAACGGTAGTCATCATATTTACACAAAAGAAGGAAGTGCGGCAAGAATCTCAGTACCTATTCATGCGAATCAGTCATTAAAAATAGGATTATTAAAATCTTTAATGAAGATAGCAAATATAGATGAGAATGAGTTGTAAGAAATGAAAATTACCTAATTATGTTACATTATCAAGACCACATAACCTCAAATCGCCAGGTAATGCTTGGTAAGCCTGTTATAAAAGGCACGAAAATTACGGTAGAGTTGATACTAAAGAAAATGGCAGAAGGTGCTAAAATTGAGGATATTTTACTCAGCTATCTACACCTAAAGGCTGATAGTATTTTGGCTTGTTTGATATACACATCGGAAGTAATTGCACATGAGGAGGTTATTCCGTTGGAGGCTTGATAATTGCAGACGAAAATATCGACCACCAAATTATACAGTGCCTTCGCAAATTGGGGATAGAGATTTACTCTATTTATGAAAATGAATGAGGAAAAGCTGATATTGATATCGTTAAATTTTCGAAAATTCCTCCAAGAATCATTATTTTCATAAGATAAAGATTTTGGAGAAATGGTTTTTCAGAATAGAGTCATAAATATTAGTATAGTTTTTATAAGGTATGTTTTTTCAGAAACCAATGAAATGATAGAAAGTCTTCAGAACCTTTTCTTGAATTTACAAAATGAGCTTTTTGGAAAATTTTCAACAGTAACAACGCAAAAAATTAGAAGCAGAAAAATATAATAAAATATAGTTCCTATCATCATGGCAATAGAAATGAAAGTCCCTTCGGTGGGCGAATCAGTAAGCGAAGTAACCATCGCTTCATGGACAAAAAAAGACGGTGATTTAGTAAAAATGGATGAAGTTATCTGTGAATTGGAGTCAGATAAAGCTACATTCGAATTACCCGCCGAAGCCGACGGAATTCTAAGAATAGTAGCCCCTGAAGGTACTACGCTACCAATAGGAGCATTGATATGCAAAATTGAAATAGTAGGGCAAACAGCAGAAACTCAGGCGGTTGTTGTTGAAACACCTGCCGTTGTAGAAACTCCAAAAGCTGAAAGTCAGCCAGTTGCTGCATTAGCACTCAAAGTAATTGATGTTGTCGTTCCAGCCGTAGGAGAGTCAATTACAGAAGTAACAATTGCCGCTTGGAGCAAAAAAGATGGAGACAATATTAAAATGGACGAAGTTATATGTGAGTTAGAATCTGACAAAGCAACATTTGAATTGCCTTCACCAGAAAATGGTGTTTTGACAATTGTTGCCCAAGCAGGACAAGTAGTGCCAGTTGGCGGAATTGTTGCCAAAATTACCGTTGGTGGAGTGGGTGTAGTAGCGATACAACCCATTACAACCACACCGAGTGTAGCACCAGCAGCTTCTGATTCAAGTTATGCTGCAGGACATCCATCACCAGTAGCAGCTAAAGTTTTAGCTGAAAAAGGCATTGATGCAGCCTCTTTAGAAGGAACTGGCATTGGTGGACGCATTACCAAAGACGATGCTATGAAAGCCGAAAAGCCAGCAGCAACTCCTACACCACAGCCAGCCAAACCAACAGCTCCACAAGTAGCAATTCCGCAAGGAAATAGAGTTTCTCGCCGTGAAAAAATGTCTTCATTGCGTAAAACCATCGCCAAACGTTTGGTTGCTGTGAAGCAAGAAACAGCAATGTTAACGACTTTCAATGAAGTTGACATGAAGCCAATCATGGATTTGAGAGGAAAATACAAAGATAAATTCAAAGAAATACACGGCGTAGGTTTAGGATTTATGTCTTTCTTCACGAAGGCTTGTGCGATTGCTTTACAGGAGTTCCCAGTAGTAAATTCATACATTGATGGCGATGAAATTGTGTTTAATGATTATTCGGATATTGCCATTGCAGTTTCTGCTCCACGAGGGTTGGTTGTACCAGTTATTCGTAATGCTGAAAAAATGAATTTTGCTCAAATCGAAGCAGAAGTAGTTCGTTTGGCAGGAAAAGCAAGAGAAAACAAGCTAACAATTGAAGAAATGACGGGCGGAACTTTTACTATCACCAATGGTGGAATTTTTGGTTCGATGCTTTCAACGCCAATTATCAATGCACCGCAATCGGCTATTTTGGGTATGCACAATATTGTTGAGCGTGCAGTAGTAATCAATGGCGAAATCGTTGTT
This sequence comes from Emticicia sp., assembly GCF_043780375.1. Lineage (GTDB taxonomy): Bacteria > Bacteroidota > Bacteroidia > Cytophagales > Spirosomataceae > Emticicia. Next base: position 11,657 of record NZ_JAYWCU010000261.1, on the reverse strand, counting down.
CGTCCGATTATGTATGTAGCTTTAAGCTATGACCACCGCACGATTGATGGAAAAGATTCGGTAAGTTTCTTGGTAAGAGTAAAACAACTATTGGAAGACCCTACGAGAATGTTATTGGGTGTGTAATTGTTTGATAATTAGAGTATTATCAATGTTTTATTCAAATCTTAAATCTCATTTCTCCCAAAGAGATAACCAAATAAATGCAATACGACGTAGTAATTATCGGCTCAGGCCCTGGTGGATATGTGGCGGCGATTCGCTCGGCACAATTAGGCAAAAAAGTTGCCATTATCGAAAAATATAGCGTTTTGGGTGGAACTTGCCTTAACGTTGGCTGTATTCCATCAAAAGCATTGCTTGATTCTTCGGAGCATTTTTATAATGCAGCCCATCATTTTGCCGAGCATGGTATCGAAATTCCCGCTCCAGTTGCCAATCTTTCCACCATGATTGGCCGTAAAAATGGTGTAGTCGGGAAAATGAATACAGGCATAAATTTCTTGATGAAGAAAAATAAAATTACAGTTTATAATGGTTTTGGCTCATTTGTAGATAAAAACACCATCAAAATTACAAAAAATGATGGTGCAGAAGAAAATATTACTGCCGAGCAAGTCATCATTGCTACAGGTTCAAAGCCAATGATTTTGCCTTTTATGAACTATGATAAAAGTGGAAAGTCACCCATGCGAATCATTACAAGTACAGAGGCTCTAAATTTATCCGAAATTCCAAAACACCTAATTGTTATTGGGGCGGGTGTCATTGGTGCTGAATTAGGTTCGGTTTATGCTCGTTTGGGTGCTAAAGTAACTTTTGTAGAATTTGCTGATTCGATGATTCCGACAATGGATAAAACGATGGGTAAAGAACTCCAAAAGTCGATAAAAAAATTAGGTGCTGAATTCTTTTTCAACACCAAAGTTACGAAAATCGAAAACTCTGGTGAAGAAGTAACCGTGACTGGTGATGGTGCAGATGGAAAACCAGTAGAAATAAAAGGTGATTATTGCTTAGTTTGCATAGGTCGCCGTGCTTATATTGATGGTTTAAATTTAGAAACAGTTGGCATAATAACCGATCGAGGCAAAGTTGTTGTTGATGAGCATACTTTAGAAACCAATGTGAAAGGTATTTATGCCATTGGTGACGTGATTCGAGGAGCAATGCTTGCCCATAAAGCTGAAGAAGAAGGTGTTTTGGTAGCAGAAATAATGGCTGGACAAAAACCACATATTAATTATAATTTGATTCCAGGTGTGGTTTATACTTGGCCAGAAGTGGCTTCGGTTGGTCAAACGGAAGAAGAATTAAAGGCAAAAGGCATAGCTTATAAAGTAGGTCAGTTTCCATTCAAAGCTCTTGGACGTGCCACTGCCAGCGGAGATACAGATGGTTTGGTGAAAATGTTGGCAGATGCAACAACTGACGAAATTTTAGGCGTGCATATTATCGGAGCGAGAGCTGCCGATATGATTGCCGAAGCCGTAACAGCCATGGAATTTAGGGCCAGTGCTGAAGACATTGCCCGTATTTCGCATGCTCACCCAACTTATATGGAGGCGTTGAAAGAAGCCGCTTTAGCAGCAACCGCTAATCGTTCGATTCATTCGTAAGATATAGAATAAAAACAAAAAATATTCGTTAAAAAGCCATCTATCAACCAATAGATGGCTTTTTATTTTGGCTTGAAAATTGCTTGATTACTGTTGTAATTATATCTTATTCGTACTCAAATGAAACGCTTTCTAATCATTTTACTTTTATTGTTCAGTTCAAATACTTTCTCACAAAATAAAGACCCTTTCTTACTTACAATCAATGATTTTGATATAAAATTGAAAGAAAAAATAGGAGTTGCCCAATTAGTAGATGTCCGAACGACAGAAGAATACCTTCGTGGACATTTGAAAAAATCAGCAAACTTGAATTTTAATGACGATAATTTTGAAGATTTGGTGAAGGTTAAATTAGATAAAAATCGACCTGTGTTTGTTTATTGTTTTTCGGGCAGACGTAGTGCTGATGCCGCTACTTTTTTGCGTGATTTAGGCTTTAAAGAAGTTTATGACATGGCTGGTGGTTTTGCCAAATGGACGTCTTCGAGCAAGCCGTATGCCTCTGATAATATCACAACTCAACCGATTGCGGCTTTTACGATCGAAAACCTCGACCAAATTGTGAAAACAAATGACTTAGTTTTGATAGACTTTTATGCCGAATGGTGTGGCCCATGCAAAAAAATGACACCAATTTTGAACAAAATCGCTGACGAGAATAAAGATATTATATTATTGAAAATAGATGCTGAAAAAAGCGACAATATTGCCTTAACTTTTAAAGTAGAAGAAATACCAACTTATGTAATTATAAAAAAAGGAAAACAGGTTTGGAGAGCTGTTGGCGAAATGGACGAGGCAGAAATGAGGGAAATATTAAGAAAAATGAAGTAACAAAATATCAATGTTTCAAAAGCCATCGAAAGTTTCTACTTTCAATGGCTTTTTTGTTTTTCCACGCAAAGAGTTTATCTTTAATCCAAAATAGGAGAATCATGATGCCTAATCGAAAGCCGACCCAAGGGCCACTTCAAGGAATACGAATTTTAGACCTTACTCGTCTGTTGCCAGGCCCGCTCGGAACTATGCTCATGGCCGATATGGGAGCGGAAGTAATTAAGATTGAAAACCCTAAACAACCAGATTATGTGCGAAATTTTCCGCCATATAAAAATGGTGTTTCAATGAATTATTTAGCCTTTAATCGCTCTAAACTAAGTGTTTCGCTTGATTTTACGAGTGAAGAGGGGCGAAGAAATTTCATGGAATTAGTCAAAACTGCCGATGTTGTGGTTGAGCAATTTCGCCCAAAATTCTTGGATAAATTTGGCATTAGTTATGAAGATGCTAAAAAAATTAACGATAAAATAATTTATGTGAGCATCACAGGCTATGGTCAAACAGGGCCTTATGCTCATTTGGCGGGGCATGATTTGAATTATACCGCCCTTGCAGGCGTGTTGGGCGTTACAGGAAAATCCGATGAGCCAATTGTCGCAGGCGTGCAGCTTGCCGACATTGCGGGAGGTTCGTATATGTGCGTAATCGCCACATTATCAGCTATTTATGCTCGTTCGCAAACGGGTAAAGGGCAGCAAGTTGATGTTTCAATGACCGATGCTGTGATGCCGTTGCTGGCGACAATTTACCAACCAACCGACCCATCGGACAGCCCTAATAACAAATTACTTTCTTGGCAAAATTCAAGAGGAAATTTTGCTTTGTCGGGTGGTTTGTCAAACTATGGAATCTATAAAACCTCTGACCAGAAGTTTATAGCTTTGGGAACACTTGAACCCAAGTTTTGGCAGAAATTTTGTTTGCTTGTCGGAAAACCAGATTGGATAGCTTTTATTATTCCTGAAAATAAAGAAAATACAAGTGAATATAAAAGTCAAATTTCGGAACTAATCGCCTCACAATCAAGGACTTATTGGGTAGGTTTTGGAATAAAAAATGATGTTTTGATTACAGCAATTAATGAATTGGACGAACTCCACAACGACCCACATTTGCAAGCGAGAGAAATGATTTTGGAAGAAGAACACCAAATTGCAGGTAAGTTTAAAAGTATTGGAGTACCGTTGAAATTTTCAGAAACTCCCGCAAAACCTTCATGGACAGCCCCAGATTTAGGAGAAGATACAGAAGATATTTTGTCATGAAATATTATTTTTGACAACATACATAGCCAAGCCAACACGAGTTTTAACACCTAATTTTTCAAACAGGGCATCTCGATAACCTTCCACCGTTCGGGGGCTACAACACATTCGGTCTGCAATTTCTTTATATGTAAGTTCGGTGCAAACAAAGTTCAAAAATGCCAATTCACGGTCGCTTAGTTTTATTTCGTTGGTGGTTTTCTTATCGTCTTTTTTTGAAATACTCATAAAAATTTTGCTCGTTGCCCACGCAGGAAAATACATCCCCTTGTCAATGAGTGTTTTGAGTGCAATTTCTAACTCGGCGGGATGAACGTTTTTGTGCAAATAACCTTTTGCACCTGATTTTATCATTTTTATGAGCGATTCATCATCATCTTGCACCGAAAGAGCCATAACTAAAATGTCTGGATAATTATCGGTAAGCCATTGTGTTGTTTCAAAACCGTTCATGATGGGCATCGAAATATCCATCAAAACAATGTCAGGGATATTGACTCGAACCTTAAATTTATCAATTAAAACCTTGCCATTTTCGGCTTCATAAAGCACCTCAAAACCACTAAAACCTTCAATTATTGAGCTAATAGCCTTGGCAATGAGCAGATGGTCATCTACTACTACTACTTTATAGGTCATTTTTTTAAGCCACTGCTTCGGTGGGGAGTTTGGTTTAGTGAATGATTGTAAGTATCAATTTTGTTCCTTTTTCAATTTCAGATTTAAAATCAAAATCAGCACCGATTTCGTTGGCTCGGCGTTTCATGTTTGATAAACCGATGCCTTGTTTTTTTGTTTCGAGGTCGAATCCTATGCCATCATCTTCGATGGAAATTTTGAGTTTTTCTTCAATTTTACTGATATTTATGACAATATTTCTACAATTTGAGTGTTTTAAGCTATTTTGCATAAATTCTTGCAATATTCTAAAAACAGAATTCTTTGAGCTAATATCTAAATTTATTTCGGTAAGTTCTGTTTTAATTTTTAGTTTTACGCCTGTTTGATTGATTTGAGTAGCTTCTTCTTTTAGTAAATCCAGCAAATTAGATTGAGCCAATTGTGGTTGCACCAATGACTTGGACAATTGGCGAAGGTCTTGTAATGATTCATTGAGCAACTTACTGATATTTTCTATTTTCTGACTTAACTCTGGATATTGATTGGCATGAGCGATTTGTTGCGAATAAATTGAAGCCAAAGTAAGTTTTTGCCCTACATTGTCATGAATTTCTCTCCCAATATCTCGCATGGTTTGAGTCTGAATTTCTATTTGATTGCCGAGAATCTCTTCTTGATGAATTTTTGAAAGTAACTCTTTCTCACTTTCATACAAAATTTTTCTTCTTCGATACTGAAAAATAAACACAATAATGCCGCCGATAAAAACCAGCAGAATCACATTGGCAATAACAATGAATATGATTATTTCTCTTTCCCCCATATAAAACTTGCTGCAAATAAAAAGTACATTAGGCTACTTAAAACCAATACACTTTGAAGATATATTAAATATAATGATTGATATTTTTGAATAAGTACATTAAAAAGTCCATAAAAAGGGAAACTTCCTAAATAATAAACCAAGATTCCAAGGCTCACCCAAAAAGCTTGCTGATGATAGAAAAACAGGATTTTTTCGGAATAAATTAACCTATAAAAATAAATCAAAATTAGTATTAATAACAATAAGCTGCCTGCACTAAATGACATCGACATGGAAGCAAATCTTGCTTTTGGTAAGATGTAATATTCAAGAATCCAGCAAATAATATACATCAAGCTGAACAAAGCAACTATCAAATGCTTCCGATTGATTTTTAAAATTTTATCATACAAAACAAACAGAAAAATAAACAGAAAAGGGTCTAAAAAACGATATAAATACACATTCAAGTCATATAATTTTTGATGATTAAAATACCAAGCTAATATTTCGACCAAAACGATTATGCCTAAATAGCATGGAAAGAGTTTCCAATGAATAGGAGTATTTTTTTTAATAAAATAGATGCCTATTACAAAAGATATTAACTCTGAAAAAACCACAAAATTCTTTAAAAACTCAATCCTTTCCATTGTCTGTTTTTTTTAATCTTTTTTTTCTGAATCTTTTATTCCCACGTCTGGTTTGAATCCACAATTAGTGTTTCCATCAAAGTATATCATCAAATTTGCTCCTGAGCATGGTACATTCGTCCCCGTGGCTATTCTTGTATTAAATGGGGGAGGTATCATTTGCCCTTTATTGGCAATATTGGCAGGGTCGCTGTCATCGCCCGAAACTTTTAAATTATGAGACAATAAAACATTAGCTTTCAATGCGTCAAAGCTATTCGATATGCTCTTATTTATTTCTTTGTTCCTTTTTTCGGCTGCTATTAAGCTATCAAAAACATCCGAAATCGGCATACTTCCTTTTCTTGGGTCATAATCTACATGTACTTTTAATCCTCTATCCAAATAAGTAGGAACCGACATCAAAGAATGTAAATTCTGAAATGTAGGATTTACTCCATCAAAATAAGCATAATTATTGCCTATTGGAAATATTTTGGCGGGGTATTGAATAAAATAAAACCTTAACCCACTTGGCATCACACCTGAGTTACTTCCTTGGGTTTCAATATCAGCAATGAAGGATTTGAGCATATCTAAGCTAAACCAAATTGACCTTGAATCTTGAGAGCTACTTACTTTTTTTGTCCCTATATTTTTAGTAATGTTAATATAGCTTTTTCGATAACTATCAGCCATTGTTTTGGCGAGGCTAGCATCAACCAAATGATAATTGGATGAAGGTGGTATTAATGAAATTTCTTTTATGGGTTTAAAACCTGTAAATACAAAAAAAGACAGCCAAATTAGATTTGTAAGAATCAGCAATTTTTTCATTGTTTAATTTGAGTTTAAATTTTTAAAAACTTTGAATTGCCGTAAAAGTAGAAAGTTAAAATCAAGATTCAAGAGGCATAAAATTGTATCTTTCTTGAAACACTTGTAATAGCAGTTTTTTCTGCAAATAACTGCGTATTTCTCCTTAGTAAAAACCGTTAAATGACGGTTTTTGGCTACGCTAAAAACGGTTTTTATTCCCGTTTTTCAATCCTATTTTCTTCTTATTTTTTGGTAGAGCTTTGCAACGTCAAATTTAAAAACAAAAGCAATGAGCCAACCATCAATTTTTATCGGCGGTCGAAAAACCATTAATCCCGATGAAGTAGTACGCCTACAAGCCGACATCAATTATACCCGTATTTTCTTTTCCGACGGAAAGAAAATTTGCGTAGCTACCACATTGAAAGAAATAGAAAATCGTTTTCAAGGCTATCCAAAATTCTTTCGTATAAATAAATCGGTCATTATCAATATTGATTGCATTAAGCAAATCCATGAAGAGCAAATCATTTTTCAAAATGGTGAAACGCTTAAACCTTCACGCCGACGGAAAAAAGCTTTTTTTGAAATTATTAATCTTTAAAATAAATTTTTACTATGAAAAAAATACTTATTTACTTCATTATCAGCTTGTTAGGCTTTGATAGTTTAGCTCAGTCGCATTTTACTGTGCAAGATAACTCAACGAGTGTAACCATTTTGCCATCGGGTACGACTTTTTATCGTCCCTCTACGGTCAATAACCAAGTAAATACCGCTTTTGGACGTAATGCACTCAACCCAGCTACGGCTGGGCAAATAAATACTGCCATCGGTATGTCTTCAATGAGAGCCAATACTACAGGCTACGGCAATACAGCTGTTGGTCATGCTTCACTTTTAAGCAATACATCGGGTGGCAATAATGTAGCCATTGGTACTTCAGCTATGTATTTCAACACAACAGGTGGCAGTAATGCAGCGTTGGGTTTTGGAGCATTACAAAATAATACAATTGGTAGTTTTAATGTTGCTATTGGTAAAGAAGCCCTCAATGTAAATACAGTTGATGGAAACGTAGGTATTGGCTATCAGGCTTTAAGTGATAACACGACTGGTATCTATAATGTAGCCAATGGATTCAATGCTTTGTCAGCAAATACAACAGGTAGCCAGAATATCGCCGTTGGATATCAAGCAATGTTGCTAAATACTACAGGTAGTAATAATATCGTGGTGGGATTCAAAGCTTTAGCAGCAGCACTTACAGGAAGTAATAACATAGCATTAGGAAACGAAACTTTATCTTCGAGTTCGGGAGGTAACAATATTGCAATAGGTAGTAGGGCTTTAACCTCCAATACCTCTGGAAATGGCAATATTGCAACTGGAATTGAAAGTTTAACTTCAAATTCCACTGGGATTCTCAATATGGCTTACGGAAACTACACACTCCATCAGAACACAACTGGAATGTTTAATAATGCTTTTGGTAATATGGTATTACGCTATAATACTACGGGTAGCTATAATGTTGGTATAGGGAATTCTGCCCTAAATGCAAACACAACAGGAACTGGAAATGTTGGACTTGGAGGAGAGGCATTGAGGCAAAATTCTACGGGTAATAATAATGTAGCTATTGGTAGCCAAGCAGGTTATAATGAACTCGGTAGTAACAAATTATATATTGAAAATACCACTTCATCTTCTCCGCTTATCGGTGGCGATTTTACAAACGATATTGTAGGTATAAATATGAATGTATCAAGTTTAGCAACAAACTCTGACGGAAAATTACAGGTAAACGGCAATGTCCGAATAAGTGGCTCTATCAATGCCTCAACTGTACTTTTTTCATCAAGCATTACGCTTTCAAATGCTCATTACAAACTCATTTATACTGGACCCGGCCCTGGAGACTTAGTAACCTTACCTTCGCCAAGTGGCATTGTTGGACGAGAGTATCTTATCATAAATCATGGTACTGGTTCACTTCAAATGAGTCTTGTTTTCAAAACAGGGGCATCTTCTACTTATCAATATGTTTTGCCCGGGAATACCTTATATTTAATTTCTGACGGAACTGATTGGAGAAAAATTAATTAAATACAACGAATGTGGCGACTGCTGTAATTAGAAAAAAATAGGTTTGAGTTTTATCAGAAAGTCTTTCAATTTCATTGAGAGACTTTTTTTATTTGTAAGTATTTGATTATCAATTAGTTATGATTTTTTTTATAAAAAATAAATCCAAGTTCAACTCACTACCGTTAATTGAATCATAATAAGCAATCACAAAATCAAAAAAGTTTCTTAAACAAAATGATTCAACGAATGCTTTCATTATAATCAACAAATAAGAAATCAAATAATTTTAAAAAACAAAACGATGCGGCGTTCCGCAACAAACTTAACAATGAAAAAATTAGCAGTAATGATCGTTTCAGCTCTTGTATCAATGAGCTCTTTCGCACAAATGGAAAAAACAGTAATGGTAGGTGGTGCAGCAATGTATCCTTCAAAAAACATTATCGAAAATGCAGTAAACTCTAAAGACCATACTACATTAGTAGCCGCTGTAAAAGCTGCTGGTTTAGTAGAAACACTCTCAAGTGCTGGTCCGTTTACAGTTTTTGCTCCAACCAACAAAGCATTTGCAAAATTGCCTGCAGGAACAGTTGAAACTTTAGTAAAACCTGAAAATAAAGGTACATTGACAACTATTCTTACTTACCATGTAGTTGCAGGAAAATTGAATGCTAAAGACCTTGCAGCTAAAATTAAAGCTGGTAATGGAACAGCAACATTGAAAACTGTTCAAGGTGGTACTTTGAAAGTTTCAATGAAAGGTAAAAATGTGATTTTGACAGATGAAAAAGGTGGAACGTCGAAAGTTACTATCGCTGATGTAAATCAAAGCAACGGTGTTATCCATGTAATTGATACATTGATTATGCCTAAATAATAAATGAAGAATTGAGAATCTTCGTTAAAGTCGAGTTGCACAAAACCGTGTAGCTCGATTTTTTTTGTTAAAGCATTCATTGTCAGAAAACTATGCTTTATTTTTTTCTTTGTTCCTTCTTTTGTAACCAACTATTTGCCTTATGACTCAACCATGCCGAACCTGCTCCAATGATTGCTCCTCCCAAAATATCGCTTGGATAATGTACGCCCAAATGCAAACGAGAGTACGCAACCATACTTGCCCACGTATAAGCTGGCACTGCCACGTACCATTTTGGGTAAGCCAAAGTAAATGAAGTAGCGGTCGCAAAAGCGGCGGTTGTATGTCCCGAAGGAAAAGAACCATTGGTTTCTATAATAACAGGTTGAATAAACAGGTAAGTTATTGAAGGTCTTTGACGGTCGATGATTTTTTTTAAAACGTAGGTTGCACCCATCGAAATCGTCAATGAAGTCAAAGCTACAAGTCCTTTTTGTTGTAATATCTTATCATGTTTTATTAAACCTATACCAAGCAATCCAATTGGCATAGCCAAGCTAACAGGATAGACTGTTTCACTGATGAACTTAAATGGTTTATCAAGGTTTTGATTGCGATTGACGTTGATATTTTTGAGTAAATCAATATCAGCGTTTTGAGCTAAGAGATTGAAACTCAAGAATAAGAAAATAATGAAAGTAATGCTTATTTTTAGCATAAAAAGTTTGTTGATTTTATAGGTTTTTTATTCTAAAATCTTGTAGATAACTCGCTCATTATCAAGTAGATGTATATTTTCATTCACGTGCATACTTGATTTTTCGTTGTCGAAATCATCTTTGTATGCTTCTCGCAATTGCTTGCGTTTGATGGCTTCGAGGAAACGACGAACATCATCCTTGTTTTCCAAAATCAATACCGGAACTTCCGTCGGTTTGCCTTCATCGTCTTTAGCAACCATCGTAAAATATGAAGTATTGGTATGTTTTTGTTCGCCTGTTTTTACGTTTTCCGACACTACTCTAATGCCAATAACCATCGAGCTACGCCCCACATAATTTACCGACGCATGGAGCGAAAGCAACTCGCCCACTTCGATTGGCTGCAAAAAATTTACGCCATCAACCGAAACCGTTACCACATACGCCCCTGCGTGTTTCGATGCACAAGCATAAGCTACTTTGTCCATCAACGATAATAAAATGCCTCCGTGAATCTTGCCACCAAAATTGGCGTAAGCAGGAATCATCAGCTCGGTAATGGTGGTACGTGAATAGTTGACAGATTTTGATTTTTGCATGATACTAAGAAAGAGGTTTTAAAAACTAATCGCAATGATACATATTTTTTTCTTTATTTGTGGTTTTATGCTATAATGAAGGTATTTTTAGGGAATCAATACTACGTAAAAACACCTGATTTTCATAAGGTACATTTTTGCTAAGTCATTGAATATAAGTACTTTATAAAAAAAATAAAAGCAAATCTATATAAAAAACATTGTTTTTTATATAGAAATAATTATATAAATTTCACTCATCTTTAGTTGCAACATAAACGCTAAAAAACCTCACAATGATAAATTTTAACGGGGTATCAATAGATTTCTCCTATCCAAGCGACAATTTTTTCTCGTCTGCTGGGGGGAATGCCAACAGCACTCGGCAATGCTATTATAGCAAACTAAATAATCAAAACGGTCAACACTTTCTATAAAACTGATATTCCTTTGATTCCTACCCGTGAATATCTACAGAAATAATCAAAATACACAACAAAAAACGCCACCGCAATCGTGTGCAGTGGCGTTTAAAATAAACCCTAACCCATAAAAATCAATATATTTAAAATCACTGATATTGAATTATTTTAATAATTATTGCAATCTCTGTAATTGATTCTGTACTTTTTATTTTTGTGCTTTTTCAAGCGTCTTTACCTTCTCTTGCAACGCCTCAATTTTCTTGTTGGCATCAATCATGTAGAGTGTTAGCTCTTCCAATTTCTCCAATAGTTTGGCACTTGTTTCCATTACATCCATACCATTCTTTGCCATTTCTTCGGCCGAAGGCACATTTGGCAAATGTTGGTGATGAGTAATAA